>CALFIU010000021.1 GCA_937877455.1 uncultured Bacteroidales bacterium
AGGTGAAATATTTGTAACGGCAAAATATTCTAACTGTTTTGTTTTCAATATTTTGTCGTTTTTAACATTTTTTAATTTCGGAATTTTATAAATACAAAATTTGTAGATAATTTTGTATTTTGAAAAATGTAAACTATGAACAGCAAACAAAATAGGATGGCTATGGTTTGTAAAATCATAGAAAGTGAAAAAATTGGTTCGCAAAACCAATTGATAGAAAAACTTAGCCTTGCTGGTATAACCATTACACAAGCAAGTCTTTCGCGTTATCTCAAAGAGTTGAAAATCTCACGCATGTCTGATGGAACAGGTGGAAGTTACTACACTATTTCAAAACATAATGTTGCACCAACGGCAAACCTTGCAGGAGAAATAATTTCGGCAGAATTTGCTGGAGGAATGTTGGTTGTAAAAACCTCCTCTGGATTTGCCAACGCTGTTAGCGCAATGATAGACAACAAAAAACTTGCGGTTATTGCTGGCACTGTTTCGGGCGATGATACTATTTTGGTAATTATACGCGATGGTTTTTCGCGAAGAGCTGCAAAAAAAACTATAATTAAAGAATTTCCATATTTAAAAGATAAAATCACAAATGAATAATTCTAAAAAAGCCGTTCTTGAACTCGAAGACGGCACAAAATACTGCGGAGAGACGTTTGGATACGAAAAATCGGTTGCTGGCGAAGTTGTTTTCAATACAGCAATGACGGGTTATACCGAAAGCCTTACCGACCCCTCATACAAAGGTCAAATACTAACTGCCACATACCCAATGATTGGCAACTACGGCATACCGGGCGATGACACCAAAGACAAAATTAAAAATTTTTTTGAATCTGATAAAATACATGTACAAGCACTTGTTGTTGACAACTATTCTGTAGAATATAGCCATTGGAATGCTCAAAAAAGCCTTGGAGATTGGCTTAAAGAACAACAAATACCTGCAATAACTGGCATAGACACTCGCGCACTTACCAAACGTCTAAGAGAAAAAGGCTCTATGCTTGGAAAAATTATCATCGACGAGCAAATACCTCAAGATTACGACCCAAACAAAGATAACCTTGTTGCTCAAGTTAGTTGCAAAAAAGTAGAAACATACAACGAAAACGGCGACGTAACTATTGTTTTGGTGGATTGTGGCGTTAAGAATAATATAATAAGGTGTTTTACCAAACGCGGTGCAAAAGTTATACGTGTTCCATGGGATTATGATTTTTCAACAATAGCCTACGATGGGCTTTTTATTTCCAACGGTCCTGGCGATCCCAAAATGTGTGTTCCAACAATAGAACATATAAAAAAGGCGTTAACAGAAAACCGACCAATCTATGGTATATGCTTAGGTAATCAACTTTTGGCATTGGCAGCGGGGTTTGATACATACAAACTCAAATATGGTCATCGTAGCCACAACCAACCTGTATTGCTCGAAGGCTCAAATCGTTGCCACATAACCAGTCAAAATCATGGTTTTGCTATTGACACAAAAACCATTACGGGCGATTGGCAACCATGGTTTATTAATGTTAACGACAATACATGCGAGGGTATAAAACACAAAAACAAACCGTTTTTTTCTACTCAGTTTCACCCAGAAGCGTGTGGTGGTCCAGTTGATACTGAATACCTTTTTGACGAATTTTTAACTCTTGTAAGAAAAAATAAATAGAAACTATGTATTGTGCTAAACAAACACAATACTTTTTTTAATTTTTTGACTAAAAATAAAAGAAATGAAACTTTGGGACAAAGGTTTTGATACAGCCGAATTTGTAACACGATTTACAGTAGGCAAAGACCGCGAGATGGATTTATATCTTGCCGAATACGACACACTCGGCTGCATGGCACATGCCCAGATGCTTTCTGAATGTGGTTT
The DNA here is from genome assembly GCA_937877455.1 of uncultured Bacteroidales bacterium. GTDB lineage: Bacteria > Bacteroidota > Bacteroidia > Bacteroidales > UBA3824 > UBA3824. The sequence continues at coordinate 1,889 of CALFIU010000021.1, forward strand.
GCTCAACAAAGACGACAACGAAAAACTCCAAGGCGAGCTAAAAAACATCTACAAAACAGCTGTTGACGGCAATTTTACAATAGCACCAGACGTAGAAGATGTACATTCGCAAATAGAGTTTATGTTAACAGAAAAACTTGGCGACCCGGGAAAACGCATACATACCGCTCGTAGCCGCAACGACCAAGTGGTAACAGCTGTAAGATTGTTTACACGCGCTAAACTTCAAAAAATAACAGAAACCGTTAAAAGCGTATTTGAAACTTTTATTCAACTGAGCGAAAAATACAAAGATATACTTCTTCCTGGCTACACACATCTACAAATTGCCATGCCTTCGAGTTTTGGACTTTGGTTTGGTTGTTATGCCGAAAGTTTAGCCGACGACTTGCAAACTTTACTATCTGCTTGGAAAATAAACAACCGCAATCCACTTGGAAGCGCAGCTGGATACGGCTCGTCGTTTCCAATTGATCGCCAACGCACTTCTGATTTATTGGGCTTTGATTCTCCCGACTACAACTCTGTTTATGCGCAGATGACACGTGGTAAAGTGGAAACCGTTGTAGCATCGGCACTTGCACAACTTTCACAAACATTAGCAAAATTTGCCGCTGATTGTTGCTTGTTTATGAGCCAAAACTTTAAGTTTATTTCTCTGCCAAAAGAATACACAACGGGCTCTTCAATAATGCCACACAAAGCCAATCCCGATGTTTTTGAACTTATGCGCGGATATTGCAACAAAATAAGTGTGTTACCATTTGAGTTAAACCGCATTACTGGTAATCTTACTTGTGGATATTTTCGTGATTTGCAACTATTAAAAGAAAGCTACTTACCAGTTTTTGAACGTATGCAAATGTGTTTAGATTTCTTAGAATTTATTCTTCCGAAAATTCAGCCAACCGAAAATATTCTAAAAAACGAAATGTATCAACCTATTTTTACAGTAGAGGCACTAAACGAGATGGTGGCTAACGGTGTTCCCTTTCGCGACGCATACAAACAAGTTGGACATCAAGTTTTTGAAGGCAACTTTCATTGGAACAAACCATTAAACCATACCCACATTGGTAGTATTGGTAACCTTTGTAACGATAAAATTTCCAACCTTTTTAATTCTACATATAGCCAATTTAATTTTGCACAAGTAGATTCGGCTATTGAAAAACTTATAGGGTAATCCTAAAATAAAAATGAAACGGTTTATTAAAAGCCGTTTCATTTTTATTATATAAAAAAAACAATATTTCAAACCTAAATTTCGAGCATTATCCTTTGATTTCTCTCGTCAGCAATTTCGGTTTTAATAATTTGTAAACCAGCTGTAAAGTTTGAAATTATGGGGTATTGATATTCAGAATAATTATCGTGTGTACTATTAACAATTATAATTTTGCCAGCCCCAAACTTTTCGGCAGCAGCAATTCCTGCATAAGAATCTTCAAAAACAATAATTTCGGAAGGATGTAAAAACAAACGCGAAGCAGCCTTTACAAAAATATCAGGTTCTGGTTTGCCTCTAAAAGAATAATCGTTATAAACTATTCTATTGGCTTGAAACCAACGTTTTAATTTGTATCTTTCAACATAAAAATCAGTATTTTCTTTTTCGCTTGATGTGGCAATAGCCATTGGAATACATGCACCTAAACAGAAATTAAACAACCTTGTAACACCAGATGCAAGTTGAAAATCATCATCTTCGATAAGTTTTCTATATATAGCCTCTTTTTCTGACGCATATTTTAATATCTGTTGCGACGAAAGTTTACCTTTAAAAAGCAGAGTAAAAATATCACGATTATTTTTTCCATGAAATTTGTCCCTAATCTCTGCATCGCTGAGTTTTATACCATATTTTTCCAAAAATATGTTCCAAGCCCTATTGTGGTATGGTGTATCCCACAACAACGTACCGTTAAAATCAAAAATAACTCCTTTTAATACACTCATTGCATTTTAAGTTTTGGGCAAAATTAAAAAAAGTTTTACCAATGCAAAAAAAGTTTTTCAACATCATATCAAATAATCACGCTATTTCATTTGAATCGACATCAATGCGGGCTGGCACATAGACCCACCCTACAAAATATGGTGATATTCAATCTTATAATTCCCACCCAAAATAGAATGATGTGTAGGGGCGGACCTACGTGTCCGCCCGTTCAAATGAAATTGCCGCGTCAAATAATTTGGAATTACATATTAACAAATATTTTTCGTTGATTCTGCAAAAAATACACACGGATTTTTTGTAGATTTCGTTGATTCT
>CALFIU010000022.1 GCA_937877455.1 uncultured Bacteroidales bacterium
GAAAGTAAAGACAAAAAAAAAGTGGAAATTTATTTTTTTCCACTTTTTCTGTAAATTATAATATACAAAAACATATATTTACAAACTAAATTTACACAATAATTATATTGAGTATTAACAGAATTAGTCAGAAATTTCCACCATTTTAAATGGAATCTTCAAAATAGATTGATAGTCTTCTCCTGCTTCAAGCATATCTTCGTCATCTTCTTCATAATACCAATTGATAACCACCTCTGCCCCAGCTTTGCTATTTACATTTTCAAGTTTTTTAAAAACATCAAGAATACATTTTGATGAACTGGTATTAAAATATTCCAATTGCATATTAACCTCTACCAATCCGTTAGCAACATCAGCATATTTATCAAGCCAATCAACAAGTGGCTTATAAAATTCTATTGAATTTTCGGGAATTGATCTTCCTTTAATTTCAATTTTGCCAGTTCCAGCGTCAAACGAAATGGTTGGTGTTTTTGACGTTCCTTCAATATTTATCGAATCCATGTTGTTTTTTATTTTTCCAAGTTAATTTATGAGGCCACTATTTCTAAAACAAAAAACTCAAAATTTTTGTCGTATGGTAAAAACTCGTAGCCAAATTTGTTTCCAGATTTACGAGCCATTTCAATAAATCCTAATCCTCCACCACCTTTTGCGGAAAACTCATCGTTATTTAATACAAGTTTGTAAAGCTCTTTTAACTCTTCTTGCGACAAATAGTTTAATTGCTCTATTCTATCACGTAAAAAATGACAATTTTCTTTTTTAATAAAATTTCCTGTGGTAATTCTATAACCGCTACTTTCTTTTGTCATCGACATAATAGCGAATTTACTACCCTTTTGAAATTTGGAATTATCAAAAAAACTATCTGGAGGAATTTCCAAATGGTGGTAGAGGTTTTGTAGTGCCTCCACCATTATGTTGTAAATTTTCCTCACAAATTTTAATGATACTCCACTTGCAATGAGTTTGTCTTCCAACTGCGCCAAAATATCGCTTATCAAGTCGGACGATACCTCACCTTCGTGGGCAACAATTAAATCACCCTTACACATTTTTTTATATATGTCGTGTATGTCCAACATACTATACTTATAATATTAGCGTGTTTTCTTTTGACAAATGTAGTAAATCCTTTTAAAATTTTACAAATTTTTTTTGTAAAATTTTATTCAAAAAGAGAAAGTTTGTATTCTTGATTTGTTAAAAAAACAGAATGTTCTTTCTTTATTGTCATTCCAAGCGATTGTGCCATTTTTGAATAGTTGGAATTTATCCAAATTTTGCTACCTTTGAAATCTTTTTTTAATATTGTACCGAGGTATTTTAAAAAATTGTCGGTTTCTTGTTGGCGATAAATATCTGCTGCTGGTGGATTGAATATCAATGTATTAGGATTTTCTGGAACTACCAAGGAATCAATTGGTTCGTTGCTAATTTTGATGTATTTGTCGAGGATTGCTTTTTTTATGTTTTGTTGTGCTGCTTTAAATGCGTTTTCAGAAACATCACAACCTATAATTTTATGTGCAAATTCTCCATTGTGTTTTATGCGTACTTTTGCATCATTTTTTATATGTTGCCAAATGTTAGCATCAAAATCTCTCCATGTGAAAAAACCAAATGTTTCGCGGCAAACTTGCGCTGGGATATTGTAGGCATACATTGCGGCTTCTATCAAAATTGTGCCTGAACCACACATTGGATCAATGAGATTGGTATTGGCTTTCCAGCCAGAAAGTTGAACAAGTCCTGCTGCAAATACTTCGTTAAGTGCGCCATTGGCAGTTGAAACTCTGTAACCGCGTTTTGACAATGATTCGCCACTACTATCAAGACATACTTGACAATTTTTTGCGTTTATATTAACAACAATTACCACTGCTGGATTTTCGTTGTTCTTGGGTGGTACTTTTTTGGATTTTTCGTTAAAGTAATCACAAATTAATTTTGAAATTTTTGCGTTTATATCTTCCAATGGTGCAAATTCTTCAGAATTGACGTTGGTTTCTACTTTAAAACTTTTATAAATGTTAAGTATTTTGCTCCAACGGTATTCGCGTAGATGCGAATAAAAATCTTCGGTATTTTCAAAATCGAAATTCAAGATTTCTTTGTAAATTTTCAAAGCAGTGCGAAGTTCGTAGTTTGCCTTATAGAGCAGTTCTTTGTCGCCTGTAAATGTTACCGTACAAACGTCGGTTTCAACATCATCAGCTCCCATACGCATAAGTTCGCGTCCGAGAACATCTTCCAAGCCTTCGAAAGTCTTGGCCATCATTTTGATTTTTTCGACATCCACAATTATAAAGTTTTTCTTGTTATTTTTGTTTCTATTTTGCTTTTTTTGTTTTCCTACTTGACAATTCTTCTATTAAACAAAGTGTAACAATACCGAGTATAATAAATGCTATTGCTATAAATGTTTCGCTTGTTAAGTCTGGAAAATATTTATTGTAGCCTTCAATTATTGGCTCTCCATGCTTGTTAAATACCTCGTGTCCATTTATCATTTGATAAATAGGATGTTTCCATGGCCAAATAAAAGCCAAAGATCCAAATACAAAACCAGTTAGTATGGCTAAAGTTTGGTCGCCATAGTTTTTCATTAACCACGACAAAAATCGAGAAAATGCCAAAAAACCTATTGCTGCTCCAATTGCAAATGGCAACAATATTTGTATGTTTTGGAAAAATGCATCATAACTATCGAAGAGATGTGATATTGAATCTACAATAATAAGTTTGTAATTGCCAAGTAATATTAATGTGTAACTACCAGAAATTCCGGGTAATAGCATATCGCAAATGGCTATTGCACCACAAAATATAAGATAAAATATGTTGTCGTTTTCGTTGGCGGGACTTATTATTGATGTGGCAAAAGCTACTGTTGCACCAACAAGCATCAATATTATGCTATATAAATTGATTTTTTTTATTTGTTTACCAATGTAAAAAACTGATACTAATATTAGTCCAAAGAAAAATGCCCAAACGTAAATTCCGTTATGTATTTTAAAAGCATAATCAAGGAGTTTTGCTGCTGTTAAAACACTTATAATTTCACCAAGAAACAAGCAAATTAAAAAAATTAAATCTACATGTTGTGCAAATTCGCGAAATTTAAATTTAGACAAAAGTTTAAGTGCTTCTATATCAAAAGATTTTAAAGCATTGATTAATCTTTCAAAAACACCAGCAAGCAACGCTATTGTACCTCCAGAAACGCCAGGTACAACGTTGGCAAGCCCCATCGAAAATCCTTTTAAAAAAATTATTAAATTTTTTATCATAAAACTATTTTTGCAACTATCGCTTTTAGCGTAGGCTGATTGCATATCATTTTGCAAAAATAAATATAAATATCTTTTTTGCAATATTTTTTTTGTATTTTTTGCCTTATATTAAAAAAAATATTTTTTAATATACTGAAAATCAATCCTCTAAAAAAAATAATTTATTTATTTTTTGAAACTTTTTTTTTAGTTTTATTTTTGCAAAAAATAAAACTAAGCATGATAACATATTTGCAGATAGAAAATCTTACGAAAAGTTTCGGAGATTTGCTACTTTTTAAAGATATTTCTTTTTCGGTTTGCAAAGATAATAAAACCGCTCTTATTGCTAAAAACGGTGCTGGCAAAAGTACATTACTTAGTATAATTGCTGGCAAGGAATCAAAAGATAGCGGTGATGTTGTTTTTAAAAATGATTTGATAGTTGGTTATCTACCACAAAATCCAATTCTTAACGATAATTTTAGTGTTAGAGAACAGATTTTTTCTGTTAATAACAAGCTTGCACGTGTTGTAAAAAATTATGAAACGGCGTTGGCTTCGGGTGTTCAAGAAAAAATTTTTGAAGCTCAGGCTCAAATGGATTCTGCTCATGCGTGGGATTATGAAAGCGATATGAAACAGATACTTGGTAAATTAAAAATCAATAATTTAGATCAAAAAATATCTGAACTATCAGGTGGTCAAAAAAAACGTATCGCACTTGCCGACACCCTTATTGAACGTCCTGACTTGCTTATTCTTGACGAGCCAACCAACCATCTTGATACTGAAATGATAGAATGGCTTGAAAATTATCTTAAAAATACTCGTACTACACTATTGATGGTTACTCACGATAGATATTTTTTAGACAATGTTTGTAATTTTATAATTGAAATTGATGATAATAAGATATATAATTATAATGGTAATTATTCTTATTATCTCCAAAAACGTCAAGAACGTATTGAAAATCTTAATGCAGCCATTGATAAAGCTAATAATCTTTTGCGTCGAGAATCCGAATGGATAAGTCGTATGCCCAAGGCGCGTGGTGGAAAGGCAAAGTATAGGATTGATAGTTTTTATAAATTAAAGGAGTTTGCTTCGCAAAAAATTGACACTCGTAAGGTTGAAATACAAACGGGTATGGTGCATAGACTTGGCAATAAAATATTGGAAATCAAAAATTTATCAAAATCGTTTGGTGATAAAAAACTTATTGATAATTTTTCTTATTCGTTTAAAAAAAATGACAAAATTGGTATTGTAGGTGTTAATGGTTGTGGAAAATCTACGTTTTTAAATATTATAATGCAAACTATTAGTCCTGATAGTGGAACTGTTGAATTTGGCGAAACCGTTATTCCGGGTTATTATCGTCAAAGTGGTATTGTGTATAATGAAAATCAACGTGTTATAGATATTATTAAAGAAATTGCGGAAGTTATTGTACTTGGTGATGGTCGTAAACTTTCTGCATCGCAATTTCTTGAATACTTTCTTTTTCCAGCCAAGATGCATTACTCGTTGGTTGCAAAATTAAGTGGTGGTGAGCGGCGACGACTTTATCTTATGACGGTGTTGATGAAAAATCCTAATTTTTTAATTCTTGATGAACCTACTAACGATTTAGACATTGTAACTCTCAATGTACTTGAAGATTATCTTAATTCTTTTGCAGGGTGTCTTCTTGTAGTTTCTCACGACCGCTATTTTGTTGACAAAACCGTTGATAGTATTTTTGCATTTGAGGGTAATGGTAAAATTAGGAATTTTCCAGGTAATTATACTGTTTATTTAACAGAAAAAGAAGAAGAATCCAAGATTTCTAAAATTGAAAATCCGCGTTCAACTATTTCTTTAAAGCCACAACCTTCGAGAAATAAAAAGAATTTTGGTTATAAACAAAATATTGAATATCAACAACTTGAAAAAGAAATAGCTGAATTGGAATCAGAAAAAAAAGAAATTGAAATTTTTTTAAGTTCGGGAGTGAGCGATATTGCCCTAATAACAGAAAAATCTTTGCGAATGGAGCAGATATTAGCCCTTCTTGATGAGAAAGAAACTCGTTGGCTTGAACTTGAAGAACTAAAAGAACTTGATTCTAAGTAAATTACTTAATTTTTGAATAGATATAAAACAAAAAAAACGTAATCTTTTCTGACTATTTAGCCATATAGATTACGTTTATTTTTTTGTATTTATTTGGAGCTTATTTATCAATCATCACACTAAGTACATAGAACGAATGTTTGTCGTCCATGTCAATAAAATCATAATCGATAGGATAACCACTTAACAATGCAACTTGTATAAGACCAATGTTTCCACCACCCGAATCAGCTCGTGGCATAGAACGCATTTGCCTTTTAAACTCGCGTAATTGATCTTTATTTTTGCCGAGTATGTTGTTGCATTTTTCTTTAAGCTTTTCGTGGTCGGCTTTATCAACAAGATTTCCAGTTATAAATTTAAAATGAGTATCATATTCTTTTATTAGCATAAGACCTACACCTGCTTGAGCATCAATACCTATTCCTCCTGCTTTTTCTTTGGAATAAAGATAGATGTTTTGGCTTAGTTCTATAAAAATCTTGAAAAACTTTTTGCCTCTGTGAGGATCGTCCCAAAGCGAATCTTCAATGTTGGATGCCAACAGCGACAATATCTGTCCGTCAAATGGACCGATGTACGAAACGACAATGTTATTGTCCAACATTGTTTGTGAAATTTCAAGTGCGTTGATAAATGCCATTTTATATGCTTTTTGCTTATTGTTTTTTTAAATTAATTTAACTGCAAACACCGTAATGTCATCAGTTTGTTCGGCTGATTGTTGGTGTTGCGCAAGTTCGTTTTCCAAAATTACTTTTTGTTCGGCAATATCTTTTGCCGCAATTTTTTTCAATAGTTTTTCAAATCTTTCGCTACTATATTTTTTATAATTTGGATTAAACTGATCACTATATCCATCTGTGGACATATATACCACATCATTTTTTTTAAGTTTAACAGTCTGGTCTGTAAATTCTACCATATTGCGTTTAGCTCTTATTCCACCAATGTTTTTGCGGTCGCCTTTTAGTATTTCAAATTCGTCAGTATCGCAATGGTAAATGTACAAAGGTCGTTTTGCCCCAGAATATGTTAACCAATAATTTCCGTCATCTTGTTTGTCAAACTTGCACAGACATATTTCCATGCTATCGTTGTTGTCGGTTTCTCGTTGTTTTAGAGCAGCTACTAATCCATCGTTGAGTTTCGATAGTATAAGTTTTGGATCAGTAACACCATGTTCTACAATAATTTCTGCCAAAAGTCTTGTTCCTATCATTGTCATAAATGCACCTGGTACGCCATGACCAGTGCAATCTACTGCTGCAGTAAAAGTAAGCGATTGGTTATTGGGTACACGTGTAAACCAATAAAAATCACCACTTACGATTTGTAAAGGTTTGTTTATTGCAAAATAATTAAAATATTTTGAGAGATTAACTTCGAGTGGCATCACAGTGTCTTGAATAGTTTTTGCATAGTTGATGCTTGTACTAATGTGAACGTTCTGTTCTTCAATCATTTCTTTTTGTGATGCGAGTTCATCTCTTTGGGCAACAAGAGTTTTTCCTTGCTGTACAATAGCTTTTTCTTGTTCTTTTATCTTAGAAATGTCTGTGTCAATTGTAACAAGGCGTGATATTTTGTTGTTTTCGTCCAAAATTGGTGTCAAAGTAGATTGAATCCAAATGTTTTTGCCATCTTTTGTTGTTATTGGACATTCAAAAATTATAGATTCTGATGCCGAAAGACATTTTTCTTTTATATTGTCAATCTGGTTGTTAGATTTGTAAAAACCAGTAAGTGTATTGCAATTGTTTTTGTTTAAGTCTTCGGATGTAAAACCATACATATTGGTAAAACCACGATTTACCCATTCTATGTTGCCAATTTTATCCATTATTACAACACCATTATCGGTTTGGCTGGCTACAATAGAAAGTTTTTCAAGTTCTTTGTTTATTTGTAAAAGTTGGTCGCTTTGCAATTTTATGTGTTCTTTTTGGCGGTCAACTTCATCGTTAAGTTTGGCTATTTGACGATTTTTACGTTTTTTAGAAATGCTACTAAACAATACTATTACGACAAGAACAGCAATTATTGAAGCAAAAATCATGCCTCCTGTAATTACAGAATCTTGCTTTTCAATTTGACCTTTTTGCAAGTTTAGTTTACGTTCGTGTTCTTCAATCTGTACCTCACGTTCCGAAATTCTTTGTTGTTTTTGTTCCAACTCTTTGCTTGATGCGTTAAGTTGTTCTTGTTTAGAATTTATTTCGTCTTCTTGTTGTTTTAGTTTTATGTTATTGCTATTTAAGATTTTTTCGAGGTTTCGAGCGTCAGCCATAAGTTTGTTGGCCAATTCCTTAGAATTTTCAATTTCTTTTCCTTTTGCGTCAAGTTCTACACGTTTTTGTTCGTTTTGTCGGTTAAGCGCATTGTTTTCTGATTGTTGTTTTTTTACTGCGTTTTCTTGTTCCGACACGCGTTGTTCTTGTTGACGAATTTGCTCCTCTTTTGCTTTAAGTTCTGCATCTTTTTCAGCGTTAAGGTCAAGCAAATCAGCACGTTTACCTCCCTGCGCCATTACTTTTTCAGAAATTATTAATCTCGCTTGATCGGCTCTATCGCTATTTACAATAAATTGTTCGTCGCGATTTTTAAGTACAAGATTTATTACATAATTTAATGTGTCGTTGCAATTGTCGGTAATTACAAGCGTATGAGCACCAGGAGCGAGGTAACTAACAATGCTTGCCACTTCATCGTTGAATTCTTGAGGAATATATAGAACTTCTGGCGTAAAATTTAAGTCTTTACGGTTGCGTACTTGTTTTATAGCAACAGGTTTTCCTTGTATTCTTTGAGCATGAGCATGCTTTATAAATTCTTCATATACAGGCGCATTGTTTCCAAACACAGCTATAACATATTCTTTTATGCTTGAGCTGTCGTTCCATTCTATATAACGACTTATGTTATAAACCCAATGAACTTTCCTTATGTTGAGTGGCATCTGTGCCGATACTTTGGTTGGTAGCATGGTAGCAATTGCAAAGAACGTAACCAAAAGCCCGTACTTTGTTATTTTTGCCAATATATTTTTATTTTTAACCATATTATCTAAGTTTTATTCCCAACACTGAAATATCGTCTCGTTGTTCTTCACCTTCTTTGTATTCTTCCAACCTTTGTTCTATCATGCTGCCTTGTTGTTCCATAGGCATTTTGTGAATTTTTGTAAGCATAGCCAAAAAGTTGTCGGTACCAAATCTAACACGTTCTTTGTTGTTTTGGTCTATTATTCCATCGCTTGATAAATATAAAATGTCGCCAGAGTGAAGTATTAGTTCTTGATTTGTAAATTCAACTTGACCACGTTTTTTTTGTACACCGCCAATTGATTTTCTGTCGCCTTTTAATGATTGTATTTCTTCTTCATTGTCTTTGAAGAAGTATAATGGTCTTTTTGCACCACAGAAAGTTACAGTATAACTACCATCATCGTGATTTTCTATTCTACAAAAACAAGTGTCCATACCGTCTTTGTTGGTACTTTGGTCTTGTTTTAGGGCTTTTACAACGTTTTGGTTTAGTTGATCCATTATTTCGCATGGCGAATAATTACGTTTTACAATTACAATTTCGTTGAGTAACCGATTGCCAATAAGGCTCATAAATGCACCAGGTACGCCGTGTCCAGTACAGTCCATTGCACCGATAAATTTGTATTGTCGTCCTTCTTCTTCGGTTTCGGCAAACCAATAGAAGTCGCCACTAACAATGTCTTTAGGTTTGTATAGTATAAAACAATCGAAATATTTATCAATCAGCGACTTGGGTGGCAATATTGTACGCTGTATGGTTTGTGCATATAAAATGCCAGCCCTAATGCTACGGTGTTGAGCTTCTATTTGATCTTTTTGTGCCTCAAGGGTATTTTTCTGTTGCAATAATTCTTCATTTTGGTTTCTTATTGCAACTTCTTGTTCTTTTAGTTTGCTTATGTCTGTGTATATTGCCACAAGTTGTGAAACTTCGCCTTTAGGATTTAATATTGGTGTCATTGTTGTTTGACACCATATTTTTTGTCCGTATCGAGTTGCGTTGTACGATTCAAAAACAATAGTTTGTTTGTTGCTTACACATTTATATAATATATTGCGTATGCTTTTGTTTGAATTTACGTTTACAATGTTTTCGTCGCGTTCGTTGCGCAAAAGTTGTAATGTATATCCATAAAGTCTTGTAAATCCAGCATTTACCCACTCAAAATATCCATTTCTATCCATTATAACAATGGCGTTTTGCGTTTTACCTGCCACGATGGAAAGTTTTTCAAGTTCTTTGTTTGATTCTTCGAGTTGTAATGCTTGTTGATTTATTTCGTCTTTTTGGCGATTTAATTCTATGTTTTTCTTTTTTAGGGCTAAATTAGCACGTTTTCTTGCGCGTAAACTTCTCCAAATGAATATGATTAACACAATAACTAACGCAACAAATATCGCTGTTCCTATGATGATGTATTGTTGTTGTGATATTCTCGTATCTTGTTGTGCTAATGCTGTTTCTTGTTGTGATATTTTGTTTTCGCGGTCAGATAATTCTTGTTCTTTTTCTTTTATGTCTTTATTTGCTTTTTCTATTTGGTTTTGTTTGTTTTGTATTTCTTGTTCTTGTTCTCCAAGTTTTAGTTGATTTTCTGCCAATTTGCGTTGTTGTCTTCTAACTTCAGCCATCAGTAATGCGGCTTTAGTTTTTTGTGTATTAATTTCTTCTTCTGTTTGTTGAAGTTCTGTTTCTAAAGCTTTATATTGTTCGTTAATTTTTATGTTTTCGCTTTTTTGACGTTCAAGTTCTTTTTTCTTTTCTTCGAGTTTTGCTCCTTGTTCATATAGTTGGTTAAGTTTTGCTTGTAGTTCTCGTTCTTTTTTAAGATACAAATCACGCAAATCTGCATTAGAACCTCCTTCAAGCAATAATTCTTCGCATAACCCTGCATCAGATTCTCCAACGTTTTTACTATTAATTATATAAGTTTTACCGTTGTCGAGCATTATGTTGATGAAATAATACTTTTTCTTTGTTTCTGGTGCGCGGTATGTTGCTACGGCTGTGCGGTTTGCAACGCAAATTTCGTGTATTTTGGGCAATTCTTCTTCGAATCTATTGTCTATATAAAGAATATCAGTTGGGGTTATGTCTTTTATCTTTTTTAAATTAATAATTTTAATTGGTTTTGACTTAACCTTTGCGCCTTGCGATGCCAATATGTTTAAATCTGTAAAATCTTGTGTTGGACTACCAAAAAAACCTATTAGAAAATAACTTGAATCTTTAAATGCTTTCCATTGTATTTTATTGGCACATGTTACAAGCCAATCGGCGGCTTTAAGGCTTTGTTGCGGCTGTTGCGCCATGGCTGATGTACATAAAATTGTATTCAAAAATGTTATTACAAAAACCGCTATCGCTTTGTTAATTACGACGTTGCCTTTGTATTTTATTGATAATATGCAATTTATATTTGCCATTAATTTTTTTCTTTTGTATTCGGTGTTTTGATCCGTAATTGTTGATATAAAAAACAATATTTATACCAAAACTAAAGCATATTGCTTTAAAAAGCCATTTGCTACTATCCGATTTTTTGCGCAAGATAGGATTTTATTTTTAAAAACCATACTTTTTTTCTTATTTTTTTCAGTTTTGAAAAAAATTTTTTTTTAAGGTTTTTATTTATTATTTTTGCAATTAATTTTTAATAAGTAATAAATATGATTTTAATTGTTGCTGTTTCAGTGCTTGTCATTTTGTGTGCGATGTTGGCTTGGCGAAATGTTCAAGGTAGAAAAAACTTTGAAACGCAAATTTCAATATTAGATAACCAGTTAAAAGATAAAGATTTAAAATACAAAAAATTATCGGAAACACTTGTTGAAACAAAAGAAAGTATCAATGCTGTTAAACGTTATTCCACTGGGCTTGAAAATGCTGTTTCGGAGCAAAAAACATCAATAGCAGATACGCTTAGATATGTGTATGAAATTGAAAAAGCTCTTTTTCCAACGCGAGGTATGATAAAAGCTGTTTTTCCTGATTTTTTTATTATTAACACTCAAGATGTAAGTAATGGCATTTTTTATAAAGTTTTTGTTCAAGGAAATTTTTCTCTTTTAACGTGTGGATGTTGTGGATTATCAGGTATTTCTGGACGTACTAAAGCGTTGCTCAATATTGTTTTTCTTATGGATATTATGCAGAAAATCAATCTTGAAACCACTTCTGCTGGTCATATTATTGATAGGTTAAGAACTCGTTATGAAAACTTAAGCGATAGTCGTCAATATCATGGCTATGAAGATTTACAAGTTAATTTTTCGGCTTGTATTATTAATCAAAAGGATAGATTATTGAGTTTTGCAGGTTCGTTTTCAAACCTTTGTTTGGTTAGAAAATCTTATCCGGGAACATCTCGTAAAGAGGTTGATGTGCATGAATTTCGTGGTGAAAAAATGAATTTTACACAGAATTATGGACGTAGAAAAAATTTTCCATCAGAAACTTTTGAACTTGAAAAAGACGATAAAATATATTTAAAATCAGAGAATTATGCAAATAGTAAAACGCGTACAAACAATAGATTTAATGATTTGTTTTTTCGTCAGATGCTTATGAAAGTTGGAGGTTTGCCAATGAACGAACAGCAGCAAATTTTTTGTTCCGAACTTGAAAAATCGGGACGTATTAACGATGTATTTATTTTTGGTGCTGCTCTTAAAATAAAATATCAGCAGCCCACTACTCCATTGCCCGAAATAGACGATGTTGATTTTGTTTAGAATGTTTGTTGTTTGTTGTTAAAAATTTAAAATTATGGCTTTTAAAAATGATAGTTTTAGTGGACGTTATCAAAAAGAACAAACGCTTGGTGAAGCTTTGAGGGCTTATTTGCGAGCTGTTGGTGCAGAAACTAAAATTAAGGAAATGAGAGTTTTACAAGCATGGGATTCTGTTGTGGGAAGTATTATTGCAGGCGACACTTCGGCTATTAATTTGCAAAATGGCGTGCTTTATGTTAGATTTAATTCTCCTATTATAAAAAATGAGGTAACAATGCGTAAATCTCAGATTATAAGTAGGTTGAACCAAGAGGTTGGCGAAGATCTTGTTAGGATTATGATGGTTCGTTAATATTTTTTGTGATATACATGAACGTTGCCCGTAAATTTTTGATTATTTTTTTGCATCATATAAAAATATACGCCGTCCGAAAGTTCGTTTGCGTTCCAATTGTTACGATAATCATCTGATTGATAAACGTTTACCCCTTCCCTATTATATATTTTCATTTGCCAGCCTGATGTGTTTTCTAATCCTTTTATTTTAAAATAGTCGTTAAGTCCATCGCCGTTGGGTGTAATTATGTTTGGAAAAATAAATTCACCACAATAACGATAACCAACTGAAATTGATTTTGTTACACTTCCACAAGTGTTGGAAACATTTACAGAATAAAGCCCTGCTGTTGATACTTCGTAATTGTGTGTTCCTGTTAGATCTTGCCATTCGTATTGTGTTGCATCGGGCCAAAAAACATCGAGAGGTAGTGTTTCGCTTTCGCATAACACTGTGTCGGGAGGAAGTGAAATTTCTGGTAATGTTTTGAAAATTAATGTTATAGAGTCGGTTGATTTGCAATTTTTTTTATCTGTAACTTCTATTTTGAAAAATCCAGCGGTGTCTGTTGAAATTATCTGATTGGTGTTGCCAGTGTTCCATTTATAAAAAGCATTTGGTACACCGCAATCTAAAAGTCGTGTGGTGTTTTCACAAATAATAGTGTCGGATGGTAGTGTTATTTTGGGCAATGGATTTTGATTAACTTCAATACTTTCAACCCATTGGCAATTATTTTGATCTATGGTTTGTGCAAAAAATTTTCCTTGATTGTTGAATGTTCGCGATGTGTTGGTTGATTTTGTGTCTAACCAACAAAAAGATTTGGGTTCAAAACCAAGTTCAACGTCTAATGTTATTTGGTCGCCTTGGCAAAATTCAATGTCGTCGCCAAGACTAAAATGTTCGGGTTCAACAAAATCAATATCAACACTCTTGCTTATAGAACATCCTGTTAATAAGTTAGTTGCTGTTTGAACAATTGTTTTAGGTTGTGATATTTCTAAATATTCTACTTCGGGTTCATCGTCAAACCAAACATCGCAATCTTCTACGGCTACAAGATTATATTCAATCGTTTGACCATTGCAAACTGGTGGTGGTTTTGGCATGTTGAACTCTGGTGGGGCAAAAATTTTAAAAATTTTATAATCGGAATATTCTTGGTGAAATGTTTTGTCGGTGATTGTTAACGATGCGCGATAGTTGCCTTTTGGGAGCATGGTTTGGAAACTTTCTTGGTTTGATTGTGCAACTATAGAATTATCGTCAATTTTGTAAATTTTCCAATTATAAGTTTCTATTTCGCGATTATCTGAACAACTAAAAAATGTGTAATCGTTTGAACATAAGTTAGTTATTTCAAAATTTGGTGGCAAAAAATACGTTGGAATAAAATTTGGTAGTCCGCTTTTTGATACGTGATTACTTCCGCCGAGATATTGTCCTTTTTCTACAAAATCACAATCTTCTCCCCTTTCTCGTGGATTATTTATGACACATAAATAATCAGAATTTTCGTCGGCTATATAAATTTTTCCATTTACAGCCAATTGTAATGCTCCTGGATAATTGCGAAAATCGTTTGGAACGTATTGTCCAACTACAATTGCGGAGTTTTCTATTTCTGATTTTGTTGGCAATGTAAGGTCTATTTGATATATAAGATTTAGACCGTTGCCACCAATTTCGCTACTTGTCAAACGTGTTGAGTAATAGAGCTTTGATGCATCGTTAGAAAATTCAACACCGTAAAGATTGGCATAATAATCTTTTATAATTAGGTTTGATGTAACGATGCCAGTTGCAGGATCAAAATCATAAACTTCAAGAATTGAGCAAAATAATAATTCTCCGTTTTCTTTTTTTTCGTTGTTGATGTTAAATCCACCAGTTATGGCGCATGCAATACGTTTACCGTTTGGGGATACGCGCATATAGCCGCCAGTAGCGTTTTTTCGTTGTTCGTCCGACATTCCCTCGTTGCCTTGGTCAATGATGCTTACGGGAAATTTTTTTAATGATTCTTGCAAAAAACCTTCTTGCGTTATTTTCCACTCTAAAATATTATTGTCCTCGCCTGATTTTGTAAATAGCCAAATATCTTGATTGTTTTGATGGCGAATAGCGGTTATTTTTTCGCACACGGGGTTGGCTATAATTATATTTTTTTGTCCGTCAACAATTTCGCCAAGTCCATTATTTAGTTTCATATCAACTACAGAATACGAAAGCGCACCACCGTGTTGATCAACTACAAATATGTAATATTTGTCATCGTTTTTTGGCCACGGTACAATTATTGCCGACTCTGTACTCGATTGATGTCCAAGTAAATCATCTGCCATTATTTGGTGTTGATTGTTCCATACTGTATGGCCGTCGGTATAAAAAAGCAAATGCCCAAGAGAGTCGCTAAAACTTGCTACACCCTCAAACTCAGCTGCTTGTTGTTCAAAGTTTTCCCATTGTCCTGTTTGTCCATCGGTAAGTATTTTGGGTTCAGGAGTGTTAAAATCCAATCCTGCTTGGTTTCCAAAATACCAAACGCATGTTTCCAATTGAGCAAAGGCAATAGTTGTAAACAAAACAAACAAAACTGTTGTAACTATTTTTTTCATAATCCGAAATTAAGAAAAAAAACATTATAATCTACTTGTTTTCTTTAAATTTAACACGAATTTACTATAAAAAAAACATAAATAATCAAAATTTTAAATTTTCGTAAGTAATTTTTTCTATCACGGAAAACAAAGACATAGAAAAATTGAAATGTATATTTCTTGTATAATAATTTGTGTTTTCCGTGTTAAAAACATCAATAAATTTTGCATAAAAAAACACGGAAACATAATTTCCCGTGTTTTTTTATTAAAAAATATTAGTTATGATTTTTATTTTACAATCCTAAATTCTGCGCGACGGTTCTTTATCCTATTAGCTTCGGAGGTGTTTGGTACGAGTGGTTCTTTATACCAACGGCTTTCAACCGCAATTTGTTGTGGGTTTGCACCACGTTTTACAAGTTCTTTACGGAGAGTTTCTGCGCGTTTGTATCCTACGCGTTTATTGGTTTCGAGGCTACCGAGGTCGCAAGTGTGTCCAATAATAAGGATTTTTTTGTCAGGATTTTGTTTAAGTGCTTCTGCAATGTTGTCAAGTTTTTTAGACATTTCGGGGTCGCCAGAAACAGCTCCGAGGTCGAAATATACTGGTGTATACTCGTCTAAAACATCTTGTAAGTTAACAGTGTTTTGATGTATTTCGTGGTTATCAACTTCTACTATGTCGTTTTGAGTTGTGTCGATAGGTTGTGGTTCTGGTTCAGTTTTAACAGTATCAACTGGTTGAATAATAGGTTCTGGTTCGGTTTTAGCTGTATCAACTGGTTGTTGGAAGACTGGTTTGTCGAGCGTCATAACAGCCGAATAATAAGAATAGTCTGACGGTGAAATGTTGCTTTGATAGCGGTTTGCAGTAAATATTTGCGAACCATCGGCTCCACATTCTAACATTTTTGATTTTACAGCATCGGCACAATATATTTCAAAGGTGTCGGCTGTACATGTATCGCCAACAATGAGCAATGTTTTGTCAGGATTGTTTTTAAATACGGTGGCAACATCGCAAATATTTTCTTCTTTTAGCGGTGTATATTCGTCAACTTGTTGTTGTATTGTTGGTTGAGGTTTTTCTTTGCGTTTTAGATGGAATCTAAGTCCTACCATTAAACCGCAAGATATGTTTTTGGCTTTTGAATCCATAACATCGCTTTGCATAACACCAGGGTAAGTTAATGTTTCTTCGTCGTAAATAGGGTTGTTTCCTCCTCTACCCTGCCCTGCATAACTTCCATAAAGTCCAAGGTTTAGGTCTATTTTGCGAGTGAGTGGATAGTAGAACGTTAGTTCTCCGCCAAAACCAAATGAGGATTTGTCAAGTTTGTTGTCGCCACTAAAATCGCTGTAATTGTAATAGCCGTGTTCGGGAAGATCATAAACTTCGAGATTATACCACGGATATTCGGCAGTGTTGCGAATGTCGCCAGATACGGTTTCGTATTTTTGGCTAAGAATATGGTTGTAAAAAACGTTTAATCCAGCACCGATTTTCCACTTATTACCCAACGAGTGTTGAAAATATATTCCAACTGGGATTTCGAGTATATTATGACGGTCTTTTTCTTTAAGAGAGTTGAATGATGTTTTGTAATTGCGTTCATTGTGAACAACAAGGGCATCGGGATCTGGTTGTGATTCTACATCGTAATCAAAGTTGAGAGTTGCTTTTGTGCCAAATGTGTGATAGTTGGCACCTATTCCAAAACCCCAATTAGGTGTAAAGAAATATCTATATCCACCGCGAGCCATAAAACCTAAGCCAGCAGACTTATCTCCAAAATTTCCAACGCTATATGCAATGTTGTGTAATCCTCCGCCAAGGTCGAAAAATAGGTAATGACCTTTTTCGCAAGTGTTTTTTTTAAGTGTGTCAGCATTTTGAGCCGTAGCCGATGCAATGCAAACTGCCGACAATATGGTTAATAGTGTTTTTTTCATTTTATTTTTTGTTTTTTACCGCCACTTCAAAAGTTTTATGATGTGGCGGTAAATGTGTTTCATTTTCGTTTTTCTATTGTTCAACTATAATTTTAAAACTATTTTTTTGTCCGTCTTTTACCAGTGCTCCAGAATAAGAACCTTTGGGCAAACTTAGTGAATTTTGCACTTTAACATTGGTGATATGTTCTACAAGTACGCCAGAATTGTTAAAAATATAGATTTCTGCACCGTCAATATTTTCTGTATCAACTATTTGCAAGTTGAATTGCCTATTTGCTAATGCAGGGTTTGGATATATTTTAACAGTCGAATGTTTTTTGGAGGTGGCTGTTTTTGTTTCCAAAGGACATGTTTCTACTTGACCACCGTTTTTTAGCGTTAGAATAACTGAGTAAACACCGTTTAAAACTTGTTCGGTGTAGAATTGTTTGTTTTCGCCGCTAACTTCTACACCGTCTTTTTTCCATTGATAGCCAGTGTATAAAAGTTGGTGATTGTCGGCAAAAATTACATCATCGTATAATTTTTTAACCACTTCCTTGGGAATATTGACGGTTATTTTAAAATTGTAAGAATCTGATTCTATGTCGCTTGATGTTAAGAAAACAACTTTACCTGTGTAGTCGCCTGCATAGAGATCCGATGGAAGTTGCAACTGAATATAGTTTTTACCTTCGGGAATATCGCCTTCTTGTGCTGGTATTTGGCTACCGAGATTATCGTCATGAGTGTCGAATGTTATAGAATATTTTACAGCCTCGCCTGCCACAGCACTAAATGTAAGATAGGCGGCTCCATCGGAACAAAATGTTTGCATATCAATAGAATCTTGTATGTTTTCTGCTACAAATTTGTCAATTATATCAACATAAAATTCCTTTTGTGCATCATAAAGATAGTCGTGGTCTTCGTCAGGCGTAAAACTTACATTAATTACTTGTTTTTGTCCATGTTGCAATAATGTACCTTTTTCGGGACTATAAGTAAACGTACCACTAACTTGATTGACAGAATTTTCTTCTGTTGCTGTAGCTACAATGTTTTCGCCAACAACAGAGGTTCTTTCGCCAAACGGAAATTCTGTGCCGTTGAGTGTTAAAACTACATTGTCGCGGATAATTCCTTCTTCTGAAAACAAATATTCAAATTCTTCTTTATTATCTTCAAAAATGTAATTTTGATTGCTAACATTTAAATAAAGGTATATTTTTTTGTTTTTGCCCGCATTAGCATTGTCGTAAGATGCAGAATAAATATGAAATGGTTGTGAGTCATCACCAACCAAACCTTCTGTTATTCTTATGTTTATGTTTTGTTGTAATTCGTTTACTTCGGCTATAACGTTTGTGCCATCGTAGTCTTTTGTTAGTTTTAAATCTCCAATAATATCTATATTATCGGTTTTTATTGGTTTTGGGGTTATACTTCCGCCTTCAAAAGTTACATATGGAGGTTGGGTATTTATTTCATCGTCCAAAGTGTAGTTATTCAAATCATTTCCACTTGTGATATAAGGGGTTGCAGATATTGTTTTATTATCACCAACATTTGCATCATTATATGATACAGCACCAAGTGTAATATAAACATCGTCATTATCAACTATCCATGTAGTACCTTTACAACTTAAATTTGTTCCTGAATTTTCGAGTTTTTCACCTGTTTTTGCGTATGCGTAGATACCGCCATCGTAAACCTTGGTTAGTTCTATTAGTTCTTGTAAATTTTCTTTTGTAATTTTTTTAGGTTCTATAGTAGGTGTTATATCATTTAAAATCAATGTGTTGTCAGTGGCACATGTTTGTCCATTTTGAGTGATATTGTAAGTTATTTGTAAATTCAAAGTCATATCTGAAGTTACCGAAGAAACTTGTAGCCATTCTTTTTGTTGCTGTTGGTTATAATTGATATATCCAGATTCTGCGCCAGTAAGTTCAATTTGTGTTCCATTACCCAAATCAATAGGTGATGAATCATACTCAAAAACAGCGGTTCCGTCGTATGTTTTGGTGTCGGTGATGCTCAAAAGACTTTCGTCTATTGTTAGACCTCCAGAGATGTCAAAATCATTTGCCCAATTAGAAAAATCATCAATATTTGCACAAGGTGAAATTATTAAAGTAGGTTTTATATCTGGTTCACTTATTTGTTCGCCAAAAGGATTGTCGCCAAGTGTTGGTTTTAGAGCGTTTATTGTAACGTTAAGTCCGCTATATGTATTATTATTTATAATATATTCAAAAACATTATTGCCTATAGATTTTATATTTGAGCCAAAAACAATACTATTTAATGAACTCTGACCAAAAGCTTTTTCGCCTACGGTTTCTATGTAATCTGGAATTTCTATTGTTGTTATGCCAGAACTTTCAAACAATTCATCTGCTATTTCTCTTAATTCTCCGTTTTCGGCAAATGTAACGGTTACTAAATCTTGACAATTTGAAAAAGCTAAACTTCCTATTGTTTTTACAGATGCAGGAATAGTTATAGATGTAAGTGCCGATTGGTTAAAACACATGCTTCCAATACTTTCTACGCCAGTTAAATCAATAGATTTGAGACTTTGGCTATTTTGAAAAGCATTTTCGCCAATAGATTTTACATTTGTCCATGTAATTGAATTTAATTCGTAGTTATCTCCAAACGTACCGTTTGCAATTTCTGTTACACCATCTGGCAAAGATACACTTGAAAGTTTACTACATGCGTTAAATGCGTAATCTCCAATTGAGGTTAGTTGAGAGCCATTTTCAAAAGTAAGTGTTGCTAATTTACTTTGCCCACTAAATGCTCTCTCACCGATGGTTTTTATAGTGTTAGCAATTGTAACTGATTCGTATTCGGTATCACCATCATTGTATTCAAAAACAGATTCTCCGATGGCGGTAACGCTATAAGAAACAGCTTCATAAGTAAATGAATTTGGTATGTTTAAAGTTGTGTTTATGTTACTTGATACACTTATTATTGTAGCTGTACCATCATCATTACAAAGATAAATAAAATTTCCGTCATCATAGGGATTTTGCGCATATGCGGTAATGACGGTTAGCATCATAAAGATGCATAGAAGAAGTGTTTTTGTTTTTTTCATTGTATATTAGTATTAGTCGTTATGTATCATTTTATTTTTTTGTAATTAAGTATTTAAATTTCAAAATTAAAAAAAATATAAAAATTACAAAAATATGATAATAATTAATAAAAAATTGATGAAAGACCTTAATCTATATGCCCCAGCTACATTATATTGAATTTCATTAAATTGCGTAGGGGCGGACCTGCGTGTCCGCCCACAATATTTCAGTTCAAATGAAATTTCAGTAAAAAAAATGAAAAAAAAATATCAAAAAAATTTGCAAGTTTTAAAATTATATCTACCTTTGCAACGCAAAACAGAAAACGGTCTGTAGCTCAGTTGGTAGAGCAACTGACTCTTAATCAGTGGGTCCGGGGTTCGACCCCCCGCAGACCGACTAAGCCTTCGGAAATTTTCGAAGGCTTTTTTTTATAATGTTGTCTAATAAATTTTAGTAAAAATGTTAAAAAGAATTTTGCCTGTGGTTTTCTTATTGTCAACGCTTGGTGCAACTGCACAAAACACTGGTATTGACAAAAATAACATGAATTTAAGTGTAAAACCCGGCGACGATTTTTATGAATTTGCGGCTGGTGGTTGGAAAAAAAATCATCCTCTTACAGATGAATATTCAAGTTATGGGCAATTTCACTATCTCAACGAAAATGCACGCAAACAAATTCGTACGTTGATAGAAACTTTTGCGGCTTCCAACGAGCCTCAAGGTTCGGAAAAACAAAAAATAGGGTCGCTTTACAATCTATCTATGGATAGTATTCGTCGCAATAATGAAGGTGTGCAACCTGTAAAGCCATTGCTTCAAATGCTTGAAAATGTAAAAAATATTGCTGAATATCAGATTGTTACAGCAAAACTTTCGCGTCGCGGTGCATATTGCATGATGATGGATATTGATGCAGGTGCCGACCAAACTAATGCTAATCAAAATATTGTTGCTATAATGCAAGGTGGCATTGGATTGGGTGTGAAGGATTATTACACTAAGTCTGATAGTGCAACTTTGGCTGTAAAAAACGCTTACCAACAATATCTTAAAACGCTTTTTCAACTTGCAGGTTACAAAGATGCTGAAAAAAAAGCCGAAATTGTACTTAATATAGAAACACGTATTGCACAAAGTAGCAACAGCCTTGATGAACTTAGAGATGTGGAGGCTAATTATAACAAAATTCCATATATCAAACTTGTAAACGACTATCCATCAATAGATTGGGGAAATATTATGCTTGCATTAGGCATACCTTCGGTAGAAAATGTAGATTTGAGCCAACCAAAAGCCATTGCTGGTGTTGAAGAAATTTTAAAAACCGAAAAATTAGAAAATTTGATTTCTTATGCACAAGCCAATGTGCTAACCTATGCCGCTGACAAACTTGATGATAAATTTGCTGAAGCAAAATTTAATTTCTCGTCTGTGGTTTCGGGAGCGCGTCAAGATGCACCGCGTTGGAAAAAATCGGTGGATTATGTAAATCGTGCCATGGGCGAAGCTATTGGAAAGTATTATGTTGAAAAACATTTTCCTGAGCAAAGCAAAAAACGTATGCTCCAACTTGTTGAAAATCTAAAAATTGCGTTAAAACAACGCATAAATTCCTTGGAATGGATGGGCGATAGTACAAAAATGCAAGCCATCGACAAACTTAATAGTTTTTATGTAAAAATTGGTTATCCCGATAGTTGGAAAGATTATTCGGCTTTGAAAGTTGATGAAAAATTATCTTTTTTTGATAATGCCTTAGCAGTTGCCGAATTCAATTGGCTTCAACGCATAGAAAAACGTGTTAACAAACCTGTTGATAAACAAGAGTGGCACATGACACCACAAACTGTTAACGCATATTATAACCCCACAACCAACGAAATTTGTTTTCCTGCTGGCATTCTTCAACCGCCATTTTTCAATCCAGAAGCCGACGATGCTTGCAATTATGGTGCAATAGGTGTTGTTATTGGACATGAAATGAGCCATGGATTTGACGACCAAGGTAGCCAGTTTGACAAATTTGGTAACGTAAACAATTGGTGGACAGTCGATGACAAAAAGAATTTTGAAAAAAGAACAAAAATACTTGCCGATTTCTTTTCTTGGCAAGAAGTTTTGCCAGGTGTTAAAATTAATGGTAATCAAACTTTGGGTGAAAATATTGGCGATAATGGTGGTCTAAACATTGCATATCAGGCGTTTAAAAATGCCACCAAGTCAAATCCATTGTCAACAGTTGACGGTTTTACACCTGAACAGCGTTTTTTTATTTCGTATGGATTGATATGGGCGCAAAATCAACGCGATGCTGCACTTCGCCATGCTATAAATGTTGATGTTCATTCTCCCGCAAAATGGCGTGTTAATGCAGCATTGCCAATGGTTGACGCTTGGTACAACGCTTTTGGAATAAAGAAAAAAGACAAACTTTATGTTGCACCTTCAAAACGAGCGCATATTTGGTAGTCTTGTTTATTTTTTTGAATAGAAAATTTGTTTATAAAAACTCGTGAGAAAAATCTCACGGGTTATTTTTTTGTTGAATTTTTTTTATAAGGTACAGAACGTACAATATTTTGTGATTTGTATGTGTTCCGTTTTTTTAAAAACATCTGCGAAAATTGAGAATTTTTTTACTTGTTTCTCCACGTCATTTTCATTTGATCGGGCGGACACGCAGATTCGCCCCTACACATCATTCAATTTGAAATGGGGATTATAGGAGTTGGAGAAAAGGCGGCTTTGCCGCCTTTTCTCCAACTCC
>CALFIU010000023.1 GCA_937877455.1 uncultured Bacteroidales bacterium
TTTAACATATGATATACGATGTACTTTATATTCATTAAAATTCAAATCATAGCGTTTTTCAGTTTTAAGAGCTTGAATATAACGCCGACCGTGACACCAACAAGCCAAAACTCTACCAAGTTCTTCTTCAGTAACATTATGTTCAACAGCCCAAGATAAAAGGTCTTGTCTTATTCCTATTTTTAAAGCGTACTTGGGTTCAGGCTTGCGTGTAAAAAGTTTCGGAAAGGAATCTTGCAATAAATTCGTTACTTCATTTAAACGTGGTGTAAAAGTCATACGAGGACGACCTTGATTTTTATAATAAACAAAATTATTTTTTAATATGTTTTCATTACTTTTGTTTCTTAAAGGATTCATACTATTAATACTATAATTATTAAAAAGCATATTCATATTATTATTATTTGGATTATTATTAGAACTCACACTCAGTTTATTATTGTTAGAAATAGGCCTCAAATTTACATTTGGCATATTATTTCCTTTATTATTATTATTATGGGCATAATTAATTTTATTAGGTCTTAAAGGTTCTTGATATAAATCCCCACTAATAATTGTATTCCTTTTCTGGCTTGGTTGTTTAACATTATTAATTTTTTTATTGTTATTACTATTATTATTAATATTATTAACATTATTATTATTATTATTAGGAGTTTTTTTTACTATTCTTTTTTTCACATTATTTTTATTTAATAAAGATATACTGAAATTTCCACCATTTCTATTAAAAATAGACCCTTTTCCTAAATTAGGGCTTTTACTCACATATCTATTTTTAGTAACTTTTGTTCCAAGAGTTATGCCTTTATTCTCACCTGTTCTTAAAAGTGGAGTATGACTTCTATCTTTATTCTTATTTAAAGAATTAAAAGATTTAGACATATTAGAATTTAAATTACCACCAAAAATATAATTATTCATGAATTTGTTATTTCCTGGAGGTTTAAACATATTGTTAGTCTTATTAAATTTTTTTGGTTCTGGCTTAATATATCTATAATTAGAAGAATTAAATATTCTATTAAAACTGAGAATATCTTTTGGTCTTATTGTTCCAGAAATGGGGAGAGGAGATTTTCTTGGCATACCCCTGTTTTTTGCTTTATTATTTAAATAATTATTTTTATGGGAGCTTTTCATATAGATTGGTTTTGATGTACTATTAAAGTTTAAATCTCCTTCGATAATCTTTTCTTTCTGGCGAGGAATTTTATTGACTTTGATATTATAATTATGATTATTATTAAGCATTATTTGATTTTTAGGAAATAAAGCATTTTGAATTGGCCTATTTACACTACGAATTGGTCTGACATTTGGAGATAGACTGTGATTATTTTCTTTTCCACCATATCTATGAGGCTTATTTGTATTTCTAATTAAATATTGATTATTGAAGGACATATTTTTTTCTAATTTAATAAGATATAATAGATAAGAAAATATGTATTCTGTCTAAAAAACAATCAATAGCAATATACTAACTACTTTTTATTTTTTTTCTCAAAATAAAGCTTAGCTGCTTGGCATAGTTGAAAATAAAATTCTTCGCCAAATGCTCTTATAAGTGGTTCTTCAAGGAACTGATAAACAGCAATATTTTTTTGTTTTCCAAGTTTAAGTGCACAATCGCATATATCCCAATAATGATATTTCAAAGCTTTGTAAGGACCAATTTGAACCACTCGAATAGGATAAAGATGACAACTAATAGGTTTTTTCCATTTGGTTTTACCAGCAATAAAAGCAGTTTCATAGGCGCAAAATGCTTTATTACCACAATGTGTTACGTATGCACATTCGGCATGATTAACAAGCGGTGTACCAAGGTCGCGATCTTCATCTAAAACACCAAAACCCTGTTTTTCAACAGCTTTTATATTTTTTTCAGAAAGATATTCTTTTATTTTACCAAAATTTTTTTCAAGTTTTTCAAGTTCGTTTTTGTCGAGAGGAGCACCACTATCACCTTCTATACAACAAATGCCCTTGCAAATTTCAAGATCGCAACAGAATTTTACTTCAAAAATATCTTCACTAATAAGTTTATCACCTAAAATAATCATAATCAATCGGTTATTCCAAGTTTTCGTAAGGCATTTTTTGCAGCTTTTTGCTCAGCCTCCTTTTTTGAGATGCCAATTCCTGCTCCATATTGTTCTTCGCCAATACGTAAATCACAAACAAAATATTTACTATTTGGAGTTTCTAAATCTGTATTAAAAACAACCTGTCGTTTATTTTTTTGTCCCCATTCAAGTAAACGACTTTTGTAATTACTATTGCTGCGCTCAAATTCTACAATATCAAGATATTTAGGCATCAGCCTCTTATAAAGAAATTTTCCCGCTTTTTTAAAACCTCGATCAAGATAGATAGCCCCTAAAAAAGCTTCAAATGCATCTCCATAAAGATGAACATTGGGTTCTTCTGGGTTAACACGAGTTTTTACAAGTTTGTCGAGCCCTATATGACGTGTTAATTCCGTTAAATTTTCGCCATTAACTATTCGAGAACGCAATTGGGTTAAAAAACCTTCATTTTCACAAGGAAACTTTTTGTAAAGATGCTCACCAATTAAGAGATCGAGAACAGAATCTCCAAGAAATTCAAGACGTTCATTATTAAGTAATTTACCATCTTTGGTACGTTTCGACACTGATTTATGTAACATCGCAAGTTTGTATAACGTGATGTCATTTGGAAAAAAACCAGTTATCCGTCGTATTTGACGAGCGAATTTTTTGTTTGGATGTATCAAATATTTTAAAAACGACCAAAAGTCTTCTAACACGATAAAATACTTTTTTATGGAAAACAGGGACGATTTTATGTCGTCCCCGTTTTATTTAAACAACAAACAAATGCGTTTCTACGTTGTTTAATCAAATTTTCTTAAAAATAACCGATGCGTTGTGTCCACCAAAACCAAACGTATTATTAAGAGCAGCCCTTATACTACGTTTTTTTGCAACATTAGGAGTAATATCGAGTTTTGAATCTATTTCTGGATCGGGATTTTCAAAGTTAATTGTTGGAGGTACAGTTTCATTCTCAATAGCGAGTACACATGCAATAGATTCTATAACTCCAGCACCACCAAGAAGATGCCCTGTCATAGATTTTGTACTACTAATGCTAAGATTGTATGCATATTCACCAAAAACTTGTTTAATAGCTTTTGTTTCAGCCAAATCGCCAAGATGTGTTGATGTACCGTGTACATTTACATAATCAATATCTTCAGGCTTAAGACCAGCATCTTCAATAGCAAGTTTCATAACCGTTGCAGCTCCTCTACCTTCTGGATGTGGTGCTGTTATATGGTGCGCATCAGCCGTAAGACCACCGCCTACCATCTCACAAAGAATTTTTGCACCACGTTTTTTTGCATGTTCATACTCTTCGAGTATGAGACATCCACCTCCCTCTCCAATTACAAAGCCATCACGTGCTGCATCAAAAGGACGTGATGCATGCTTGTAATTGTCGTTATTAGTGCTTAGTGCCTTCATAGAATTAAATCCAGCAACTGCTGCATATCCAACAGGAGATTCACTACCACCAGTAACGATAATGTCGGCTTTACCAAGCCTTATATAATTAAAGGCATCGATAATAGCGTTAGTTGACGACGCACACGCCGAAACAGTAGCGAAATTTGGACCTCTTAGATCATATTTCATACTAATATGACCTGGAGCAATGTCGCTTATCATCTTTGGGATAAAAAATGGACTAAACCTTGGTGTTCCATCTCCTTTGCAAAAGGTTTCTACCTCGTCGCTCAATGTATTGATGCCACCAATTCCAGATCCCCAGATTACACCAGCGCGGTCGTGATTAAATTCAGCCGTGTCCAAGCCTGCATTTTTATAGGCTTGGTCAACGGCGATAAGTGCAAATTGTGCGAACAAATCCAATCGCGAAACTTCTTTCTTATTAAAAAAATCTTCAGCGTTGTAATTTTTTACTTCGCATGCAAACCGAGTTTTAAATTTTTCGGGATTAAAACGGGTAATTGGACCTGCGCCGCTTACCCCGGATTTTAAGTTATCCCAAAACTCGGTAATATTGTGTCCAAGGGGATTAATAGTCCCCATGCCGGTAACAACTACTCGTTTTAACTCCATAAAAATTTCTTTTTCGGATTACGCTTTAGAATTGTTTTCGATGTACTGAATAGCATCGCCAACTGTACCAATCTTTTCTGCTTGGTCGTCTGGGATAGAAATGTTAAATTCTTTCTCAAACTGCATGATAAGTTCTACAGTGTCTAATGAATCTGCACCCAAATCGTTTGTGAAACTTGCTTCATTAGTTACTTCGCCTTCGTCAACACCGAGTTTGTCAACGATTATTGCTTTTACGCGTGATGAAATGTCTGACATAATTAATTTCTTTTTTAAATTTTTAAACTTTCAATTTGTTTTTTAAATTACGCTGCAAAGAAAAATATTTTTGAACAAAAAAAAAAATATATTTGCAATGTATTAAAAATTAACATTTTATTTTTCGTCTAAATTATTTAGAAGATAATAATAATTGATTTTGCAATTTGATACATTTAAATAACTAATTATGTGGAATATAGCAATATTTGCCTCTGGCAACGGCTCTAATGCCGAAAACTTTTTTAACTATTTTAAAAAAAATAATGAAATAAAAATTTCTATGGTTTTTTGCGACAACCCGCAAGCTTACGTAATAAAAAGAGCACAAAACCATAGTATAAAATGTGTTGAAATAACTCGTAAACAACTTAAAGACCAAGATTTTATGATAAAACAACTTGAACAAAACAACATAAATTTTATTGTATTAGCAGGTTTTTTATCAAAAATTCCAGATTTTTTGGTAGAAAAATTTGAAAAAAAAATTGTTAATATACATCCTTCACTTTTACCAAAATATGGTGGAAAAGGTATGTACGGTCATCATGTACACCAAAGTGTAATTAACAACAATGAAAAATTTTCTGGAATTACAATACATTTTGTAAATAACGTTTACGATGACGGTGAAATAATATTTCAAGCAAAATGTCCTGTATTAGAAAACGATACCGCAGATTCTCTTGCTGAACGTGTTCATAAACTTGAATATCAATATTTTACAACAGAAATAGAAAAACTATTAAACTCCAAAGCCTAATGTCGTTGATAAATACGAAAATATTTTGGCTAATAGTTAAAACTGTCGCCGTTACATACACTTTATTAACGGCGATAGTAATTTTATGCTCATTCAAAAAACCTGTTAAACCACCTGAATACGTAAGAACAGACATAATTTTTTTAAAATTATACCTTAATATTAATCCCGAAATAAAATTTATTTCGGGCAATGCCTTTTATAGTTTTAAAGTAGAAAATCGCAACGAAAAAAATCTTCCATTACAATTCGACTTATCGCAAAATTTTAATGTAAAAAAAGTTATTTACAATGGAAAACATCTAAATTTTAAACAAAATACTGACGACAAACTTATAGTCTATCCCAATAACAACTGGAACGATGACGATAATATTGAAATAGAATACGAAGGAATACCAAACACACAAAACGGTTTGGGCTCTGTAGTTTTTTCAAAACATGATGGCATACCAGTATTTTGGACTTTAAGTGAACCAAATGGAGCAAAAGATTGGTTTCCTTGTAAACAACAACTAACCGACAAAATAGATAGCACAGATATAATTATATCCTGTCCAAAACGTTATAAATCAGTTTCTAACGGGATTAAAGTTGAAGAAAAAATTGAAGGTCAAAGTCGCATAACAATTTGGCAACATCGCTATCCTTGTGCATATTATCTATTGGCAGCAGCTATAAGCGAATACAAAACATATAGCGACTACGTAAAACTCTCTAACGGCGACAGCATAGAAATCTTAAACTACGTTTATCCAGAAAGATACGAACAATGCCGTCGAAGAACACCAAAACTTATTCCGGCATTTAAAATGTTATGCGATAGTTTTGGAACATACCCATTTGCTAACGAAAAATACGGACACGCGCAATTTGGCTGGGGCGGTGGAATGGAACACCAAACCATATCATTTATGGTAAATTTCGACCTCGACCTAATGATTCACGAGTTGGCACACCATTGGTTTGGAAACATGATAACATGCACATCGTGGCGCGATGTATGGATAAACGAAGGATTCGCCGTTTTTTGCGAAGGACTCGCAACTGAAAAAGGATTAGCAAACGGTAATGACCCAGTAGCATGGAGAAAACAAAAAATATACAATGCGTGCCGACATCCTGAAGGTGGCGTATATGTAACTGGAGACACAACAGAAGTTTGGAATATTTTCAACACCGATTTATCATACTCAAAAGGAGCAATGATTCTACACATGCTTAGACGCGAAATGGGCGACCAAATGTTTTTTAAAGCAATACGTCAATACATCGACCAAAAAAAATTTAAATATGGAAACGCTACAGGAGCTGATTTTTTTGATTGCATACAAAAAACATACGGAAAAAATCTACAATGGTTTGTAAACCAATGGTATTACGGAAAAGGCTATCCAATATACGACATAAGATGGCAACAAACCGCAAACGGAATACTAAATCTTAAACTAAACCAAAAAACAACAAGCAATTCCATAGGATTCTTCAAAGCTAAAATTCCTCTTGCAATACATGGAGAAAATGGAGAAACAATGTTTGTAAGGCTAAACAACTCTTTCCCTGGTCAACACATAAGTATAGCACCTGATTTTAATGTAAGTTACATTGTTTTTGATCCATATAGCGACGTAATATCCGTTGGAAGTCGTGTGCAACACACAAAACTATGCACAGATCAAATAGTAAAAATAAAAACAGATTTAAAATCAGATAAAATAAGGATAGAATGTAATAGTGAATCAGGATTTAGACGTTACTCATTAAAACAAAAAAATTCAACTGAAATACTAAACGGATTTGTACCACCAAATGGAATATTTGAAATACACAAAAACCAACTTGCCGATGGAACATACATACTTACAATTGAAGGGAAAGAATATTGGAGCGGATTTGTATATATAAAACATCGAAACAACAATAAAAAAAGAGCATAATGATAAATCTTAAAGCAATAATATTTGATTTTGACGGTGTAATATGCGAAAGTACCGAAATAAAAGATCGAGCATACTATCAAACATACCTACCTTATGGTAAAGATGTGGCAGAATACGCACTTAAATATCACAAAGAAAACGAAGGAGTATCTCGCGTTAAAGTGTTTCCATACATACATAAAACACTGCTAAATATTACATTAAAAGAAGAGGAACTCAATAAAATTGTAAAAAAATATTCACAAACAGTAGTGAATCAAGTAATTAACGCCCCACTCGTCAACGGTGTACAAAATTTTTTAGAAAAATATAGTAATAAATTACCACTATACATGAGTTCAGGCACACCACAAGACGAAATGAGACAAATAACAACAGCAAAAAATCTCACCAAATATTTCAAAAATGTGTATGGTTCGCCCGACACAAAAGACATACACATAACAAGAATACTAAACAGTCTAAATATAGAACCTCAGCAATGTATTTTTGTAGGCGATGCAACCACAGATAGAGACATGGCTAAGAAGAAAAACGTAAATTTTGTTGCACGAATTAAACCAGATTCTCTATTAAACGACGAAAGTTTAAAAATATTTGACTTTTGGGATTTGGAAAACATAATCAAGAATTTATGTAAAATTGACTAAAATAAAGCAAAGTAAAACATAAAAATCACATACATTTGGCAAACTATTTGCGTAAAAAAGTATGGTACAATTAAAAATTGCAAAAACAAGCAGTTATATTAATAACCTGAAAAATAGACAATTAAAAGTAAAAAATGCAAAAATCAAAGTTCTAAGTATAAAAATTATATCAAAGTAGATTTTTGGTATAAATTTTGATATTGCATAATTACAAAAACATTGGAATTGTTTAAACAGAAAATTTAATTGAATAACTATAAAATTTACGCAAAATGGAAAACACTATTAGAGTTGAAAGAGCGAAAAAACACATAACACAAGCCGACTTAGCAGAAAAAGTGTCGGTTTCGCGCCAAACAATACACGCCATTGAAACTGGAAAATTTGTTCCATCCACTGTTTTAGCATTAAAAATTGCAAGATTTTTTAAAGTAAAAATAGAGGATATTTTCACATTGGAAGAAAACGATTAAGTTTTATTATAGAGTTTTAAGAGCCTGTTATTAAGGCTCTTAAATTCTAAATAATCCAAAATTTAATTACTAAAACGACTTAAAACACAAGCAAGTTTTATAGGTTTATGTTCACGTAACAAAACATAAACAATATAAATACCTACAGGACATTTTTTTCCCGCATCGTCCAAACCGTCCCAACAGAAAATTTCTCTACTATACAAATCATAAGACGACAAAATAGTACGTCTTTTTATACCGTATTTATCATAAATCTCAATTCTATCAATAAGAATTGGATAATTTTTAACTCCAACCGAAATTTTAAGATAACCATCAGAAGTTGATGGACAAAAAACCTCGTTTTCTACATAAATATCTACATTTTCTAAATCAAAATACGGTTCCGAATTACCAAAAACACGCTGTCCTTCTACTAAATTGCCAAAATAATCCCTAAGATTTTTAACATCAAGCACATACCTACGCGAAGTATCTAATGATTCGGAAAATTGTAAAATTATACATGTTGAATCCTTTGGATAAATTCCTGAATACGATGGAGAAAAACTATCGTCAACAACAAAATTATCAATATTAATTGCAGTAGAACTTTCAATTAAACCATCAAAATGTAGCAAAATGCAATAATCATCGAGAATCTCTACATCACGCAAAACTACAGCTTTGTTATCAAAATACATAAAATCTTGATTTTCAGAAATATTACCACACAAATCCGAAGACTTCTTAATGTTAATATAATGTTCACCAACACTAAGTTTTTGGGGTAAAGTCAATATCATTAAATTACCTCCCCCATAATTAGCTAATAATGGTTGTAAATATCCATCAATGAGATAGTTAGAAACATTATTATTGAACACAGAATCAATATTTTCATTAAACAAAAGATTTAGAATATCTGTTTTAATAACAATACATTCTGAAAGTTGAGGTGCAACATTATCAAAAACGTCTGATAAAACTGTATTTATACTTCCGGGTGTTCCTCCATCGTCAGAATTAGTAACATGCCAATTTATTGATTGATTACAAATATTTTGTGGATTGATACGCTCCAAAGAATAACCTCCCGAACTAAACGATTTATCGCCATACATTTGTAAAGAATAACTTAAAGAATCGACTACTTGACCAAATATATTTTTTAAAACAAGTTTTTTTCCTGCAACAGTAACTGATTTTTCGTTTAACCCACCAACTGAATTACCATAAATAGAAAATGCAGCAGAATCGGCAGAAATAATCAAAAAATTTTTTGAGGAAATTGTACCAACCAATGATGTTATATTCTCGCCATCATTTGAAATCGTATAACCATCAAGCCGAAAATCTAATGGAGAAGTATTATACAACTCTATATATTTTTTTGCAGGGAGATTATTGGGGGCAGGATTAATATCCGCCATTATTTCATTAATTACTATTTGACCACGACTTGCAAAACAAAAACTTTGCGTAAAATTATAAAAAGTAACACCGTCGGCATCTAAAAGCCCATCAACACGTAAAACCAATTCTTGCCCAAAATCTAAAGTATTTTCAAAAGTAAGATAACATACCGAATCTTCAACAATATTTTTTTGTGGTTTATTTTCGTTAATACTATAAATATTTATATCATAAATATTTTGAGGAACATCAGAAAAAACAAGTTTTAAAGTTGTTGAATTTATAAATTCAGAACTTTGCAAAGTAATTTTTTTTCTCGAAAAATTAATACATTCGTCAATCTCCATACCCAAACGATTGGATATTCCCGACAATATCAAACTATATTCTTCACCTGCCACAAAAGGTTCTTCAAAAAACAATGTTAGTGTTTTTAAGTCTTCTTCAATAGAGATTTCCTTAGTATAAATATTTTCCAAAAGGCAAATACCAACATCTTGACAGCTTTGTTTGTCGATAATGTTATTAAAAAATACTTTAATAGAATTACACCCTTCAACTGAAAAATCTACAATTTTAAATCCATCAATATCCAAAGGATAGTTTTGATAAATTGAAAAACTTTTTAGTAAAAACTTAGATGGATATTTTTTTGAAAAACAATATTTTATAATAGTTTGTTTAACCAAAAAGTCGAAGTCAACATTTTCTGTATAACTTAGCAAATCTCTATCATCAAGCGATAATGTCCAAACTCCATCAAAAGAACGTGTTATTCTAACATCATACTCAATATTTTTTTTGATACTATCAGTGCTTTGCGCCAAAACAGTAGTTTTTGAATCAGTAAATCTTAATAGCGATAAACAAGCCTTATTATTACCCTTGCCAACGCCAAAACCAATTCCATTTGATAGAGAATCTCCACATATAACTATGTTGAAATAATTAGAAGATGTTGGTTTTTCTGCATTAAATTCAAATTTAAAATTCCATGTTGTATTACTTTCTTTTAAACAAAAATCTGGCAATTGGAACAACGCTTCATCTGTACCCGCATCAACACCCAAATCCAAAAAGCCAAGGCTACTATCAACACTCCAATTGCCAGAAATATTTATAAAATCCTGATAATTTTCTGATAAAAAATTATTATTTACAATTTCAAAATCTTGAGCAATTGCAAAACTCCAAAGATTAAACCAAAGTAAAACTAAAATTTCAAAACGTTTCATTTTCAACGTTGATGACAAAACAATTCAAGACTTGCCACAACAACACCATGGTCGGTTTTTGCCTTGTCAACCTTGTCGTTAGTAAAAGTTTGGTCGAAAATATGATCGTTATAAACCGACACAAGCCCTACCCTACCAATGTTGCGAGGATTTTCTGTAACAAGTTCTTGACTAACCATTATATGATCAAGACTTTCGTACAAACCATTATGAATGTGTGTGTAATAAAAATCTTGATACGAACGTCGTGCCTGAATATCTTTAACATGATAAAGCAATACATTCCATATATCACGTTTAATATTGTCGGGTAATTTGTGTTGAGGAACTTCTCCAGAAATAATTCTCGATGTTACTGCGTCTCCTGTGTCGTTAACATCACCCATAACTACAACAGGATATTTGTTGTTTTGCATTGCATTACACAAAATTGTTCTCAACGCCACCGATTCTGCTGCTCTAACCATCAAACTACGAGCGTTGGCACGTGCAAGGTCGTAAGGATTATTTTCATCTTCGCCTTCATACAATTTTGGACGCTTAGATTTTAAATGCGCAACAAAAAATGTTATCAATCCAAAACCACTTACCCTTACATCAACACGTAAAACCGGACGAGTAAACTTATTGAATGGCAATACAGTACGCTCATCTCCAAGCCTAATATCAATAATAGATTCGTCTGGAAATCGACTAAAAACTTTTACATTTTCTATTGGATATTTGCTCAACAAAGCCACACGTGGTTGTTCTCCATTTTCGTTGGCCATTACAATATCGGCTTGTTTATATTTGTCGTTTTGACGAATTATACGTGCAAGTGCCTCTTTGTGAAACAACTCTTGAAAACCGATAATATCGGCATCCATTTGATTGAGCATAAAATTTGTCCATTGAGTTTTTGCCTCATATTCTGCATCTGTAAGCCTCAAAGAACCGTTATAAACTGGCGTTTCGGGTAATAACAAATTATTGAGATTAAAAGTCCCTACTTTTATAGTTTTTATGTTTTGTGTCATATTCTATGCTTTTTATTGTGCTAAGATAAAATTATTTATTAAGCTCTAAAAAAAATATCAACTTCTTAACAAAAAAAAAATTGCGTTCAACCGTTTTTTTACAGTCAAACGCAATTCAAATTGGTAAAAACCAATAATATACCTTAATTTTCAAAAAACATTATTCGCCTGGTGCAGGAGCAACTGTAGGTGCAGCAGGAGCTTGCGGAATAACAGGCACGTTGGTAGGATTGGTAATACGTTCCTTAACTTCCGACTGTTTTGTATCAGTTACAGCATGACGATTTGTTACTGTAAGTATGATGCTACCAACAACAATAAAAATAACCAAATACCAAGTGGTGTTTTCAAGTTTGCTTTTTTGTTCAGCAACACCACCAAACTGGTTTCCGCCAGCAAAATTTGATGCAAGACCACCACCCTTTGAGTTTTGCACCAAAACAATCAAAATTAAAAGGATACTTGCTATAAGTATCAACACAGTAAGAATTGTGCTCATTTTCTGTTTTTGTTTTTTTATTTAGTGTTCAATTTATTAACTTCTTCTAATTTAGCCGCAAAGTAACTGCTTTTTTCGGGATATTTCAAAATTAATTTGTTATAAATGCTAATTGCTTTGTCATAAAGTTTCTGCTGAGTATATAAATTTGCAAGTTTTTCTGAGAAAAGACTATCTGGTGCTACATTACTACCTTGCGACATATCCCCTTCTACAACAGGTTTGTTACGGTCTATATGTGGCGATTCTTTTATAAACTTGTCGATAAGGTCAGTATTTTTTTCTCCTTCATCAATGTTTTCAGAGTTTTCAACTGATATATTATCGTTTTTTTCTGTTACATTAGACAATTCACTAACATTTTCAGTTTTATTTTCTGCTGCACCGACTTCTTCTTTGCGTTTGTTTTTATATTTATTAAGGCGTTCCATCAACAAATCGGCAGCAGATTTCTTTTCTTCAGTTTTATTTTCCTGTTTTTCAATAACTTCGGTAGGTTGTTGTTCAACGGTTGTAGTAGTAACAGTTGTAACAGTAGTAGTTACGGTTGTGGTTGTTTCTGCATTTGACGTTGAAACATCTTGTTTATCTTCTGTTTTTTGTTCCTTTTGTTGCTCAACAACACTTTCAACAACTGCTGATGTCGCAATTGCGGCGGCTTTTTCGGCGGCTATTCTATCTGCTGCTGCTTTTTCAGCTGCAACTTTCTCTGCTGCTGCTTTTTCGGCAGCCTCTTTTGCTGCTGCAGCCTCTTTTTCTGCACGTTCTTTTGCAAGTTGAGATTCCAATTGAGCTTTAGCTGCCGCAAGTTTTGCCGCTTCTTCTGCTTTTTCGCGCTCGACCTCTGCCTTTTGTTTTTCTTCTTCCAATTGTTGTGCTTTTCTTTCGGCCTCTTCTTTTTGACGTGCAGCCTCTTTGCGTTCTTCCCTAAGTTTGGCTATTTTCTTAAAAATATCGTCTTCACCAGACGATTTTTTTTCTTCTGTTTCTGACTTTATTTCTTGAGTGTTATCAGCCTTTACATCAACTTTTACTTTAGGTTTGTTTTCAGTCTTTACTTCAACTTTTGCTTCAGGTTTAGTCTCGGTCTTTACCTCAACTTTAGGCTCAACATTTTGTTCTGATTTTGCTTCGGGTTTGTTTTCTGTTTTTGTTTCAACAGTTACAGTTTTGGTTTCAACAGTTGTAGTTGTAGTTTTAACTTCTTTGGTATCTTCGACTACTTTTTTAGGCTCATTTTCAGTAACTTTTACTGTTTTACCAACGTTAATTTTAGTATTATTAGCAGCATTATCAGTTTTTACACGTGTATTTTCAACAGAATTTTTGGCACTTTCTGCAACTTTTTCTACATTCTTGCGAGATTCATCAACATTTTTGATATTACCGTTTTCATCAACATTTGTGGCTACCATGTCGTAATTTCTGTTATTGCTACCCTTGGCAAAAAAGTCATTTACAAGGGTGCGGTGAACCTGCTGACGTTCTTCTTCGGTTAGCGGTGTTGTACGTACCTCATCTTTTTGTGATTTTTCGGAATCTGATTTTTGCGAACTATTTTTTTCGCCATTCTGCTGTAGCAAAGCACTATATAGCGTGGCACGATCGGCTACGTAAAGTGTTTCTAATGGTAACTTTTCTTTAGTGAGCTTAGGATTTATGGCGTTGAGATTTTGCAAATATAATAAATGCGCCGTCTGGAAATATGGAAATTGTTTTATTAATGTTTCTATTTCCACAACGCTACTGTCGTTAAGCTGTTTTCTGTCTTGCAGTAGTTTTATAAACTGTTTTGATGTCATTGCCATAATACATTAATATTTTTTCTTGTATGGTTGATTAAAGTTTTTACCAATTTACCACCGAATCGTTGAAAATATCGTCTATCAATTGTTCGGTTATTTCTTCCACTAATGCCGACTCAACCGTTGCGAAAGACGACGAAACATCGTAGTCGGCATATCGCGAATAGGTTTTGTCAAAATCGTTTTCGGGAGCCGTACTATTGGTAAACGAAACCTTTAATTGTATCGTCAACCTATTGTAAGAGGCTGTTTCTCCCGATTTTATTCCCACAGCTGTTATAGTGTAGCCTGTTATTGTTCCTTCAAAATGCAAATCACCATTGGTTTTTACCAATGTTAGTGGTGTTTGACTCATAAATCTATCCTTAAGATTTTCCGTTATCGTGTTGCTAAGTGTGGGATTCACATAAGTACTTCTATTTTGGAAATATTCTATGGTAACAGTTTTTGCTGTACCATAACTTGCACCAGTAAACGAATAAATCCCGCAACTTGCAAAAAACAAGCAACTAATTAAGAATATCAATATGTGTGCCTTATTTTTTTTCATCAACTTATGTGGTACTCCTTTATTTTTCGATACAATGTCCTCTCCGAAATTCCAAGCTCTTCAGCAGCAGCTTTTCGCTTTCCATCGTGTTTTTCCAACGCTTTTTTTATAAGGTCATACTCAGAGGCAGCAATAAGCAAATTCTGATCTTGAACAGGTTCTGCCGCAACCTCCATTTCTTGTGGATGTTGTATAATTTCTCCTGTATGTTGCGACGAAAAATCGTGATGTATGGTTTGCACTGGCATAGCATCGTAATTACTAATATCAGATATGTGAGACTGGTTGTTGATAATAGTGGAATTTTTTGTTCCTAATATTTGTGCCATCTGCGATTTTAGCGTTGTAATATCATTTCGCATATCAAAAAGCACCTTATAGAGAATTTCTCTTTCTGATGCAAATGATTCATCACTATCATGTACTCCTATATGAACTAAAGCAGGCACACCTGAACTTACTTCAGGAAGATACTTTGCAACCATTGCTCCTGTTATCTCTCGCGATTGTTCTATTATCGAAATCTGCTCTGCCACGTTTTTAAGTTGCCTTACATTGCCAGGCCAACGATAATTACGCACCATATTTTGTGCCTCCTCGTCAAGGCGAATTGTTGGCATAGAATAACGTTGAGCAAAATCAGAGGCAAACTTTCTAAATAACAATAAAATATCATTACCACGTTCTCGCAAAGCTGGTATGGTTATCTGCACAGTATTAAGCCTATAATAAAGATCTTCTCTAAAACGACCATCTTTAACTGCTTGAATCATATTAACATTGGTGGCAGCAACTACCCTAACATCAGTTTTTTGTACCTTTGATGAACCAACTTTTATAAACTCTTTTGATTCAAGCACTCGCAATAATCTTACTTGCGTTTTTAACGGCAATTCCGCAACTTCATCAAGAAAAATTGTCCCTTTGTCGGCCACTTCAAAATATCCTTTACGAGTGTCGTTGGCTCCTGTAAAAGAACCTTTTTCGTGTCCAAACAACTCAGAATCAATTGTTCCTTCTGGTATTGCACCGCAATTGACTGCAATATAAGTACCATGTTTTCGAGAACTTAGGGCATGAATCACCTGGGGAATAAACTCCTTGCCTGCCCCACTTTCTCCTGTTACAAGCACAGAAATATCTGTTGGGGCAACCTGAGCAGCTATATCAAGTGCACGATTAAGCTTTTCGTCGTTACCTATTATACCAAAACGTTGTTTTATGCCCTGCAAATCCATTTGCCAATCTACATATTTTCAGTTTACAAAGGTATTTTTTTTTTATTTTTCGACAAAATTTATTTTAAAGTTTTAAATCAAAAAATCTATACAATAATATTTTTTTTCTAATTTTGCACCTGCAAAACAAAAATGAATTTTTTTCTCAAATATACTATATTTTGTGTGGCAATGATGGTGTATATAAATATCTCATCTGCCCAAGATACCACATTTACAGAAAGTTATGGAAATTTTTTTTCGATAAAAACTTTTTTTTACAACGATAAATTTAGCCTTGTTGACAACGAAAGCGGCCTCAACTACATACCCGACAACCACTTGGGAATTGGAATTGGTCTTTGGTGCAAATACCTTCCATTTGATATTTTTTATCGCCACGAACTCAATAGTTTTGGTAGCAAAAAATTTCATAATACCAAAACAACAGACCTTCAACTACGTAGTTACAATAATTTTTTTGCTGGCGATATATACATACAAAGATACACAGGTTTTGTAGCACTACAAGACGAAGACGCAATAAAAGCAAACCTTGATGAAGGAATTTATTTTCCAGACCTTACAATATCGCATATAGGTGCTGTAGGACAATACATTTTTAATGGTAACGAATTTTCTTACAAAGCTGGCTTTACTCAAAACGAAAAACAAAACATTTCGGCTGGTAGTTTCCTACTCGGTGCAGCCATTTATCACCTAAAAATCGAATCGGACAAACCTGTATTTAAAGATACCGTTGCCACTCTAAAAGGGTTTAATCTCGGTCCAAATATAGGCTACGGTTACAATTTTGTGTTAGGCAATCACTTTTTAATACATGCAAATGGTGTTTTTGGCATTAATTGTAGCAACTACAAATTATCAAAACTATTTAGCGAATCAACAGACTTTGCACCAGTATTTCACTTTAAAGGCACAATTTGGTATCAAAAACCAAATTGGTCGGTAGGGATTGTTGCCACATGGAATAGTATAATGGAAACGTTTAACAACAACTACAACCTATATCTCAACACTGGACGAACTCAAATAATGTATATACGAAGATTTGTATTCGACACAAAAAAAAGCCAAACTAACGAAATGTAGTACTCTACTAAAAAATATAACACAACATAACTTTTTTTCACAACATAACTATTTTTCACACTTAAAAATATTGCAACGGTAAAAAAAAGTGTATATTTGCAGCGGAAACCATTTTCCTGAATAAACAAAAAAAAATTTAAAATGAATTTATTTGGAATATTAGCAATTACTGGCATGCCAGGGCTTTACAAACACATAAAACAAGCCAACAACGGCCTTATAATAGAAAATATAGCCGATGGTAAACGCACACAAGTATTTGCATCGGCAAGAATCAGTGCACTCGAAGATATATCAATGTACACTGACGATGGAGATACAAGGCTATCTGACATTTATCGCAGCCTTTATAAAGAACTACAAGGTAAACCAACACCTTTTAACCCCAAAAAAGCATCTGCCGAAGAGTTAAAAGAACTTTTTGCAAAAGTACTTCCTAATTATGACCAAGATCGCGTATATGTATCCAACATTAAAACATGCTTTGCTTGGTACAACATTTTGGTAGAAAAAGGCTACATAGACGACAAAGAAGATTCTCCAGAATCAGTAGCAAACGACGACAACAAAAATCCAGAAGATAAGCCAGCAGAAGAAACTCCAAAACGCACTCGCACTCGCAAAAAGAAAACTGAAGAATAATTACAAAAAAACAAAATCCCCGAACATAAATCTTTACAATTATTGTTCGGGGATTTTTGTTTATTAAAAGCTTTGATTACAATCAAAAAAAATTATCGTTTGCTGCCTTTTGCACCAATAGTTCCACCCATAGCAAAAATATTTTGATCGTATGACAACATAAGTTGTTTTTTCTCTGCCGAAAGTTTAATAGCATTGTCAATAATTTCATCAAGTACATCAACAAATTTCTTACCCGTTGCCTCCCAAAGATAGAACGATAGCGAACCCGGTATGCTGTTTATCTCATTAATAAAAACTTCGCCAGTATTACGATTACGCATAAAATCAATGCGAATAATACCCGATGCGTCCATCTCGCGAAACGCCTTAATAGCCAAATCTTGTATTAACTTTGCAGTTTCGCAAGGCAAATCGGCAGGCACTTTTCTTTGCGAATCGCTCAT
This sequence comes from uncultured Bacteroidales bacterium, assembly GCA_937877455.1. GTDB lineage: Bacteria > Bacteroidota > Bacteroidia > Bacteroidales > UBA3824 > UBA3824. Next base: position 18,151 of record CALFIU010000023.1, read on the forward strand.
AGAGCCAGAAGCTTTGGAACCTCCCATTTTTGACCCCTTAGCACCCGAAATTTTCGCCCCTTTAGACGAACCGCCACCCATGTACTTATCTTTATAAGATAAAATATCACCCGTACGAACTGGTTCTTCAAGCACCGAAGCAAAACATTTTTCATAAATACCATAAACAGAACAATTAATTTCTTGTAGATTCTCTACCATTTTTTCAACAATAATTCTGTTGGTAAACTTAGAAGCAAGGTCAATTGCATCGCTAAGTTCTTCACGATTGGCAGCCTTAGAAATTCCAACACTTGAACCAAGCGTTGCTGGTTTTACAATAAGAGGATAACCTATTTTTTCTGCATCAATAATCTTGGCATCTTTCTGTTCAAACCATTCTTTATCTGTGAGCCATATATAATCTACACATGGAATTCCTGCGGCTTTACACATATATTTTGTAACCACCTTGTCCATTGCAATATTGCTTGCTCGTAAATTGCTTCCCACGTATGGAATACCAATCATTTCAAAGAAACCTTGAAGGCTACCATCTTCGCCATAACTGCCGTGTAAAATGGGGAATATTACATCAAGTTTACAAACCACTTTACTTTTAAACATCGATGTCTTATAGCGATAAAGATTAAAATCTCCACGTACGGGTGTCATATAAACTTTATCACACCACGAAAGCAACTTTTTCATATTGCGATAGTTGGCAACAACAGTTAACCCCGGACCGGTGTACCACTCGCCTTCTTTACTTATGTAAATTGGCACAATGTTATATTTAAAGGCAGGAAACGCATTTATCGTTTGCAAAGCCGAAATAACGGATATTTCATGTTCCACTGACAATCCGCCAAAAATAACTCCTAATGTTATCATAATTATCTTTGATTAATCGTTTTCTAAATTTATTCTACCCAAACAAGTCTGGCAAATCGTTTTCAAACAAAACAACATCACCTCGCGAAGCCATTGAAAATACTTTTTCTGCAGCTTGATTTAGATTTTCTGCTATAAAAATCTGTTCATCGGGATAACCACTACCTTTAAGTCCACGATAAATAGCTTCTGTTTGTTTACGCCCAACAAGCACAGCAAAATCGGCACTATGTGCTATCTGTTCTCCAAGTTTTTGATTATAAAAATCTTGTCGATCTGCAAGTTCTATTATACCAGGTGTTATTACAAACCTACGACCATTAAACTGCGACAATATTTTTAATGCCATCTCTGCACCTTTGGGATTGGAATTAAATGCATCATCAATAATAATAAGTCCTGCGGCATTGGGTTTTATTTCCATCCTATGAGCCACCGCCTGTAATTTGTGTACGCCAAAGGCGATTTCCTTATCATTAAGCCCCATTTCATAAGCCAATGCCATACATGCAAGAATATTAGACACATTATAATCGCCGAGCAATTCGGTGGTAAAACTTCCTTCTCTATTCTGACCAATGTAAAGATCAAACGTTGTACCGTGTTGCGAATAGGTAATATTTTTTGCAGTATAGCCCAACTTCGCAGAGTTTAACGAATAAAATACAGAATTTGTCTTAAGACTATCGGCATTTGACGCAATTATATCATAATCGGCATTAAGCACCGCCAAGCCATCGGTAGGCAAACTATCTATAAGCTCAAACTTAGTTTTTCTTACATTATCAATATTTTTAAAAGTGTCGAGATGTTGCTCTGCCACAGATGTAAGAATACCATATTTTGGTTTTACAATATCGCAAATTTCCTTAATGTCGCCCAATTGTTTGGCTCCCATCTCGCAAATAAACACTTGATGTGTTGGGTTAAGATATTCGCGAATGGTGCGTACAACACCCATAGTTGTATTAAAACTGCCAGGTGTCATAAGCACATTGTATTTTTGCGATAGTATTTTTTCAAGAAAATGTTTTGTACTTGTTTTTCCGTAACTTCCTGTTATACCAACAACAATCAAATCTTTTTGACTGGCAAGTATGCGTTTTGCATCGTTTATATACCAATTGTTAATTTTGTTTTCCACTGGTTTTAGGATTATGTTGGCCAATGGTAATATAAGAAATGTAAGACCACAACAAACCTCTGCAAAAACTACCGACAAAAAAGGTTTTCCAAAACATAATACTAAACTAACGATTAAGACAACAACACCCAACGATGTAAAAAACAAACGTTTAGCTCTTGATGTAAAATTTAGTTTTACCTTTTGTTTACGTTTTAAAACCAACACTGCCAGCGGCACAAGTATAACAACACCTAATGCTAAAAGCCACATTTTAGAAAATATCACACCAAGAGCCGCTATCCATATAGCAGCAATTTCTCCATAACGAAGAATGCCAATTCCTGATTTGCCAAACCATTTAAAAAAACGTTCGTTGCGATAACTGTTCTGTTGGAACATCTGCAACTCGTAACGTAGTTTAACAACAAAATAAACAGCCGTTACCGCTAATAATAAAAATTCAATTAACATAATCGTTTATTTGCTTTGCAAAAAGTTTTCAACAATAGTCTGGTAATAACCAGGATTTTCTAAAAAACTAAAATGTCCACAATTTGGAAACACCACTAAGCCAGCATCGGGAATTAATTTTTCCATTATTTTTGCATCCGACAACGGTGTAGCAGTGTCGTTTGCTCCCCAAATCAGCAGAGTTGAGGCTTTTATGTTGGGCATAACATGAGTTAAATCCTCATCAACCACCTTTTTTAATATCTCCTTCATCATAACTGTGGCATTTTTATAATCCTCACTTGCTAACGAATTAGCAAACGGTTTTACAAGTTTTTCGGTGGCTTTTTCGCCAATAATTTTGGCAGATATTTTTTTTGCCTTTGAAAAAATTCTACTAACCGAAATTTTTGTACTTTGTGGTTTTACACCAGCACTATCAGTTAGTATAATTTTTTTTACATCATTACGCGATGATAGCAATATTGCCACACGTCCACCAAAAGAATGTCCTAAAAATATTGGGGATTTCAAGCCATATATCTTTACAAATTCTTCAATACAACGTGTATAATCCTCAACACCCCAAACAGTTGTTGGTTCTGGACTTTTGCCAAAACCCGGAAAATCAATAGCCGTTACTCGATACTTTTTTTCTAAATTCGACTGCAAATATTTAAAAGTATCAATGTTGCAACCCCAACCATGTAGCAGCATAACATCTTGACCTTCGCCGGTGGTTTTGTAATGCACTTTAGCTCCGTTAGCAATTATATCACCTTCCATAATAGTAAATTTTGCCGCAAAGTTAATAATTATTATTGACAACTACAGCGTGTTTTGAAATAGTTTTTTTTACAACCACGTCAATTTCATTTGTAGGGGCAGCCCCTACAAATGAAATTGACGTTTATTCTAATGTTTTTGGAAATATTTTTTTTACAATAAATCATTTTTTTCACTTTTGCAAAAAACATTATTTTTTTAACGTAACATAAAAAATGGACAAAAAACTATTGGTGGCGATAGTTGCAGGCTGTTTACTTTCGTGTGGACAATCAGAAGAAAACCCGCGCAACATAGAAAAATTTAACGAAAATTGGCAGTTTGCACTCGGTGCAGATTCGTTAGAAGCATTCACAAACTTAACAACACAGCCACGAACATTAAATCTGCCTCACGATTGGAGCATAGAAGGCGACTTTAAAGAAAACAATCCTGCCACACCTGGCGGAGGCGCACTTCCAGGCGGTTTTGGTGTGTATCAAAAAGAATTTTTTCCGTCATCAACCGATTCTCTCAAACAATTTTTCATCTGTTTTGACGGGGTATATTGGCAAAGCACTGTATATATAAATGGCTATAAACTCGGTTTTAGACCCAACGGCTACATTGGTTTTGAATATAACATTACACCATACCTAAAATATGATAAAAAAAACACATTAACCATAACCGCCGACAATACCAATCAACCAAACTCTCGTTGGTATTCGGGAAGCGGAATTTATAGAAACGTATATCTAAAAAAAGTTGATAAAAACCACATTCTTGAACCCGAAACTTTTATATACACCGAAAACACTTCTGCTCAACAAACTACTCTTAACATAGAAACTCAAATACAAGGTGAAGGAAATTCCGAATTAGAAATTAACATATACTCACCTTCTGGACAAAACGTATGCAAAATTAACGAAAAAGAATATAGTTGCGGACAAAAAATAAAACTTTCAACACAGATAGATAATCCTCAACTTTGGAGTATTGAATCGCCAAATATCTATCGTGCAGAGTTTAAAATAAAAAACAACGGTAAAACCACCGACGTATATTCTCAAACATTTGGAATAAGATTTTTTAACTTCGATGCCGACAACGGATTTTCTCTTAACGGCAAAGCCATGAAAATAAACGGTGTTTGCAACCATCACGATCTCGGCGCACTTGGTGCAGCTGTCAACCACTGCGCAATACAACGTCAATTGCAAATACTAAAAGATATGGGTTGTAACGCCATTCGCACATCGCACAATCCTCCTGCAAAAGAACTGCTCGACCTATGCGACTCCATGGGGTTTATTGTAATGGACGAAGCATTCGATATGTGGGCAAAACGTAAAACAAAATACGACTACGCACAATATTTTGCACAATGGCACGAACAAGACCTTTCTGACTTTATAAAACGCGACCGCAATCACCCAAGCGTTATTATGTGGAGTTTTGGCAACGAAATTCTCGAACAATGGGGCGACATAAACACCGACACATTAGACATTGCACAAGCAAATCTTATGTTCAACTTTGCTGCTCAACTTAGCAAAAACAACGATAGCAACAACAAAACCCATGTTAACTCAATGTTGGCAATAAAACTCGCTGATATTGTTAAAAACCTTGACCCATCGCGACCCGTAACAACAGGAAACAACGAAACCGAACCTTTTAACTTGCTTTTTAAATCAGGTGCAATGGATATTATCGGTTTTAATTATCACGAATACAACTGGGGAAAGGCATTTAAAGAAAAATTTCCAAACAAACCACTCATAATAACCGAAGCTGTATCGGCATTACAAACAAGAGGCAACTACATAGCACCAGCAGATTCTGAATATCTATGGCCCGAACGTTGGGATTTGCCATTCGACAGACCCGACCACCAATGCTCTGCATACGACAACACTCGCACACCTTGGGGAACTTCTCACGAAACCACTCTCAAAGAATACATGAAATATCCTTGGGTTTCAGGAATTTTTGTATGGACGGGATTTGACTATATCGGAGAACCAACGCCTTACGGTTGGCCTTCGAGAAGTTCTTATTTTGGAATAATAGACCTCGCTGGATTTCCAAAAGATGTATATTACTTATATCAAAGCCTTTGGACATCAAAACCAGTGCTGCATCTCCTACCCCATTGGAATTGGCAAGAAGGAGAGAAAATAGATGTATGGGCATACACAAACTTAGAAGAAGTAGAATTGTTTCTCAATGGACAAACGCTCGGTAAACAAACTGCTAAAGACGACAAACTTCATTTGGCATGGAAAGTTGACTATCAACCAGGAGAACTCAAAGCCATAGCAAAAACAAAAGATGGACAAACAATAGAAGACGTTGTTTGCACTGCAGATACAGCAGCAAGCATTAGTATAACAGCAGACAGAAACATCATCAACGCCGATGGAGAAGATTTAAGTTTTGTTACCATAGAAATAATGGACAAAAACGGTGTTTTAGTACCAACTGCCAACAACATGATACAATTTGCAATAACAGGTCCCGGAGAAATTATTGCCACCGACAACGGAGACCCCACTTGCCATGAAAAATTCACAAATCGCTTTCATTCAGCCTTTAATGGTAAATGTTTGTGCATCGTTCGTTCTCAAAAGGACAAAAAAGGAGAAATTGTTTTAACTGCCAAATCAAACAATATCAACGAGGCCGAAATAAAAATTATGAGTAAATAACATTCATTATTGCAAAAAAAAGAGGTTACCTTACGTCAATTTCATTTGAATCAACATCAATACGGGCGGACTTGCATGTCTGCCCATTTATATAAAAAATAGAGGTTACCTTGGCAACCTCTACTTTTTATAAATACTCGGTTAAATAAAACCTAATTTTGATATTAATTTTTTAAAAATTAATATCTACACCCAAACCAATAACCCTATTGGTACGACTATATGTTGTTACAGAAGTATTAGCAACTGTTTTGGTATAATCGTCATAAAAAGTTTGGAAATAAGCAGCGTTAATTTTCACTTTTGGAGAAACTCTAACACCAATACCAAAACCACATGAATAACTACTCATGTTGAAAGACATATCAGAAATGTTTGCATCTGTTTGGTCAAACATTGTTTTTTGAAAACCTGCACTAACCTCAAACATATCGTTGATGTCGTATTCTACACCAAAAGTAACTTCGTTTGTATTATGAACCATCGATTTTGTCCATTGTTTTGTATCCATATCAAAATAATGGTTATAACCAACATAAACACGCAATGGGTTGAAAGGTATAAACTGTGCACCAATACAAGCAAAAGCAGGCATATCACAAGGTGTTTTTGCACCATCGAGATAATTAGAGAAAGATGCGTTAGACGCTGCCAATGCGTTGAAAGCATCGTTGTTATGAGCATCAGATTCTACACGGAGTTTGGTTTTAAACTCAAATTTAGCCGCAATATTTACCCAATCAGCAGCTTTCCAATCCAAACCAACAATAGGAGCAACTCCAAATCCTTTTTGGTCGCAATCGAGAACTAAATCGCTAAGGGCAGGATTAATTGATTGGTCAATAACCGTTCCCGTAGTCATTTTATATTTTATTCCTGTTATACTACCAGTATAACTATTTGTAACATAAATACCACGTACACCAAGCGATACACTAAGATTTTCTGAAAGTTTGCGCGCCACAGTTAAAAACAAACCCATGTCGTATGATTTGCCTTCAACAGAACTCTGAAGGGTGTAACCTGCAAAAGCTGCTCCCAATGCCTTCAAACCATTAGAACCAACTAATGCCTCAAACGAACCTACACCATCGTCAAATTCGCAGCCGCCGCCACCGCCAATAAATCCAAATCCAGCTTGAAAACTCCAATCTCCTTTATTATATAACAAAAACAAAGAAGGCTGAATAGGAACGTTAACATCACCCTTAAATTTACGACCGCCATCAGAATTTGGCGATGGATTTTCAAAATTGTATTTATATAAACCACCATAATTGGCGTATGCATCACGATGTTGACGAGCATTTTGCCAGTTAAACTGAAAATGAAAACCTTCATCGTAAAATGCAGCACCAGCAGGATTGAAATAAACACCATCAATGCCAATGGCTGCCTGACGTGCAGGGTTACGCAAAAAATAAACGCTTTGATTGGTGTTTGTTAGATAGTCGCCTGCAAATGCATTGGCAGACAAAGCAAGGATACCTGCCAATAATAAACTTCTTTTTTTCATACTTTTGTTATTTTCTCTTTTTTATTTAGTTTAGAATATCTTTACAAAAAAACTGCCAAACGGTTAAACGTTCTTAAACCAACCGTTACCTTTACTCTAATTCCTACGAAAACATAAAAGTATAATGTTTCAATAATATCTTTAATTTAAAATTAAAAAAATATTAAGCAAAAAAACACTTAATAATTAAAATGTAAAAAAATATTATTATTTCCAACCGTGCCAACAAATAACAAGGATTGTTTTTGGTAAATTAAACGGGGGTTCTAAAAATTGCTTTTTCTGTGTTGTATTTCAATCTCAAAATACTCATTTACAATCAGTAAACTACGCTTTTTTGATTTCATACGCCTTGAAAAATCTAATTTTTAGAACTCCCCCAAACATTTTATCACAAAAAAATACACACAAACTAACAATATTTTTTTACCTTTGCAGTCGGAAATAAAAAAGTTAAAAATCATGGCAAAAAAAGCACTTCTTATGATTCTCGATGGATGGGGAATCGGCAACAAGGGCAAAGGCGATGTTATTTATCAAATGCCTACCCCCTATTTAGACTATCTCAACAACACATATCCACATTCGCAACTATTGGCAAGCGGCGAAAACGTAGGACTTCCCGACGGTCAAATGGGAAACTCCGAAGTTGGACACCTAAACATTGGTGCAGGACGCATTGTATATCAAGACCTCGTTAAAATAAACCGTGCATGCGCCGACAATTCAATAATGGAAAACCCAGAAATCAAATCGGCATACGGCTACGCCAAAGAAAATGGCAAAAGCATTCATATTATGGGTCTAACCTCAACTGGCGGCGTACATAGTTCTCTCGTACACTTATTTAAACTCCTTGACATAGCAAAAGAATACGGTGTTAAAAACACATACGTTCATTGTTTTATGGACGGTCGCGATACTGACCCAAAATCGGGAAAAGGTTTTATTGCCGACTTACAAAAACACATCGACACAATCGGCAACGGATACATAGCCTCAATAATTGGACGTTTTTATGCAATGGATCGCGACAAACGTTGGGATAGGATAAAAGTTGCATACGACCAACTCGTTGACGGCAAAGGTCGTAAATGCGACGACATGGTACAAGGCGTTCAATCGTGCTATGATTCTCACACCGAAGAACATAAAAACACCGACGAATTTATGGAACCGCTCATTAACTCAAATGTTGACGGACGCATTAAAGAAGGCGATGTTGTAATATTTTTCAACTACAGAAACGACCGTGCAAAAGAGTTAACAATTGTATTAACTCAAAAAGATATGGAAGAACAAGGAATGAAAACAATTCAAGGGCTTCAATATTATTGCATGACACCATACGACGCATCATTCACTGGCGTACACATATTATTCCCAAAAGAAAACGTAAGCATGACCCTCGGCGAAATAATATCGAAGAAAGGACTCAAACAACTTCACACCGCTGAAACCGAAAAATATGCTCACGTAACATTTTTCTTCAACGGTGGACGCGAAGAACCTTACGAAAACGAAGATAGAATACTTGTTAACTCGCCAAAGGTTGCCACTTACGACCTCAAACCCGAAATGTCGGCATTTGAAGTAAAAGACAAACTCGTAGATGCTATCAACACACAAAAATACGATTGGATAGTTGTTAACTTTGCTAACGGCGACATGGTGGGACACACTGGTGTTTACGAAGCAATACAAAAAGCAGTGGTTGCAGTTGATAAGTGTGTAAACGATGTGGTTGAAACGGCTAAGAAAAACGATTACGAAACAATAATAATAGCCGACCATGGCAATGCTGACAATGCCATCAATCCCGATGGAACACCAAACACTGCACACTCGCTCAACCCAGTTCCATTTATATACGTTACCGAAAACAAAAACGCAAAAGTTAAAAACGGCGTTTTGGCTGACGTAGCTCCTTCTATACTCCACATTATGGGCATAGAACAGCCAAAAGAAATGACTGGCAAATGTCTTATCGAAGACTAAAAACTTTTATATCACAAAAAAAGCCGCATGAAAAAATTTTCGTGCGGCTTTTTTATTATCATTGCAAAACTACAAAATATTAATTGATTTTCAACACAGCGAGGAAAGCTTTTTGTGGTACTTCCACATCTCCCACTTGTTTCATACGTTTTTTACCTTTTTTCTGTTTGTCAAGAAGTTTACGTTTACGCGAAATATCACCTCCATAACACTTTGCTGTAACATCTTTTCTAAACGCCTTTATCGTACTACGAGCAATTATTTTTGTTCCGATAGCAGCCTGTATAGCAACGTCAAATTGATGACGTGGTATCAATTCTTTTAGTTTTTCGCAAATAGATTTTCCAAAATCGTATGCGTTAGACTCGTGAATAAGGCTACTCATAGCATCAACTGGCTCACCATTAAGCAAAATATCAAGTTTTACAAGTTTGCTCGGACGGTAGTCTATCGGATGATAGTCGAAAGATGCGTATCCCTTTGAAATACTCTTAAGTTTGTCGTAAAAATCAAACACAATTTCTGCCAATGGCATTTCAAATGTAAGCTCAATACGGTCGGAAGTTAGGTAGTTTTCATTAATTTTTACACCTCGTTTTTCAAGGCATAACTTTGTTATTGCACCATAAAACTCAGTTTTTGTAATTATCTCTGCACGAATATACGGTTCTTCAATATGTTCTACGCCCTTGGCTTCCGGCAAACCAGCGGGATTGTGTACCTCAAGCATTTCTCCCTTGGGCGTAAACACCTTGTATGGCACATTTGGGACGGTAGTTATAACGTCCATATCAAACTCTCGCGACAAACGTTCTTGAACAATATCCATGTGCAACATACCAAGAAATCCACATCTAAATCCAAATCCTAACGCTATTGACGATTCGGGCGAATAGGTTAAAGAGGCATCATTAAGTTGCAGTTTTTCAAGCGACACTCGCAATTCCTCATAATTGTCGGTTTCAATTGGATACACACCAGCATAAACCATTGGTTTTACCTCTGCAAAACCAGCAATAGCCTCCTTGCATGGATTATCAAAATTGGTAATGGTATCGCCAACCTTAACTTCCACGGCATTTTTTATACCTGAAATAATATACCCAACGTTTCCTGCAGATATTTCTTGTTGAGGTTTTAAATCCATCTCCAACACACCAACTTCATCGGCTATGTAATCTTTCTTTGTATTTACAAACTTTACATGGTCGGAAGTTTTAATTGACCCATTATAAACCCTAAAATAAGCAATTATTCCTCTAAATGGATTGAAAACCGAATCGAAAATCAAAGCTTGCAATGGAGCATTAACATCTCCCTTGGGAGCTGGCACACGTTTTATAATAGTTTCAATTATTCTATCAACTCCAAGACCAGTCTTTCCCGATGCCTCGATAATATCTTCTCTCTTACCTCCAATAAGTTCCATTATCTGATCTTTAACCTCTTCTGGGTTGGCCGCTGGCATATCCATTTTGTTAATAACGGGTATTATTTCCAAATCGTTTTCTATTGCCATATAAACATTAGAAATTGTTTGTGCCTGAATGCCTTGCGTTGCATCAACCACAAGCAATGCGCCCTCACAAGCAGCAATAGAACGCGATACTTCGTAAGAAAAGTCAACGTGTCCGGGTGTATCAATCAAATTTAGTATATATTCCTGACCATCAAGCACATGACGCATCTGTATAGCATGGCTTTTAATAGTTATACCACGCTCGCGTTCAAGATCCATATCGTCGAGAACTTGTGCTTTCAAATCTTTTTCGGCGATAGTTTTTGTATATTGCAACAATCTATCGGCCAAGGTACTCTTGCCATGGTCGATGTGTGCTATTATGCAAAAATTGCGAATGTTTTTCATTTTCTATATATTTTGGGCGCAAATTTATAAAAAAAATCCACTATAACAACTTTTGGGTTATTGACATAGCTACAAAGTTTATCAAAATTATCTCTCTTTTATCAAACCTTGACGATAAGCCATAAGCAAACGCCGCAAATTGTCTATCTGTATTTGTAATTCCTTTCCTCTATCGGTATCTCTTACAAGCATACGATGATATTTAAATTCTTCGAGTTGCACACGCGAATGTATATCCGTACCATCTCTGACTGCTTTTTCTTTACTTTCAAACGGTTCGTGTTGTACAAGTTGCAACCCATGAGAATTGTATATCAAAGTATAACCTGCTATGCCAGTTGTTTTGTGATATGGTTTAGAAAAACCACCGTCTATTACAAGTCGCTTACCACCAGCCCTAAGCGGTGATTCTCCTTGTGTGGTTTTTACGGGAATATGACCATTTATAATTCGCGATTTTTCTGGGTCAAGCCCAAACTCACGAAGAATATTATCACAAGTAGTTATATTATTTGCCAATTCGTAATAAGGACCTTTTTCTTCCTTCGTAAGTTCTTTGTCTTGAATAAAATAACGTTCAAAAGTTGTCATCTTATCCTTATTGTAGAGCGGGGAATCTGGGCCACACCATAAATACCACATATAGTCGAGGGCAAGGCTTTTTTCCTCCGACCCAATTTTTCCAAAATATGCCTTACGAATTATTTGATCAAATCTCTCCATTAGCCTACGACCGCTAAATTTTTCACCTTTTATTTTCACTTCTTTAAACGTTCCATCGGCGTTTAGTGGTATGGCGGCATGATAAAGTAAGCAATTGTTTCTAACCAAGAACAAACTTCCATGCTTATATATGCAACGCATGTGATTTTGAAGTTTTTCACTACTTGTAAACGAGTGCGATAGCTGCATCATAAGTTGTTCCTCTTCCAAACTTAGTTTATACGGATCCGACGGATCTATTGTGGGGAAATTGCTATCTTTTAACTTATAAGTTTTGTTAGAGATGGTAATTGTACCGTTGTCATAGTCTATAAGATGAAGCAAACGTCTATCTTCCATACCAAACTCCTTTCGACGCATTATTGTCTGCCCTTCAAGTTTAAATTGAATTATTGAAATAGCTTTATGCATTTTTGCCATAAGTTGCATAGAACGACTCATACGCGAATTTTCTTCAAACTCACAAGCTTGAAAAACCTCACATTTGTCGTCGCCATAGGTATCAAGGGCAAAAGTAGCCAACGGTAAAAGGTTTATTGAATAGCCTTCTTCAAGTGTTTCAACATTGGCATAACGGATAGAAATTCTCACAACGTTTGCAATTAGAGCAAGGTTGCCAGCAGCAGCTCCCATCCATGATATATCATGATTACCCCATTGAATATCAAAATTATGATAACCACAAAGTGTTTCCATAATGTCGCATGCTCCTGGTCCTCTATCATAAACATCGCCTACGACATGAAGCGCATCAATTACAAGCCTATGTATAAGATGGCATATTGCAATAATAACTTTTTCGCTGCGCCCAATATCAACAATGGTATTGATAAGCTGAGCATAATAACTCTGCTTATCAACAGAATTTTCATCCTCATGAAGCAGTTCTTCTATAACGTATGCAAACTCCTCTGGCAATAGTTTACGAACTTTTGAATGTGAATATTTTGAACTTACAGTTTTTGCTACAGCCACCACTTGATAAAGCGTAGTTCTATACCAATCGTCAATATCCTTTTCTTGATTACGAACCAACGCAAGTTTTTCTGAAGGATAATAAATCAGCGAGAGCAATGCGTTTTTGTCGCTCTGTCTCATCGTCATTCCAAAAATATCATCTACCTTTCGTCTAATAACACCAGATGCATTTTTTAAAACATGTGTAAAAGCGGTAATTTCACCGTGAAGGTCGCTCAAAAAATGTTCCGTTCCCTTTGGCAAATTCATTATAGCCTCAAGGTTTATTATCTCGGTGGAACAACTCGATGTATTTGGATATCTTTCTGACAAAAGTTTCAAATACCTTTGGTCTTCAATAAGTTCTTCTATAGATTTGTTTTTCATCATTGACATTTTTTTGCGCTGAAATATATGCAGAATTATTCAAAATAAAAAAAATTTTCATAATCTACTTCAATTTTTACAAATAACAATTATATTTACAATATAACATCGACAACCACAAAAAACATAACAAATATATATTGTTAGGACATTTTTTTTACTAAATTTATGTGTTACAAAAAAAAATATATTAGTATCACGACAAAAAAAGGTATTTTTTTTGCAATACAACAAAAATTAAAAATTAACAAAATCCTTCGGAAATATGGGATTATTAAACAAGATTACACATTTAAAGTCGCTAAAACAGCAAACTTTAATAGCCATTGGCGCAATTTTTCTGCCGTTATTTTTAATTGCGGTATTAATATTTGTACGAGCCACCATAATCAACCGCCAGGCAGAAAACCTACGCAAAATGTACTTAGAGGAACTCAACCTAAGCGAACAAGTAGACGAGCAAACCAACACTGCCGTCGTAAACGCTATATATTTTGTACTAAAACGCCAAGAAACCGATTACAACGAAGACTTGGAATGTTTTCAAAAAGCATTACAATGCTGTGATTCTCTCAAACAATTAATCTCGCATAACAACGACAAAGACGCATCAGAAATGCTAAAAGTGGTAGCAGATGCCGAGCAAGTTACCAAACAAGTAATCGAAAAATACAAACTTACTTATAATTACAACTCTAAACGTCTTGAACAAGAGCAACAACTTAACGAAATGCTCAATGCAATGTTGAAAGACATTGAGCAAATGCAGCAACATATAAACAATCCTCAAGCACAATTGCTTCTGGAAAGAAACATGAGATTGCTCCAATGTTCGCTACTGAAAGATAGCAATGGAAAACTAACCAACATATCCAACTTTGAAGAATGTGGTAGAAATTTCCAAAAATTGCAACAATATCTACCACAAACCGACCAAAACAATTCGTCTAACATCAAGAATAATTTTTCGGAAATTGTGTATGATTATGCCGACAACAACGACAAAACATACCAATCAATGGAAGAACTTGACAAATTAGGATTCCAATTATACGATTTAACTGTGATGTTACAAGATAACGCCGACAAAAATGTTAGCCAAACAACAATAAACATAGAATCAAGCCTTTCGTCAATGCGAATCGGCATTATAGTTGGAATTTTGGTATCGTTAATACTAATATTCATTTTTTCAAGGATGATTATCTCTAACATAGTTAATCCTATCCTGCAAGGAATCAGCACCGTAACAGCTATTTCAGACGGCAACCTCAATGTCAAAATAGACAAAATGGAGTTTCAAGACGAAATAAGCCAATTTAACAATGCCATTTACAACCTCAACTCCAATATGCGCGACATTGTAAGCAACATTTCTAAAACTGCTGCATCAATATCAGAATATGCCAACGAAATGAATCGCGCAAGTCAAGAAATGACAGAAAATGCTAATAAACAAGCAGCATCATCAGAAGAAATATCATCGTCAGTAGAAGAAATTGTAGATAGCATTCGTCAAAACAGCGATAACGCCAACGAAACACGCCACATTGCAGAATCAAACAGCGAAACCATTCAAAACTGCATGACTGCTGCCAACAAAACCGTTACGTTGATGAACGATATTGCCGATAAAATTTCTTTCATCGACGAAATTGCATTCCAAACCAACATCCTTGCGCTCAACGCCGCAGTTGAAGCTGCACGCGCAGGCGAACACGGAAAAGGATTTGCCGTAGTGGCTGCCGAGGTGCGCAAACTTGCCGAAAAATGTGCCGATGCAGCCAAAAGCATTGATGCTGTTAGCACAGAAGGTCAAACCGTTGCCAAACAGACTGGAGATGCATTTTCGAGAGTATTGCCAGAAATAGAGCGAACAACAACACTTGTAAAGGAGATTGCAATAGCTTCGGGCGAACAAGCCAATAGTTCTGAACAAATCAACACTGGCATACAAACTTTCAATTCAAGTACCCAACATGTCGCTGCACTTAGCGAAGAAGTAGCATCCAATTGTAGAAACCTTGCCGAAATGTCCGACAATCTACTCTCAATGATTAGGTATTTTAAATTAACAGAAAAAAATTGAAAATTAAAAATTGAAAAGCGGCGAATGTATTTTTACACAAACATTCGCCGCTTCAATTTTGAATTTTCAATTTTGAATTTTCAATTTACTTATCCAACCCTTCAATCGTAATAATTTTACCTTCTTTGTCGTATTGCAATTCACAAACTTTAAGAGAGCGAAGCCAAGTTTTACCGTCAGACGGTACACTATCGTGATGGAAAAGATACCATTTGCCGTTAAACTCAGCAATAGCGTGATGTGTAGTCCAACCAACAACAGGAGTGAGTATTACGCCTTGATAAGTAAACGGTCCGTAAGGATTATCGCCAATGGCATAGCAAAGAAAATGACTATCACCAGTAGAATACGAAAAATAATATTTTCCATTATACTTGTGCATCCATGAGGCTTCAAAGAAACGATGCGGGTCGCTTGCTTTGAGTGGATTACCGTCATTGTCAACAATCACAACACGACGCGGAGCCTCTGCAAACTGCAACACATCATCGCTCATTTTTACAACAAAACTTGGCAATGCTGGCATATCAGGCTTAGCAAAAAGTTCTCCATTGCGAGTGGGTGCCGACCCCATATCAACAAGACCGTTTTCGTCGCCATGCTTACCGTGAATAGGTTCAAAACCTTGCGCAAAAGGTTGCCACCATTGAAGTTGACCACCCCAAAGACCACCAAAATATGTGTAAATTGTGTCATCTTCATCTTTAAACACACATGGGTCAATTGAAAATGAACCACGGATAGGCTGCGGCTGAGGGACAAAAGGACCTTCTGGCTTGTCTGCCACGGCAACTCCAAGACGGAAAACTCCATCATAACCTTTAGCAGAGAAAATGTAGTAATATTTGCCATTTTTCTCAACTACATCGCTATCCCACAATTGTTTTTCTGCCCACGGCACATCCTTTACATCGAAGATAACTCCATGGTCATTAACTTTGCCAGTCATTGGGTCGCCATCAATAGAAAGAGCATGATAGTCTTTCATCTGAAAATGTCCGCCATCATCATCTTCAGCGGCGTGAGCCTCCCAGTCATGGGATGGATAGACAAATAATTTGCCGTCAAAAACATGAGCTGCGGGGTCTGCCATATAGTCGGCAGAAAACAAATATCTTTTTTTTGCCATAATTATAATGCTTTATTATTCAACAAGTTTAATCAATTTTTCAATAGTAGGCTTAGGGTTGTTTTGGCGATCAAAGAGCGTAGCATAGTCTTTGCGTCCACGAATTGGGAAATCGTTACGCCAAGAATTACCATCATTTAAACACCAAAAATTAACCCTTGTAATTGCTTCCTTATTTTGGAGCAACATTTTGTAAAATTCCACCCAAAAATTATCAACTTCTTCCTGTCGCTCTGTAGGAAAACCTTCAATATACGGATCCATTTCAGGACGATAAGCAAACTTATCACTCACATTTGCACCCGAAAACCCAAATGGATTTGGCAATACAGAAAGATCAAGTTCTGAAAACCCAGTTTTTACGCCGATAGACTTGATTACATCAATAGAATGTGCATAATCGCGTATGATATTGTTTGCACCATCTTCCAAGATGATATGCCCCTGCATATTAATTGCATTTATCGGTAACCCATCTTTTATTAACGGTGCAAAAAAATTGGCTACAGCTTCCACTTTGGTTGCTTTGTTCATCGAAAAATCGTTGTAATACAACTCAATATCAGGATCAGCATCGTGAGCATATTGGAAAGCAAGAGGTATAAATTCGCTGCCCAAAATTTGGTAAAACAGACTATTACGAAACGAACCATCGTCCTCAAAACACTCGTTGCAAACGTCCCAAGCGCAAACTCTACCCTTGAAATGTTTTACAATTGTTGTGATATGTTCCTTCATTCGTGCTTTAAGTGTATCGGCACTTACAAGTTTGCCATCACTATCATAATGAAACCACTTAGCACACTGCGAATGCCAAATTAAACAATGCCCCATCACTTTAAGTCCTGCGGCATTTGCTTTGTTTACAAACTCATCGGCGAGTGTGAAATCGTAACTATTTTGCGCTGGATGAATTACTTCGCATTTCATACAATTTTCGGCAACCACCCAGTTGAAATTGTTAACAATAACATCCCAATCTTTGGTTTGAGGGTTGTTGTCAGAGGCACATTCCCACTGGTTTACACTAACACCAGTGTACCAGCAGTTTTCGTAAGCTTTTGCAAGCGAAATAGTACTGCTTTCGGTTTTATTGGAAGAACCGCCACACGATGCCAACAGCATTGCTGTAGCGGCTAATGTCAATATCTTATTCATTATCAATAGTTATTTACGTCGAGCTTCGATTTCACGGCTCATCTCGTCGAGCCTTTCATCTGTTAATGAATACTTGCGAATAAGAAGCCCTACAACGACGAGAAGCACTGCAGGAATAATGCAAGTGAAAACTAAAATTGCATTTTGCGCGGTAGCTGAATATTTGCCAAGTTCGGTGTAATAGGCGTTGACGGGGGCACTAATAAACGATGCCAAAAATACAACTACAAATATGCTAAGCACTAATTGAAGACACTTGTTAACCTTAAACTCTTGCCACATCTCGCCAAACGAAACAGGCTTTTCGGGCGTTGTAGCAATGTTTTCTTTGCTACCCTTAAAACAAAGTACAAGCAAAATAAAACCTACAATCGCAAAAATACAAGTAACAGTGAACCATGCGAAAGGCTCGGTTGGCAGTGCCGATTTCTCCTCTGCAAAATTAAATCCAATAAGTCCCATTACCAAAGGCGTAATCCAACCTGCAATTGAAAAACCTGCTTTAAAAGCCACTCCGGCAAGTGCATTAACCGTAGCAGCGGGACGATTGCCAGTGCGGTATTCCGATTCGGTGATTACTTCTGGAACTAATGCCCACATGAGCGAACCAACGAGTAATCCTACTCCTGTCATAATTTTGGCAATTTGAACAATCAATGTGCTACTCTTAACATCTCCAAACTTGCCAATGCAAAACAAAATCATAAATCCAACCAATCCAATTGCCAATAGCGTATAATACAATCCTTTTTTACCAAGCAACATTTTCAAAAAGGGCAACGATGGCAATATGATGAACGCTGGAATTGTACCAATTGCCATAAATACAGCTTGCTCCCAATTGATGGCCGAATGAACACAAATTGCAAGTCCTATTGGGAAACCAGCTTGCACAATAATTTGACCGATGTTGGCGCAGACCATACGGGTTGAAGTGAGAATGAGCACTTCGTCGTTGTCGCGGGTCATACTCGCCATAATAGAACCATACGGAATGTTGACCACCGAATATATCATGCTCAACAATGTGTAACTTACCGTTGCATAAACCAACCTCAAACTCATATCCCAAGTGGCGGCTTGAGGCAACATCAACAGACAAGCGGCTATTGTAAGTGGAATGCCACCATAAAGCAAGTAGGTGCGATACTTACCTAATTTTGGATTATGATTGTCGATATAACGCCCTACAATAGGACTCCAAAAACAGTCGATAAGCCTAACAGTTAGAATAAGTCCGCTGACAAAAGCAGCATTGATTTTCAGTACTGTGGTTAGGTAAAGCATAAGATAACAGGCTACCGTCTGAAAAATTAGGTTTTGTGCCAAGTCGCCAGAGCCAAAACCGATACACTGTAGCCACGAAAGTTTATAGAAACCTTTTGCTTCGTTATCAGTAATTTGTTCTTTCATAATTATTTAGTAATTAAATTCATTTATTTTATTTTTTCTGCTGTCAATTTTCCCATAGCCTCATAACCTTTTGGATTGAGATGTAACCAATCGTCGCTGTATTCGGCTTTGATTTTGGCGGGGTCATTTGGGTCGCGCACAAGTGCGTCAAAGTCGATAATGCCATCGCACTCCTTGCAATTACGAATCCATTCGTTGACATACTGGCGAGCCGCCTCATGAAAAATTGTGTAATAGTCGTTGCCCTTAAAAGGCGTTATAGTTCCAAAATAAACCTTGATACCCTTGTTATGCGCTTTTGTCATCATTTCGAGGTATGCAGCAATAAGTCCATCAGCACATTCCTCCGAATTTTTCTTTGCACCTCCAATATCGTTGACACCTTCAAAAATTATCAACGATGAAACAGCAGCCTGACCAAGGATGTCGCGGTCAAAACGTTTAAGTGCAGGTTCACTGAGTCCGCCTTTGATTACAGCGTTACCTCCAATACCAAGATTCAATACGCCCACCTTGCCACCAAGCGATTCGGCAAGAAAGTCAGTCCAACGGTTTTGTTTGTTAGTAGTTGTGCCGCGTCCATCAGTTATGCTATTGCCAAGACAAGCAATTACAGGAAATTTTTGAGTAGTTTTTACATCAATTGCGGCAATATTGTACCAATGGTCAACTTTTTCCTGTGGCGTATCAAAATTTGTTTTGGGTTTACTTTCGCCTGCAATTATGTAAGACGTGGTACGCGAACCACGGTGCGAAGTTGCGTTTTCGGGTGTCTTGTCGCCATAGTTGATTGTGATGCTCAAGAGTTGCAACGGCTTAAGGTTAAATGAAATTTCATCGGAGTAAAGACTACCACCTTTGGGAATTACTACATTTTTCTTACCATTGAAAGTTAGATATTTAGCAGATTTTATATCTATCTGCTGCGCCTGTCCAGCGTTGGCAATATACACCGACTTAATTTCGGTGTCTGACGAACCAAACACGTTGGAAAGTTGCAAGCGTATGATGTCGCCACCTGTCGAAACATGTATTATCTGACGCACCGACCTATTGGAAAGGCTTTCTCTGGGCATATCGCCTTTACCTGTCCATTCAACAGCAGTGGCCCATGTACCTTGCCAATCTTGTGCGTATGCCGATGTAACCGACATTGTCAACGACATCAACGCTGCTACTAAAAATTTTCTTCTCATAATATTTAATTCTTTTTTTTATCAATTCTTTTTCACTTCGCTTTCTTTGCCAAAAAGGTATTCACCTTTGTAGCCGCCAAAATCTATCACAAATTTCTCGAATACAATTCCAGAGTGTTTTGGCGTGATTGTTAGCGTGTGATAGTTAGATTTGTCAACCTTGAAACCAACTATTTTTTCTACTACGCGGCGTGCTACTGTCGGATAGAAAGAGGTGTAGGCGTATGGTTGCTTGTCGAGAAGGTCGTGATTGAAATTAACAGTCTTAACCACCTGACCATCAACTGAAACCGTGTATTCGTGTCCGCCTCTGTTCTGAAAATCAAGTGTTGACTTTACAATTACGTGTACTTTTATTGAGTCTGCATAACCCTCTGGCAACTTGAAACGATATGTCAGCGACGAATTGCCGACCGGCTTTGTGTATGGTGTCAAGGCAACTGCGCTACGTGTGCGTCCGTAATACGGATAAACTTCCCACTTGACATCGCCGTCAGACTTTGCCTCGTAGAAATGTTCTGCCTCCATCGAAACATAACCATTGCTTGGTTCAAAAACGAAACCTCCGTCAGTGCTTTGGTTTATGCGTTTTGTTTCGGGCAACATCTCGTGTGGAAAGTTGTCGTTCCAACTTTTGTAGCCTATGTGCTTTTGAATCATCATGTTATGCCATTTGCCGTTGGCGAGGTCGTTGTTGTATTGAGTGCAAAGCAGAGAATCGCGTTTGAAACATTCCGACACCTTGTCAGCCCAATAGTTCGCATCGGGGTCGTTGTTGACAGCACAATAACGGTTCATTGCTTGAGCGTAATACATGTCATAAAGGTTCGCCATTGCTTGAACGGGGAACAGAACCAATTGATAATAAGCGTCTTTGTATTTTTCAGGAAGTTGAAGGTATAGACGAAGTGCCTCTGTCTCAAGACGCAAATACTCGTAGGTAACTTGCCTAAACTCACCAGTTTGGACATTGTAAGTGTTGACATCAAGCATTTCGGGCGTTACACGAGCCATGTACTGACAATTTCGGTTGTAAATTCGTGCCGCTTCCTTGGACAAGTCTTTGCCCACAACTTTCTCAAAGAAGTTTTCGGTGTGGTCGGTAACGTTTTGAAGATTGTAAGACTTTGGTCTGTACGCCATGTCGCAGAAAAGTTGAATCGGATATTCCATTGGCTTGAGGTCTCCGACGTTGAGAATCCAAAGTTTATCGATTCCAAAGTCGTATGCAAGCAAAAGTTGTTCAAACATTTGTTGAGTTTGTGTAACGTTCAGCCATTTGGAGTTGCGTGGTGCGCCTACGTAGTCAACATGATAATAAATTCCCCAACCGCCTTTGTGCTGAGTGTCAGGAACGCGGCGTATGTTGCCCCAATTGTCATCGCTGACAAGGATTATCACGTCATCAGGCACTTTAAGCCCTGCGTCATAAAAGTCCTGAACCTCTTTGTACAACGCCCAAACCTGCTGACGTTGAGAGGCTGGTTTGCCTGTTTCTTGAGCGATTATTTTGCGCTGATTGTTGAAAATACGCTCCATCAGTTTTTTGTTTTTATCAACTTGACGTTCATATTCGTCGTCGTGTCCTTCTTTGCCGCCCATCGGAGCGTCGCCATCGCCACGCATACCGATTGTTATGATGTCTTCGTTGTCTTTGGAGCGGCGGATTCCTTCGCGGAAAAATTGGTCGATAACTTTCTGATTCTTTTCATAATCCCACGGTCCGTTAGCCTTGCGATTTCTTGCCCATTCTTGATGGTTTCTTGCCATTGGTTCATGGTGCGAAGTGCCCATGATGATGCCCATTTCTGATGCCGTTTTGCTGTTGAGATTGTCGTCGGCATAGAAAGCGTTGCCCCACATGGCAGGCCACATATAGTTGGCTTTCAGACGCAGAAGCAATTCAAAAACCTTGCTATAAAAGTTGTGATTCATGCCTTTTGCAAGGTCGGGATTGGCTGACGGACATTCAGAATCTGGAAATTTTTCCTTGACCCAATTGCTAAGGCATGGTGCCTCGTCGTTGAGGAAAATTCCACGGTAGCGTACTGTAGGTTCGCCGTCGGTGAATGAGCCTTTTTTGATGTAGATTTTGTCGTGTTTTTCGATTGCGACATCAGCCCACCAGTACCAAGGCGACACGCCGATTTGTTTTGAAAGTTCGTAAACGCCGTAGATTGCGCCTCTCATGTCGCTGCCGGCGATTATTACTGTGCCGTCAATTGTGGTTAGGATGTACTTTTCGCATTTGCCTTGAAGTTGTGAGCCGTCAAGTTTTTGCTTTTTTATCAAATCCTTGATGTATTGCGACTTATCTATTGTACCGACAACGATTTTGCCGCCTTGTTGGTTCACTTGTGGTTTAACGTCCGACACGTTGAAAATGTCGTTGCATAGGTTGTTGACGGCAATTGACACGCCTTTGTATTCGTTTGCATCAACACTGATAGTTGGCGCGTTGCCTTGTGAGACAATCAGCAGTCCGCCGTTGTCCTCAAAATCCACAAAACTACCTACCTGAGCGAGAACGCACGGCAACAACGTTGTGAATAAGATGAAAGTTGCAATTAATTTTTTCATGTTTTAGTATCTGTAAAGTTTGAATTTTTGTATTCCCCATTCGCCGTCTGGGATTCTCACATGTCGACCTTGATGCGATTCGTCGCCGTTGAGATAACGGATTGTCCGTCCGCTGCCGTCGGTTGCAATCTCCTGAATTTCAAGGATTCCGACACGTTGTTTACCGTTGTCGAGAAAATTTAGCACAACGCCCGAACCTATTAGCACAAACTCGTCAGAGGTGGTGTTGATTAAAATTGCGCCTTCTGTGTTCCAGTTTGGAAGCCTTGCGCCTGCGCTCCAGCCAAGGGTATAATCATGTTTGGCGACAATCTTATAACCGCCAATTGTTGCTGTATCTCGCTGATTGATAGTATCTAATAAGAAACCACGCATACGGTCGGATCCGTTGGCTTCGATGATGTATTTTTCTGCACACTTTATAAGGTTGTAAGCCGCAGGAAGTTCCGTCAGACTTCCCTTTTTTTCAGTTTTTTCTATTGTAACACCCAAAACTGGCGGCATAAATTCAGCCTGTTTGGTTTCTGCTGAAAACGGCGAAAATCCCAAGCCGTGATATTCGCCAAAAGCATACAACGCTTTTGCGCCAGCCGTTGCATCGTATTGATGTTCAGGTACAAAGAATGGATTGTCGGAACGATAGTAGGCTGATGTCCACTTCTTGAAATCACCAAAATAAATGTCGGGGCTGAGCATTTCAATTGACGGTGCGCCTGCTTTCCAAATGTCAATCAGATGAGGTAGGGGACCACCTGAAGGATATTCGCCCGGTTTTTTGCCCGGACGGTTGAGGGCGCAGTTGACGTACATAGGTAGATTGTAAATTTTCTTTCCTGCCTTTGCAATTTCTTGAGTATAAACGGCATAACTCCATGCCGTAAAAATTTCCTCGGCGTAAATGCTCTTGCCGAAAACATTTTCCCAACTGCCGGTTAGGTTGCCGTTCCAGTATTTTTTTATGCTGTCGGTGAGTGTATTTTTGTGCGTTCTGAGGTAGTCCATAAGCACTGACGGAACGGTTGATTTCCATGCTGAAGTTGCTGTTTTGGAGTAGTCGCGAGCATTGGGCAGCATTGCGATTTCGTTTTCCACCTGAATCATCACAACCGTCTGATTTTTATCGTTTTGCTTGATAAATTCCAAGAGTTTGCAAAACGCTTTTTTGTCCATGTCGAGGTTTTCTTTTGCATACGGCGACAAGATTTCCTGAGGTATGCCGTCTTTGCTTTCGGCTCTTGGAAACCGTTTTACATCTTTTTTAACCCATGACGGCACGTAGCACGACATCGAATTTTTCCATGCTCCGAACCATAAAAATACGATTTTCAGATTGTTAGCGTCAGAAATTTTGATTATATCGCCAACAAGTGAAAAGTCGAATTTGCCTTCCTGTGGTTCTATTAAATCCCAATATACGGGAATAAGTGCTGTGTTGATGTTCTGTTTCAGAAGGTTAGGGACAACGTTTTTTTCAAAATATTCCTTAGTTGAGGCGTTAGAATTTCCGAGTTCGCCTGCACGCATAAGAAATGGTTTTCCGTTGACAATCAATTGATAGGCGTTGCCGTGCTTTACGATTTTTGGCGGCTCTTGCGCTGAAGTGTCAAAAGCACAAAAAACTAAAAAAATTAAAAATAATATGTATGTTAATTTGTTCATTATCAATTATTTGTATATTATTCTATCTGCTAATTGCAAAAAATAGTCGTTAGTCCAAATGTCAAGTTCTTTTGGATTAACAACAAAGGGACGAACATCGTTTTTACGCTTTCAATGTCTGTGGTAGCAAGCCTTTGTTTCAGAACAGTTTGAAATTCTTCTTTCGTCATTTCTTTGTTGTTAAATTCTTTGATTCGTTCTTGTAAATGTTTGAAATCAAGCGGTATCTTATAACGCACATACCATTCAAAATCGTACCAATCGCGACCTTTTACACGGTTGCGCCAATGCCTAAATGCAAGAGCGTGCATTTTTCCTGCGTAAAGGTCTGGCAAAGTGATACATCTTATTATAATAGTATATGGCAATTGCAAGTATTTATGTTCTGTTTCAAAATTCATAGGCGGTTTGGTATCAACCTCTATTTTTATTTTGACTGATTTTTCTGACTGAAACTTTAGGTTGTAAACATCTGTGTTATCTTTCAAAAATGCCGAATCTACACGACTAAATTTCTGTTTTGATTTTTTTAGGATTTCAACACGACGACCTAAACTATCAAACTCATCGATTATAGGCTGAAAGTAATTCTCAAAATTAAAATTTTCGTCGGCTTTTAGTAGCGAAAAATCCATATCTTCTGAAAAACGTGGCAAATTATGAAATAGCCTCAAACATGTGCCTCCGTAGAAAGCGGCTTTGTCGAAAAATCCGCCTTTGTAGAGACCTGCAAGCGCGATTTGCTGCGCCACCTCATAAACGGCATTTTGCTGTTCTATTGAGGTAGTGGCATTGTAATGCTGAAGCATTTGCTCATATATTCCGCTCTTTTTCAATTATTTTGATAATATTTTTAAAAATATGTTTTTTTTTGCCTTTTTCAGCACATTCGTTGAAAACTGTCAAATCCATATCTACCAACCTGTCCATGTCGAAACGCAAATCTTCTTCAAGAAAAGTATACGTTTCTTTCAAAAACCTCAAGTTGAGGTTAGGCATATAGGATATATAATCACATAATGCCTTTTCTGGCTTGGCAATCATAAAGTTAACATCACCCGATTGAACAATCTCAACTCCAATATGATAATAATCTTTGTCGCAATGATGATACTCAAACCTACCGAGAGCATTTGAAAACTCTTTGGTTAAGTGAGTGGTCATCGACTGAACAATCTCAACCCTTTCGGGTATAAGCCCGTGGTATCTAAGTGCCGACAACATTGACACGTACGACGGACTATAAAGGTGATTTGCAATAAGTTCCATTGATAGTAAAATCCCTGATTCTTCAGGATTTACTACGTATAATCCTTTTTTTAGGCGGATAATTGCACCTTCTTTTTCAAGATTTGCAACTTTTCTGTTTTCGGAAACTAAACCCGAAAAAAGTGTTGCAATTGCTCGTGTTCCAACGGGTATGTTTTTGAAAACTGACATTTTTTTCATATCAATACTTTTTGTCATTAAAGTTGCAAATTTAGTTGATTTTTCGATAGAAAATTACAGTTTTTGTAATTATGTATCAAATAATTTACTTTTTTTCAATCCTTTTGACGTTCTACATACTCTTTTTTGGTCAATTTCTCCTTACACTGTTGAAGAGTGTATTTGGGTTGGAAAGGTATTTCCATTTTGGAAAATTGCTGAAAATACTGAACGCAACCATCTCGCCACCATTGTGCTTCGTCGAGTTGGACGTTTAGTTTGTTGTCAACCTCCTTGAAAATCTCCGGCTTGACGTTTTTTTCAACCGATTTCCAAATTTTTATAAACTCTTCAACTTGTTTTACACCGTTGGCATAGTGTTGACACAATGACTCCCAAAGTGTGTAACTATTTGAAAATCTGTAATCCCAAGGCAAATGGTGAAACCACAATACAAATTTCTTTGGACACAAAGTCGGATTGTCGAACATCGAGCGCAACGGCTCTTGGTATTGCTCTACGGCGTTTGAACCCTTTGACGAGCGGTCAAAACCGATTCCATTGTCAGCCGCCTTGTGATAATAACGCGGCATCCAGTCTTCGCGTGCGCCAGGAATGTCGCACCAAGGTTCTGGACCCCAGTGGTCAGACCAGCCCATCAAGTGATGAAGTCCGAGCGGGGTCATGTAGTCGGTAACAGCCTCTCGACTGCGGAGCATGATTGAAACGATTTTGTCAGCGGCTTTTTTGTCAGTTGTGATGGTTTGAGCCACCCATTCTTCGGCGATTTGTTTTGCTGAAAGGTCGGGATTCCAAGCCAAACGTCCAAATGCGTACCAATTTGATTGTGCCATTACATATCCGCACCAATTCTTCATTGTACCAGTGTTGGCAACTCCAGAAAACGCTGTAAGTTTTTGATTCAGAGTTGTTTCTTTGACTGTCTTGTTGTTATGGAATGTCGGATAGTCAAGAAACTCTTTCCACATTGTGGCGAGGTAGCAAAGATGGTCGCTGTAACCGAGATATTCTTGTGTTATTTGAAGTTCGGGCATTATCTGAGTTTTTTTCATGGCACCGAACAGTGGCGAAAACGGCTCTCTCGGCTGAAAATCAATAGGTCCGTTCTTGATTTGGACTATAACATTGTCATCGAATTTGCCGTCCAAAGGCATAAACTCGTCGTAAGCCTGTTTAGCGCGGTCGCCACCTTGAGGATTATACACAAATGCTCTCCACATCACGATTCCGCCATGAGGTTTCAAAGCCTTTGCTAACATGTTAGCACCGTCGGCGTGGGTGCGTCCAAAATCCATAGGACCGGGGAGACCTTCGCTGTTGGCTTTCACCAAGAAACCGCCAAAATCAGGAATCATCGCATAAATTTCGTTGCATTTGTCTGTCCACCATTTGATTACGTCTTTGTCGAGCGGGTCAGAAGTTTTGAGACCTCCTAATGCCGCCGGCGACGAGAAATTGACTGCCAAGTACACTTTAATATTATAAGGGCGCAGACGGTCGGCAATTTGTTTTACACCAAGAAGAATTTCCTTGTCCAAAACTTTTGGGTCGGCGTTGACGTTGTCGATTACGGTTGCGTTGATACCAACCGAGGCGTTGGCGCGGGCGTAAGTTTCAATGTCTTGACGGACAGATATTTTCTCGCCGTCAAACCAAATAGAATATCCAGCATAACCACGCTCTACGCTTCCGTCTAGATTGTCCCAATGATTGAGAATGCGAACCTGATAGGTGGGACGTTGAGTAATAACTTTATTAAAATTTTGACCAGTTTTTAATCCTCTAAGCAGTGCATACGTACCATAAAGCGCGCCTCCAGGAGTTTCGGCTACAATTTTATAATTGTTATTAGCCAAATCGCATTCTATAGAATATCCCTCCAAACCAAGATTTTTTGTATTATCCAAAACAACGTGAAAATTGGAACTTTTTGCAGACTTAACCCTTTTTAACGCTGTAAAAAAAGCAGACAACTCTTTCTCGATAACCAAATCTGTTGGATTATTTTTAGCAATATCAGAATAAAAATTACACACCCCATCGTTTGTCTCAAAATTATTAAGCCAAAGATTAGAAGTTTGTGCGTTTAAACTAAAAAAAATAAACACAAAAAATAAAAAGAAAGAAACCCTAAGCATATTTATTTACATTTTATGTACATTGTTTTAATACAAAAATAACACAAAAAGCTTTAATAAAACTATGCGAGAGTAACAAATAAAAACAAATACGTTACAAAATCATGCTATTTTGTAACATTATAGTCTTAATTAACAAAAAAAAATAAAAAACACCGATTAAAAACCGGTGTTCAAAATTTTTTATATGTCAGAAAATTTTAATATTCCCAAAGATCTTGTTCAAAATTAAAAATCTGTTCTTTAATTCTATCAGCTTCGAGCAACGATTCTTCACCTACTGTATACTCATTGATTAAACGATTGTCGTAAACATTAGATTCGGCAAAAATATAACTTGAAAAGAAACGTTTTTCAAAAATATCTTCATAGTTCAAACGTCCAGCATCGTTTTTTAAGTTATAACATTCGGCGTTAGACAAAATCTTACGAGCTTCGGGATAATAAATCCAAAATGTTTTTTTCTGTTGTGGACGTTCTTGATCTGTATCATCTTCTTTATAATAAATTCTAATTGGACAAATTCCAATTATACGTACCTCCAAAACAGAACGTTGTTTATCAAAAAACCACAATTCTTTAAGCATATAAGATTTTATATCTGAACTATTGTATGGAACTTCAATAATTCTGGATTCGGTACCACCTTCCATTGTTTCCACATCCATGGTTTGAACACCAGCCCCTAATGCTTCGTGAACTTCTTTTTCTGTAACAATTGAACCAAATTCATCATCACCATTTTCTTTATATGCTGTTAAACCTTGCGTATGAATTCCTTCAAGAAGTACATCTATCAAACTCATACGTCCATCTTGAGGAGCAGTAGGAAAATATAGATGCTGATTGGCTCTTTCAGTAAGAACAATTGTTCGCCAAATAATTTTTGACCACATTACATCAGCCTCCCTTACATATTGATAAGGCATAGGACGCCGATTTTGAGTATGGATTTTTTCGTAAGGCAGCCCCAATAACACCTGAGCCGTAGTTTTTTCAACCATTAAGCATTGAATCGACACTGCCACAGCCAATATTAACAATAGTTTTTTCATGATATATAATTTTTGAAAATTCAAAAAAAAGAGTTTTAATAACCTTTGTTTGTATTATTAAAACTCTTTTTTAAAGATTATATTGCTTAAATAGTCAATATTTTTTCAAAAAATTTAAACTTATTTAAGTTTGTAACTAATAGAACCCAAATCACGGATACTACCATCAGGACCTTTAGCTTTAATATTTTCAAAATAAATCTTTCCACCAGAAGGAACCTGTCCAATAAGTTGTTTAACTGCTGGAGTTAAATTAGGACCACTTACATTTACATCCTGTGTAAAACCTTTGATAGTAGCAGATACGGTATAACTTGTAACTTGGAATTTCAAATCAAAGTCAAAGTTTTCCATTTCTGCTTTCACACCTGGTTGTGCAGAAAGAATAGCTTTCTGAATAATACCACCATACTTTGTTTTAGGATCGGATCCAATAGCTGCTTTCGGGTCTGGAACACGTTTTACACGGAACTCTTTTGCTGGGAAAGTCTTTGTTTGACCGTCAACATTGGCCGAAACATTGATTTTTACAGTACCAGGAGTTTTTACATTAACAACGTATCCATTTCCAGATTTTGTAATACTACCTTGTGAAATTCCAACATGAAGTTTTTCTGCAGGAATACCAGATGCAGTTACTTCAACAGGGTTAGGAACACCGATATAGAAAACATTCATCTTTGTTGGAGAAACCGAAACACTCGATTGACCAACTTCATATTCTGCTTTGAAAGGATAATCCTTTATTTCACCAGTAGATTTGTTTTTAAGTTTTATAACACCGCCCCAAGATTTAGGACCAACAGCAGAACCAGTTGCAGTATAAGTACCAACACCGTTGCTTACAGGAAGTTTTCCACCACCATTAAGTACCATATCTGGGTTTTCTGTAGAGTCGTATGCAGCAATGAAAACCTCTGCTTTATACTGACCACCAACAAGAACGTAACTATTAGGAGCATTAACAACAGCTTTAATAGCATTGAATTTCATGTCAGTTTTACCAATTTGTCCCAAAAGATGAGTCATCATTGCAGATTCAAGATTACGAATGTCGCTCTGCATCTTGGTCATAAGAGTAATAACACCTGCAGCAGGCAAATGTTCAAAATTGGCATTAGGCCAAGGAATAGAATCCATATCCTTGTTACCACTTTTAAATTTACCTGTAAAAAGTGTAGATTCAATGTTTTTGATAAGAGTTTCGCGAGAAGCTTTTGCTTGCTCTGTCTGTACTTTATCTTGATTAACAACATCAATAAGCAATTCACGATAGGTTTCTAATGCAGTTTGTACAGCTTTACCTCTTACACCATCACCTTCTTGAATAAATACCTGACCACCAACGTTGTTGTCGTCTTTTTTGGTAAGCACTTCTTCAATAGGATATTCTTCAGCAGGACGAGCACCAGCTTCGTCTCCACCATCAGCCTCGCGTGCAATTTCTTGCAATTTTTGTTTCGAGGCAGCAATGTCGTTGCGACCTTCAAGACCTATTTCAAGCGATACAACAAATGTATCTTTATATGCTTGAATGGCATCGAATGCAGCATTGGCACCGTTTATAACTCTGTCGGCCTGTTGTTTCCATTTCAAAACTCCAAGAGAGTCATTTACCATAGCCTTAGCAAATTCTGCCTGCTTAGACTGAATAACTTCCATAGTATTGTCGTTGGTCTTACGCAAAGACTGGTCAACAAGTTGGAAAGCAGCAAGCACTTCGGCAGACACGTTTAAGGCTAACAAGGCAGTATAAAATAGGTACATCATACCTATCATCTTTTGCCTTGGAGTTTCTTTTCCTCCTCCACTCATAGTGTCTTATTATTTTAAAAATTCTTTTATAACTTAAACATTGTTTTAAATTAATCAACCTTTACGTTTAATGCAGTAAGCATATTACCATAAACGTTGTTCAAAGCAGAAAGATTTTTGCTCAACTTAGAAACTTCTTTAGAGTATTGTTGTGCATATTGAACAGAACCTTTAAGTTCGCTAATCATTGAATCAAAATCAACTTCTTGCATTTGAATTTCAAAAATTTGGTTGATTGCACCGAGATTTTTATTAAGTGCGCTGATGTTTTTGTTATATTCTTGATTGCCGCTACTAATAGCAGAGAAATCAATGTCACCAACTTTAGAAAATGCATTTCCTACACTTGCCAAAGAATCATTGAGTGTATCTGCAGACGATTGAATTGAAGAAACTGCTGAAGAAGCAGCTTGCAAATTGTCAGTAAAGCCTTTTGAAGCAGCAGCAGCATCAGCTACATTAGCCATATCTTTAACTTTTTCGTTGAAATTGGCAAAATTGTTGCCAAGTTTTTCAAAGAAATTGTTACCACCTGCTTTTTCAAGCATTTCGTCGAATTTTTGAAGTGCACTACCGTCTGGAGTTGCAGCCAAAGCTACTTTTTTACCACCGCCAACACCAGAACTGCCAATACGACCTTCCCAACTTTCAGCGTTTTCTACTTCATAAATAGGATTGGCATCTCTATCGCTTTTCAACTCGGGATATACACGAGTCCAATCGATTTCTGGATGAACAGGTTCAAATGCAGAGAACACGAAAATAACTGCCTCTGTCAACAAACCTACCATAAGCATAACGCTTGCACCGGGATAGTGCTGAATTTTAAATAACGCACCCACGATAACCACGGCTGCACCTAAACCGTAAAGTTTTCCGATGAAACGTTTCCACGCCATCGTTTCAACGAAAGGTTTTTTTTCTTCTGCCATAATGTGTTTTTTTTAGTTTTAAATTTATTAAAGTTAATGTTCTAAATTATCCGCTAAAATTACGGACTATCTATGGAATAAAAAAATTTTTTTTTATTTTTTTTAACAAATAAAATGCTATCTGTTAATAAACACCAAAAAACCTGCCATTTGCACATTATATTATTAATAAAATGCAAATGGCGGTTTATTTTAAAGTATTATGAAACTATTGTATCCTTTTTAGAAATTGCCATAATCCCAATCTGTTGCGTTGCGACCCATGTAAGAGCGTACACACCTAAAACCAATGTAACTTTTTGCTGTATCTTGATACTCATAGGTACGTGTACCAACTTGTAGATAATATCCTACATCTTTCCATGAACCTCCACGTACAACTTTACGTTTTAATACTGGTGGATCATCGGCCATTGCATTGTAACTATAATCGGGATTAAGGTCGTGAGTAAAACTATATGCTGACTCATCGAAAGCATTTGATGTCCACTCTGCAACATTTCCTGCCATATCATAAAGTCCATATTCGTTTGGTGCATACGTTGCAACCTCAATTGTACGAGCAGCACCATCGTCTGCATAACGTCCACGAAGTGGTTTGAAGTTGGCTATAAAACATCCTGAATTGTTACGTGTGTAAGGACCGCCCCAAGGATACATTGACAATGCAAGACCTCCACGGGCTGCATATTCCCATTCTGCTTCGGTAGGAAGTCTGTATTCTTCAACCATAGGTTGTTTATTGTGTTTCAATGCATTATTGAGCAAATCTGAACGCCAAATACAGAATGCGCTTGCTTGACGCCAGTTAACACCTACAACTGGATAATTATCGAATGCTGGATGCCAAAAATACTTACGTGCCATAGGTTCGTTGTACGAATAAGTATAATCGCTCATCCAAACCAATGTATCGGGATAAACATTGATACGTCCTTGCATGATAAATGAACGACGGTCTTGGATTGGAACTACGTTACCTTTTGCATCAATTACCGTTCCTTCATATTTACCACCTGTAAAATCTTCGTTGTAGTTGTAACGATTTTGTTTCAACGCTGCTTGACGCAAATCTACCCAAAAGTAATCATAAACAAGCTTTCTTGTGTCAATTTCTTTCAACTTGTTGAAACGTTCTTCCTTGATAAGGAACAAATCTTTAACAGCATCGTTAATGGCTTGTTGCTCGTCGCCTTTGCCACCACCCCATACTCTGTCGCGATTTTCCCAATTAAGATAGCAAGATTTTGGATCCGATGGATCATACTCGTTGGGATCATATTCTCCCTCCTTGTATTCTATCTTAAACATATTTCCACCCTTGCCCTCGCCTGCACCTGCGATAATACATAGTCTCATTGCAATAGAGTCGCGCACCCACTCTACAAATTGGCGGTATTCGTTGTTGGTTATCTCTGTATCATCCATCCAAAATGGGTCAACGGTTACCGTTTTAGCCTGTGCTGTAAGTGCAAATGGCACATCTTGGTCGTTTGGTCCCATATTATAACTTCCCTGTGGAATAAATACCATTCCGTATGGGTCGTTCTCCACGTATGCCGGCGGTCTGTTTTGTGCGCCAACAAGTTCGCCGTTTAATTTGTTGTTGCCGCAGCTGCTTAATATCAATAAACTCGATGCGGCTGCTACCATTGCTTTTTTCATAATACCTATTATTTTATTTTGCTGATATACAACTTATTTTGTTTACAAAAATCTAACACTTCTTGATTTTTGTGCTGGTTTGCTCCTTTCGGGCATAAACGCATAACCGAGCATTACTTCAAACGAGCCAATATTGGTCTTGCGTAATTTTGATACTCCCAATTCGTATGCCAAACCTACTCTAAAATCATTCATTATTGTTAAACCTGCCAACAATGCTATTGCATCCTTGTTTCTATATGTAACGCCACCAAGTATTTTTTTATTGTATAAAATATTAATATTTATATCAAATTGCAGCGTATTTCCGTCAGACATTGCAATAACGTTGGGTGTCAAATCCAATAACGCATTTGCGAGAGGAATATTGTATGCACCCGTAAAATAATAATGTCTTGCGAGATAAGTTTTTCCGTCTTCACTAAAATCAATCTCTGGTTCAAGAGCATGTACAGATGAAAAACCAAGAGTAAGATTTTCAACTTTGTAAAGCAAACCAGCTCCGAGGTCAAATACCATCTTACGTGTTTTGCCACCAAAAATACTTTCTGGCTCATCGGGAAACTGCCAATCTCCATCAATAGTTTTATTATAAAGACCTGCATCAACTCCTATACTCAACAATCCTGTTCCAACATTTATATGGTATGCGTATGCAAATTTTGCTAAAAAATTTTTTTCATATCCAACCACATCGTTAGAAATTGTTAACCCAACACCACTATGCGTACCCAAAAAATTTACTGGTGCATCAACGCTAAGCGTTGTTGTATTTGGGCTTCCTGTCATACCTGCCCATTGTGTTCTATTTACTGCCACCGCATTTATCATTCCTTCTGTACCGCAATAAGCTGGATTATAAGAGGGTTGTAAAAACATAAAATGGCAATAATGTGGATCTTGCTGGGCTTTAACAAGGCATGTCGTCATATATGTTAAAAAAATTAATAAAATAATTTTTTTCATAAATATACGTTTTTTTGTTTTAAAAGTTCCAGTATTTTTTAATTTTTTGCTATATATACCCATAACACATACATATACACATTTTATATAGAAACACCACAGACACCTTATATCATTCCTTGGATTTAGAAGTTTTTTTTGCCGTTGCCTTTTTTGTTGTTGTTTTCTTTTCGGTTTTTGCGTCAGCACCTATTATTTTAAGGCAATCTTCCATACTTAGGTTTGCAGCATCTACATCCTTAGCAAGTTTATAATATTTTTTCTTGTAATATATATTTGGCTTGCCCCACCGATCTTTTATTATCTTAAAGTTTTCGTCAAACTCCTTTATTAATCTTTTGCTGTCAGTTTCAAGTTTTTCGGCAATAAGTTGTAGTGTTCGCTCGTATGTAATTGTTAATGGATCATCTGTTTTTTTGAGCGATACAAACTTTCCATCAAAAGCTACATACGGACCAAAACGTCCAACGGCTACTGTTACATTTTTACCATTATACTGCCCAACAACTCGTGGTAACTCCAAAAATTTAAGAGCTTGGACAAGTGTAACAGTTTCAACAGTATTAGGTTTTAGGATTGATGCGTATTTTGGTTTTCCATCAGCATCACCCTCGTTTTCTCCAAGTTGAACCATAGGGCCAAACCTGCCAATACGTGCATAAACATTTTTTCCAGTTTGTGGATCAACTCCAAGCAAACGCCCACCATTTTCGTTTTTGAGCAATGTCAACGCATCTTCAAGCGTAATAGTTTCAATATGTTGGTCTTTTAATAGACTGGCATACAATGGTTTTTGTTCGCCATCGCTATCTCCAAGTTGTATTATAGGACCAAAACGTCCTATACGTGCACGTACTTCACGACCACTTTCTGGGTCTATACCAAGAAGTCGCTCTCCATCGCCACGCTCTGCAAGTTGTATAGCCGTTTTTATGGTTTCGTGAAACGGATTGTAGAAACTTTTCAACATTTCTGACCATGCGACATGTCCTGCTGCTATCTCATCGAAATCTTTTTCTACATTGGCTGTAAAATCATAATTCATTACATCTTTGAAATGTTCTGATAAATAATCTGTTACAACCATTGCAATATCGGTTGGGAACAACTTAGCTTTTTCATAACCAACATTTTCTTTCTTTATACTCTTGGTTATTTTACCGTCTTTAAGAACAAAACTTTCATATTCTCGTTGAACACCTTGACGGTCTTCTTTCATTACATAACCACGTTTTATTACTGTAGTAATAATTGGTGCGTAAGTTGATGGACGCCCAATTCCGTTTTCTTCAAGTTTTTTTACAAGGCTTGCCTCTGTATAACGAGCTGGCGGACGAGTGAAACGTTGATTTATTTCAAGTTCTTTTAAATCAACTTTTTTTCCAGTAGTAAGTTTTGGAAGTTTTTGCAAATCGTTTTCTGCACTATCGTCATCAGAACCCTCTGTATAAACTTTTAAAAACCCCTCAAACTTAACTACTTCTCCTGT
Organism: uncultured Bacteroidales bacterium; assembly: GCA_937877455.1. GTDB lineage: Bacteria > Bacteroidota > Bacteroidia > Bacteroidales > UBA3824 > UBA3824. The sequence goes on from CALFIU010000023.1 coordinate 54,263, forward strand.
TGCAATAAAATTCGCATCAGCGTTCTCTGTATTAATAATGGCAGTGGTACGTTCTGTTATTGCTTCCGACATCTGCGATGCAATAGTACGCTTAAAAATAATCTCATACAAGCGTTGTTCTGCATCTTTTTGACTTACTTTTAGTTTCATAGAAGTAGGTCTAATTGCTTCGTGAGCTTCTTGAGCACCCTTTGTTTTTGTTTTAAAATTGCGTGGGTGCGAATATTCTTGTCCATACTCCTTTATAATATAATCTTTGGCACCAGCAATTGCATAGTCGCTTAAATTAACACTATCTGTACGCATATATGTTATATGTCCAGATTCGTATAACGACTGTGCAAGAGTCATTGTCTGCGAAACAGAGAATCCAAGTTTTCTCGATGCTTCTTGTTGTAGAGTTGATGTTGTGAATGGCGGAGCAGGTACTCTTTTTCCCGGCTTTGTTTCTACACTTTTAACATTAAAAGCACTTCCATTAACAGTATTAATAAGATTTTCTGCTTGTTGTGATGTAGATATTTTTCCATCATACTCAGCTTTAAATGGTGTCTTAGCATTTTCCGCGGTAAACAATGCAACGGGCTTGTAATATATTTGTGGTTTAAAACCAAAAATTTCGCGTTCACGCTCTACCACGAGTTTTACAGCCACACTTTGAACTCTACCTGCCGACAACGAAGATTTTACTTTTTTCCAAAGTACTTCACTCAATTCAAAACCAACAAGTCTATCAAGAATGCGTCTTGCTTGTTGCGCATTAACAAGATTCATGTCTATAACACGTGGATTTTTTATAGCATCCTGTATGGCATTTTTGGTAATTTCGTGAAAAACAATACGTTTAGTTGTATCTACAGGCAGTTTTAACGTAACTGCTAAGTGCCAAGCAATAGCCTCCCCCTCACGGTCCTCATCGGAAGCCAACCAAACAGTGTCGGCAGCTTTGACATCTTTTTTTAATTCTGCAACAACGTGTTTTTTTTCTGGATCTATTTCATATTTCGGTTCAAAACCGTTTTCTATGTCAATGCCGTAATTTTTTTTGGCAAGGTCGCGGATATGTCCGAAACTTGGTTTTACAACAAAATCACTACCGAGGTATTTACTTATAGTTTTGGCCTTGGCCGGAGATTCCACGATTACTAAATTAGTTGCCATAATGTTATTTTATTCTTGTCGTTTTAGTGTTTTGAACAGTCTTATACCGCTCAATTTTCAAACTGCAAAAGAAACAATTTTTTTTCATATTAAGAAAAGGTTTAGATTTTTTTTGGGGATTTTTTCTCGAAGTCTTACAAAAACAAAAGAAAATACGATAGAATGAAAATTATCATAGACAAAACCATATATAATACTATAGCAAAAAATAGTGAGAAATATTTAACACGTTGACAAATATTTTTTTATTTTTGCGGTCGCAATTGTTATGATTTTTAGTTACGATTACACTTTAAAACAATAAAATGGAATACAGCATAGGTAAAAAAAGAACAATAATGGCTCTGCTGTGGGCAGCATTTTTACTACCAGTGGCAGCTATTGCCATAGTTTTTTGGCTCATAGCCACAGAACGTGTAGGATACATACCACCGTTTGAAGAACTTGAAAACCCAAAAAGCAACCTCGCAAGCCAAATAATAGCGTCTGACGGTGTTTTGCTTGGCAAATACTACAAAGAAAACCGTACACAGATAAATTTTTCAGAACTTTCGCCCAATGTTGTAAACGCATTATTGGCAACAGAAGACGTTAGGTTTTATGACCATTTTGGCATTGACCTAACCGCACTTTTTCGCGTTGCCAAAGGATTAGCCACAGGACACACATCGTCAGGTGGCGGTAGTACCATTAGCCAACAATTGGCAAAAAATCTATACAATATGCGCGACCATGAAAGACCTAAAGGTTTATTTGGCAAAATAGTAATGAAACTTCAAGAATGGGTAACTGCTGTTAAACTTGAACGCCGCTATACCAAAGACGAAATAATGATGATGTATCTAAACACAGTAGGATTTGGACACAACGCATTTGGAATAGAATCGGCTGCAAAAATTTTCTTTAACAAAAAATCCAACGACCTCAAACTCGAAGAAGCAGCCGTACTTGTTGGATTGCTAAAAGCTCCATCGAAATATTCGCCAAGAAGAGCCAACAACGAAAAAAACTCTGTAGGCAGACGAAATACTGTATTGTCGCAAATAGAAAAATATCAAAAAGATCTTCACGAAAAAACGGGTTACAAAATGCTGTCGCACAATCAATACGACTCTCTTAAACAAACTAAAATAAAACTCGACTATAGCCCAGAAACCCATGCCGAAGGACTTGCAACATATTTTAGGGAATTTTTGCGTACTTTTATGACGGCTTCTAAGCCCGACAAAAAAAATTACGCATCGTTTCAAATGGAAATTTACAAAGAAGATTCAACCAATTGGGCGGACAACCCACTATACGGTTGGTGTAAGAAAAACCCAAAACCCGACGGTTCTCCACGTAGCATCTACAATGACGGTTTAAAAATATACGTTACCATAAATAGTAAAATGCAAAAATATGCTGAAGAGGCAATAGAAGAACATATAGGATTGGGATATACAGGACTTGATAGAAAACACGGTAGCCTACAAGACCTTTTTGAATCGGCAGAACTTAAAAACAAAAAAGAACCATTTAGCAGGCGACTAAGCAAAGAACAAGTGTCGCAAATTATGATACAATCGGTAAAAAGAAGCGAAAGATACCGCGTTGCAAAAAAAGTAAAAGGGCTTGATAGCTTGTCGATAATGAAAGAATTTAAAACACCTGTAGAAATGACCGTTTTCTCATGGAAATCTCCAACACGAAATATCGACACCGTAATGACACCTTGGGACAGCATTATATATTACAAACGCTTTTTGCGTAGCGCAATGATGTCGATGGATCCTATAACTGGATACGTAAAAGCTTACGTTGGCGGAATCAACTATCAACATTTTAAATACGATCAAGTATCGCTCGGGCGTAGGCAAGTGGGAAGTACATTTAAACCATTTGTATATACAATGGCTATGATGCACGGCATAAGCCCCAATCACAAAGTACCCAATGTAGAAGTAACGTTTGATATGCCAGGTATGACACCACCTACATATACGCCAAAATATTCAAAATCGAGCAAAGATGGTCAAATGATAACTCTACGCACGGGTCTTGCATTGTCGTTAAACCAGATTTCGGCATGGGTAATGAAACAATTTAATCCTCAATCTGTTATAGACATAGTTCGCAAACTCGGTATAACTGCTCCCATTGATCCTGTGCCAGCAATCTGCGTTGGTGCGGCAGAAGTAAAACTCAAAGAAATGGTAGCAGCATATTGCGGTTTTGCTAACAAAGGTATGTACACCGAACCAATATTTGTAACAGAAATAAAAGATAACACTGGCAACACAATAACCAAATTTAACCCAAAACGCCGTCAAGCTTTCGACGAAATAACAGCATACAAAATGATAATAATGATGCGTGGCGTTATTGACGGTGGAACAGCAGGAAGGGTAAGACGTTGGTTTGGAATAAAAGCCGATGTAGCAGGAAAAACCGGAACAACCAATCTTAATGCTGATGGATGGTTTATGGGGTGTACTCCAAGACTTGTATCAGGCGTTTGGACTGGTGGCGAAGAACGCTCTATACAATTTACCAACGGATATTATGGACAAGGTTCAGAAATGGCTCTGCCCGTATGGGGATTATACATGCGCAAAGTGTTTGGCGACAAATCATTAGGCTACGATGAAAACGAAAAATTTCCCGCTCCAGCAGGTGTAAATATGGACGAATTAATGCGAACAGAAGACGCATTAAACGGCACACCACAAGAAGACAGCGGTATAAACGAATTTTCTGAAAGCACCGACGAATTCTAAAAATAGATTTTAACATGCCGTACCACAAAACTATAAACATAAAAAAAAAATCATGTCTTTTGGTACGGCTTGTATATTTATCAATATCAATAATTTACACATTAATACAAACAGCCTGCGAACACCCTTATAACTTCGATTTTTTTAAGCAAAACGACACCATTCTTGTGGTGGAGGGTATGATAACCAACGAAAATAAAAAGCATTACATATATCTAAGTCGCCTTTCGGGATACAACGACACACTCAACCGTCCAGTAAGCCGCGCATTTATAGCCGTAACTTCAAACGACAGCACATTCTACTACCACGAAGATTCCACAAATCACGGACAATACTACAGCCGAAAACCTTTTGTTGGTGTAACTGGCAACACATACAACCTGCACATAGAAATTGGCAAAAAAATATATTCAGCACACTGCAACATGTTACCTGTTACTCCGCCAGACACAATAACTTTTTTTCATCACGATAACGGAACACTTAGCATCGACCACGTAGCTCCAAGCCTTGTAACTTCCAACCCAGCAATGTATCAACTTCAACTTGATTGGAGCAATGTAGAAGGATTTGAGCAACTTCCACACAACGAAACATCTGCAACAATGTATTTCTATAGCTTAACAACTGTAGATATAAGCCAACTATTTATACCAAAAATTCAAACAATATATTTTCCTCCGGGGACACGTATTATTGAAAGAAAATATTCAATTAACACAGATTACGAACTATATTTACGTACACTCCTTGCCGAAACCCAATGGAGTGGGGGCTTTTTTGACGAAGCACATGGAAACCTTCACACCAACATCGACAACAATGCAGCAGGTTATTTTGCTGCTTGCACAGTCTATGCAGATACAATTTACGCCAAATAGTTATTAGCCTATCTGATAACCACCAACCATTATATCGTCCATTTGGGGATAATCGCCACGCCAAGTATCAAGAAAATTGCTTAGAGTTTTTTCTTGTGTAAGTCCATTTGCACCATCTTGTGAAATAGAACGTATTAGTTCACGAAACTTACCAGTCTTTAGTTTACGTTGATCGTCTCCCCAAAATTGATCAGCTAAACCATCAGAAAACAAATAAATCCAATCACCAGATTTTATATCTACATCCAAAGTCTCAAAATCTTTTTTCGATGGATAATCACCAATGGGATTGCGAACAGGTTTATATTCGGTTAACACACCATTTCTGACATGATACATAGAATTATTGGCACCAGAATATTGTAAACGTTGTTTTTTTATATCATAAACACACAACGCTATATCCATACCGTTGTCAATGTTTTCTTCGTCAGAATTATGCTTTATAGCATCAATAACGTTGTTCCTAAGTTGTTCTAATATATAGGAAGGTTTTATTCCATTGCTTATGTTACTACATATTTCGTTTAAGAAAGTTATACCAAGCAAACTCACAAATGCACCCGAACACCGTGCCATGTGCAATCAGCAACAGTAAACACAATAACATCGCCTTGTCGTTTCATCCAATAAAAATCACCTGATACAATTTCAAGTGGTCGCCAAAAAATAAAATAGTCATCAAACCACTGACCAAGCACGTCAATAGAAGGCAAAACCGCAAGTTGAATGTAACGAGCATAACGAATACTATCAGTTACAGAAAGATGCTTTTGCTCAATGTCTTTTTTCAGAATTGCTATTCTTTCTTTTTCTTTCTGAATCGAAAGGCTCATGTCCCAAAGTTTTCGATTTCGATTCTGAATCTCTAACTTTTCTTCTTCTATTTGTTTGCGTTCCAACATCACGGACTCCGCCTCTGAAAGTATACGACGATATGTCGCAGTTTTTCGTTCATTGCGAGCGTTGTCTTTTTTTACCTGTTCCGACTTTTGATAGTTTTCATATAAAGTACGATAACGTTCAAGTTCGTTGTTGACAGATCGAAGGTCACGCTTTAGCCGTTGTTCACTTTCAGAACATGACATACGTTTTGCCTTACGGTACTTTATATAAAAAACCACCGCAAACACCACCGCAAGGACAAGTAGTGTGGATATTAACTAAACTTTCGCAAGTATCATAACACGTTATCAATCAATCCATTCCAACTTTATTAAATTTTTAACTAATTGATTTTCAATGACTAAATCAATAAGTAAAGTATTCTTGTA
>CALFIU010000024.1 GCA_937877455.1 uncultured Bacteroidales bacterium
GGACCTGCGTGTCCGCCCAATCAAATGAAATTGACGTGGGAATCACACCGAAAAACTATAATTTAAATTCAAACCAATTTGTTTCCGTATTTTCCACATACCAACTCTCACCACGGCGATTTCATTTGAACAGGCGGACATGCGTGTTCACCCGCAATATCGCCAATTCAAATAAAATTGACATACTATACTTCCCCGCACCTTTTAGAAGAGGAAACTGGTGGTAAGGTAAATTATTTTTTTTAAATTAAACAAGTTTTGTTTGTAAATAAAAACAAAAAAACATATCTTTGAAAAAACAAACAAAAAAAAGTCATGAACAAAATCTTAACTTTTCTATTAACATTTGCACTATGGTGTGGAATAAGCGGTTGTTTCAATACCAACAATCAACAACCACCCGAAAATATATCTAAGATAGATAGCCAAGCTCGTATGCTCGATCTTGAAGAAAATGTTGACATACAAACAACCCAACAAGATACTATAAACCAAGTAATTGACTACAACGGTGAATTTACATCTAAAGATCAAGTAGCACTATACATACACACATACAAAAAACTCCCCAAAAACTTTGTTACCAAGCAAACAGCAGAGCAAGCAGGTTGGATAGCCTCGCTTGGAAACTTAGACAAAGTACTACCTGGCAAAAGCATTGGTGGCAACAGATTTGGTAATTACGAAAAAATACTACCCGACATCAAAGGTCGAAAATATTACGAATGTGATATAGACTACATTGGTGGCAAACGAAACGCCAAACGAATTGTATATAGCAGCGATGGACAAATTTATTACACTGGCGACCATTATTCAACTTTTGTACAACTATACTAATAATAAAAAATGAAAAAAATTTTTCTCAACATCAAAGGCAAAACCGACCCAAAAGAAATCCATGAACAAATTGCCATGGAATTTGAATTTCCAAACCACTATGGCAAAAACCTTGACGCACTATTCGATTGTCTATCAACTATTAGCACTCCCACAGCTGTTGTGGCAATAATAGACCCGGAAAACGAATACCACCAAAAACTAAAGACCGTTATGGATGATGCTCAAGAAGAAAACATCAAATTCGGAGTTTTTTGGTTGAACTAAACGCCACAAAAAACATAAACAAAAACGCCATTACTTTACTTTTGGGATAATGGTGTTTTTTTATTGTTTAAAACACACCTTTGTATTATATACCAAAATTTCAAAACTCATTTCTTAAACCTTACCACCCAGCGCAACAACAAAAAAATTTGTTTTATTTTCATATTTTATAAAACTTCGCAAAAAATTTTCTACAAAAAAATAAAATATTATGATAAATAACAATTTAAAGAAAGGCGACCAAATAACGTTGCCAGTAAAAACAATATTGCGATCGTTTAAATATTCCTCGTACATTGTTGAATTTATGGGCAAAGAGTTTAGAGTAAAAATGTTTCCATTTCAAGAAAACGACCCGCAGCCCGAAAAAATTATGTGTTGGGTAAAAGACGTAACATACGAAGGTCCATTTTTTGTACAACTATTCAAACCATTATACGAAAGATTTTATAAGATAGGCAGCAATTATACATTTTTGGTAAAAATGGATCATACAAATGCTGGATATTACGAGTTAACAGACGAAAATAATTTTATTTTCAGAATATATGATTATGGCTACAACAGACTATATGTCCACCAACCAGTAGAATGTAAAGTAATAGAAATACACGACACCATAATGGATTTGCAATTTATTAGGATATGTAATTGGCTACCATTTAAATCACCTGACGAATTGCTCGAAACAATCGGACTTGAAGAAAACCAAATTAGAATTTTAAAATATTTTTTAGAAAAATCGTCAATACTCGCCTCTGTGCGCCAAATGATAGAAAATCGCAACAGCGAATGGATTCTCGAAACTATTAACAGAGTTGACGAATATTTTCCCGAACTTCTGAGCCATAAATCCAATAGCACCGAAGATTTGCTCGAAAGTTTTAAAAAATTATGTCTTTTTCTACTCGAAGAATCAAATTTTCTCGAGGCATGTACAGAATTTGAACAACGCATACATCGTAACAAACTTTCATCGGTGGTGCAACATATAGAAGACTATTCTAAAGCACTCGAATACATAAAAAACAACACATATCGACAATACGCAACACAATTGCTATCAAACCTCGAAAAATCAAACTACCTATACCAACCCGAACGAAGATTGCTAATTTTGGCATGCATACTATCTCTAAAACAAGACATCATTGGCGAAAGTATGTTAAAAATACTCAACATACTCCAAGACGACAAACACCAACGTTGGATAAAACAACCATTTAGAGGTGCATTTCTACAAATGCTCGAAGCATACATCGGTAACGAAAGCAATTACCTCAACCATGTTTACCACGTTGAAAAACTCGACAAACAACGCGTAAACCAAATAATAAAAGCGTTGGCAATAGAACTGCTAATTGTAGAAGAAAAAAACGATGAAACCGAAAATCGCCGCAAAAAATTTTCAATGCTCTATCGCTACGCATCATTATTGCTTCCACAAAAAGCTGATATACTGCTAAAAAAAGCATGCGCTTGTCTTTCAGAAGACTTTATGCCTAAAATAGCATTTAACTGGGAACATCTTAACTCAATAACATTTCTTTGCGAAAAACTTGTTCTTGACGAAACACCTGCACAAATACCAGCAGGACAATATTTTGAGGCAAAAAATACAAGAATAGCACTCACAGGAAAAAACATACAGATTTCGCCATTACACCTACGCACATCTGGCAAAAAAGCATTGCCCGATAGAATATTTCCCAAAGGCGACATGGCAATTTACCTAAACGATAGCAATTTTTATAAAGCTTCTGCCGACGCAAAAGATCTTTCGGAATATCAACGAATGTGGAATAGCATAGGGCCTGCTTTATTTAACGACAAATACATTCCTCTAAAAATAAAACACGAAAAAACATATCCAGAACCAGGTGTAGTAGTAAAAATAATTGTAGACAAAAGACACCCAGTAGATTTTTATAAATTTTATTGCCATATTGAAGACGAAAACTTTAAGGGCGAAGGTACAATAAACGTTAAAGACATCACCAACTGGAATATACGCGGCGTTGACCTTCCCGATTTTTACTCCGAAGACGACAAACCATATCACCTTACCGCAAGAGTTGTGGAAGGCGAACCCGGAAATTATAGATTTGGACTACAAGACCTTTTGTCAACCTACATCTGCAACACCACATCCGAAGGCGAAACTATGATTTGCAGAATAACTGGAATTAGCCCAACACCATACGGAAACACAAAATATCTAATGTTTTCTGAATATGGCTACGGCGCATTTATGTTTTGTAAAGAAAAACTAAATTACAACGACATTGTAAAAGTTAGAGTACAAAAAACCGCATACAACAACGGTAAAGCCAACATACAAACCGAATTTGTAAAATTATTATCAGAAGAAGAACTCGCATCTGAAAACGTTGACGTAGAACATTTCGACTTAGCAGCTTTTTACACTCTTATTTCTAATTACTGCAAAGAAAAAGTTTTTGTTCCAGACCTTACCGCCGAACCCGACGACGAAGAAGAAACAGGATTGGAAGAAAACTTAATGGAAAGCGAATATGTGGATCAACTAATGCACATCATCGACTATAAATCGGTAAATGCCGACAATTGGATAGAAACCTACAATTACCAATCAGTTGCAAAAATAATAGCCCAAATACTCGACAACAACATAGAGGAAGAATATTTTCAAAAAAGACTCGACCTAATCAAAAATATTCAACATTTTGGTCTCAACGGCGAAGTCTTAGACGTTAGCACACTACAATATGAATTTGAAAAATTCGACAAGTTTCCGCGCTATCCCGACATTTGGGAAAAAACCACACAACTAATAATCCTCAACCGCATGGACAAGTCGATAGATCCTGTAATAACAAAACTAACATCGTGCGGACACGAAAAAATAGAAAACCTCGCCAAACTTGTAACTACATACAACCTTTTGGCAGGATTCGACATGGCCGAACCAAGAAAACAATTAAAAATAAAAATAAAAAATCTGCTCAACCTCCAAATGGAGTTGCCACAAACCTTCTCCATCGGTAGCGAAGACCAGTTTACAGAATTTAAATCGTCTTTTGTTTATCCACCTGAAAACAACATGCAACCCAATTTTAACATCCAACTTGTAGAAATACTAAAAGTAGTGTGCGGTTTTCTAAATTCTCACGGTGGCGACCTCTACATCGGCGTTGACGATAGAGGAATTGTTAAAGGATTGGATGCTGACTTCAAATTCTTCACTGGCGCATCCAACTACGACAATCAAACAGCTAAAGACAAATTTGATAGGCGTTTTCGCGACAACGTTAACAACTGGTTGGGACAAAACGCCAACGCTAAAATTAACGCAAAATTTATAGCCACCGAGGACGACAAAACATATTATCATGCCAATATAGAGCCATCGCAAGACATTGTATATTACAACACCGAGGCATACATTCGCACAGGTTCATCAACAAGAAAAGTAGATGACATAAAAAAATTTCAACAAGATCGTCCTGAACAATATCAAAGAATTATAGAAAATAGCAACAAATAACAAAAAGAATACATTAAATATAAAGGTGTCCAAAAAGAGAACAATTACAAATAAATCACCAATAATTTTGATAAACTTTTTGGACACCTTTTTATCGTTTACAAAACTCACGTTCAGCAATAGAAAGTTTTTCTACCGTACCAAGATCTGCCCAAAAACCAGAATATGGAACTCCACAAATTTTTTCAGAAGCAGCCAATCGTAGAAAAACATCGGTTATAGAAAACTTTCCAGTTTCGGTAATCAAATCAAAAATTCGAGAACTTATTACCGAAATGCCACTAAACGCTAAAAAACGAGGTTCACTTTCAACCTCACGCGACATTCTCAATTGCGAAGTTGTAAAGTTTTTCCAACCACAAAGCCGTAAATCACAATCAAAAACAAATTTACGAGTTGAATTTCTGTCTTTTACCGAAAGCGTAGCCAAATTATTAGCCTGCACATGAGTATCCCAAAGTTGTCTAACGTCCAAATCGCAAACAATGTCGGTGTTGTAAAGCAAAAAATTTTCTTCACCCGAAAGCAAATCGCGCGCTTTTAACATACCGCCTCCAGTGTCAAGCAAAAAATCACGCTCATCCGAAATAAAAACTTCGGCATCCCAACTACGACTTTTGATAAAATCAATCACCATATCGGGAAAATGATGAACATTAATAACCAACCGATTAACACCAGATTTAATAAGTTTTTCAGCCACATTTTCCAACATAGGACGACCATTAAAATTAACCAAAGCCTTAGGCCTATTGTCGGTAAAAGGGGCAAGACGAGTGCCAAGACCCGCTGCAAAAATCATTGCCTGCATTTTAGTTTAATAAGTTTTACAACATGATAATACAACAACAATTATTAGTCCAATAAATTAGGTCTCAATTGTTTGGTACGCTCATACGCCTGCTCTTCCTGCCATTTTTTTATAAGCGCATCGTTACCCGAAAGCAAAACATCTGGCACCTTCCAACCCTTATAATTTGCTGGACGCGTATAGATTGGGGGCGCAAGCAAATTATCTTGAAAACAATCTTCCAACGCCGAAAGTTCATCGGTCATAGCCCCCGGAATAAGCCTAACAACACTATCAGCTATTACAGCCGCAGCAAGTTCTCCACCCGTAAGCACATAATCGCCAATAGACAATTCCTTGGTAATCAAATGTTCACGCACTCTATGGTCGATGCCTTTATAATGCCCACAAAGAATTATAATGTTTTTCTTGGTAGAAAGCATATTAGCCTGCTTTTGGTTAAAAAGCTCACCATCGGGCGAAGTATAAATAATTTCGTCATAATCGCGTTGGCTCTTCAAACTGCTTATGGCTTTATCTATCGGTTCTACCATCATAACCATTCCTGCATTTCCTCCATATTGATAATCATCAACAGTACGACGTTTATCGGTGGTAAAATCACGAAGATTAACAATATTAATTTCTACAAGACCTTTATCAATGGCTCGCTTTATTATCGAATGATTTAACGGACTTTCTAAAAGTTCTGGCAAAACAGTAATGATGTCGATGCGCATTTTTTATTAATAATTATACCACAAAGTTATTACTTTTTTTTATAAAAAAAAACTTTTTTTCTTATTATCCAAAATACTAACATTCAGATATTTAAACTAATAACCAAACAAAATGTAAAAAAAAATTTAAATAAATAAGAAAAAAAAGTAAAAAACACCTTGTTATTTTCAAATCAAAGTAATATATTTGTAAAGTTATAGAAACCTATATCTCTTTAATTATGGAAAGGATAGTTATAATACTGACATTCATTATATTATGCAAAAGCGGATACTCGGCGGACAAAGATAACTCTCGATTTAAAATGTATTACGACACAGCAATGGCATTTTTTAAAAGAGCGGATTATTATATGGCTCAAAAATGCTTTGATGCGGCACTACGTTGCAAAGACAAACCAACCAACAATAATGCAGAATCGTATAAAGAAAAATCTCTACTCTGCCAAAAACATAGCGACACCGCCAACATATATCTACAAAACGAAGAATACTGCTCTGCATACAAACATTACGAAATTGTTTCACAAATAAACAAGTACGACACCAAAAGTCGCCGTCAGATGTCATACTGCTTAGAAAACACCGACTTTAAAAATCCCAACATGGTAAAAGTTGAAGGTGGAAACTTCATTATGGGTAACGACAATGGTCCATTTAACGAACAACCTGCCCACAACGTAACCGTAAATAGTTTTTATATCGACAAATACGAAGTGTCAAATTATGAATACGCTATATTTCTCAACATCAAAGGTTTATATAACGAAAACGGACACATGCGCATAGATCTCGATAATCCCGAATGCGGCATCTACATAGAGAATGGTTGGTACAAAGCAAAAGAAAATCTCGATTTCTACCCTGTTGTAGCAGTTAGTTGGTATGGCGCATCAGACTACGCATCTTGGTGTGGAAAACAATTACCCACCGAGGCTCAATGGGAATACGCTTTTGCCGACTCAAAAAACACTAACAACAACCAACTATCACCAATATATAGTTGTAATCCAAACAAATACGGAATATATGGAATGAGCGGCAACGTATGGGAATGGTGTTCTGACTGGTATTTTGAAAACATCTATCGCATGAACTACGAATTTGTAATCAACGATTCTGAATACAAAGTAATAAGAGGTGGCGCATACACCTCCCCTTTTGAAACATTCTCGGCTACGCACCGTAATTATAACTTTCCTGACGGCTGTAGAAAAACAATAGGTTTTAGATGCGTAAAAAACATTTAGAAAATTTTATGCCATTATAACACATTCCAAGGTTAAAAATACGTTTTTTTCGTAAGCGGTTTATTTTACAAAAATTTAACCGCTTTTCTGTTACAATTTTAACAAATACAAACTATAATTGTAAACGGGTAAATTTTATTCCATTGCGGAAAAAACAAAACTCGTTGTTCTAAAAAAACGGCTACTCAATAAAAGTTTAACTAAAAAATTATTATCATGGCTGCAAAATTCAACTCGTATAATGGAAAAAATTTCAGTGATTTTACCGTAAAAATATCGCTTACACCCGAAGAACGCAACATAATACGATGTCAAAAACCCGATTGGGCACCATTCAAAAGCCGTTACGACAAATATCGCAACGATTTATTCAATGAATTTTGCAACTACATGCCAGAAGCTTTCCAAAACGAAGAAATTATGCGTTCGATAAAAGACGCTTTTGATTTCGCTTTTGAGGCACACAAATACCAATTTAGAAAATGCGGCGACAACAGCCCCTTTATAACCCACCCAGCAGCAGTAGCCATAATAGTTGCAGACGAAATAGGCGCAGGACCAACATCTATAATAGCCGCTCTTTTACACGACGTAGTGGAAGACACTTCATACGGAATAGAATATATAACCGAACATTTTGGACAACAAGTTGGCATAATAGTAGATGGTGTAACAAAAGTTACCAAGGTAGCAAAGATGTTTAGCAAAAAAAGCGAACAGGCAGAAACCTTTAGAAATATGCTCATCAACACATTGTCAGACTACAGGGTAACATTCATAAAACTATCCGACCGACTACACAATATGCGAACAATGGAAGGCATGTTGGAAAACGTACAAAACACAAAATCAAACGAAAACCTAACTTTTTTTGTACCAATTGCAGGCATACTCGGCATGGATGATCTTAGAAAAGAACTCGAAGATTTAAGTTTTAAATACACGTACAAAGATAAGTATGCAGAAATGCAAAAACAAAGAATACAAACCAAAAATGAACGCGACAAATTTTATTCAGACCTAAAACTAAAACTCCTAAAAGTATTAATCGATTGTCCATACACCTTTAAAATATATACCGAAGAAAAATCGCTCTACAGCGCATATACGCAAATGAAAAAATCGGGCTACACCATGGCCGAGTACGATAGTTTTGAAAGCATAAAAATTTGCTTTACACCAACAAGAACACCCGATATAGACATTATAGACCAACATTACTTAATATATTCGAGAATAATAAAAAATCTAATAGAAAAACCGGGCAGCAAAAAAGACTATTTAACCACACCCAAAAGCAACGGATTTTCAGCACTTGTTTTTAGGATAAAACACGAAGGACAATGGGTTGAAATTGAAATAATAACCAACCACAACGACATAGTAGCACACAAAGGATTTTCGCCTGTTAAAAGCGAATGGACAGGAATGGACGAACTAAACAACACCATATCCGATGCACCCAACGTATCAATAGAAAACATGATGCGAAGGTTAAGCGAAAAAACCGAACCAAACAGAATATATGTCTTTAACAACAGAGATAAAATAATAACACTTCCTAACGAAACCACAGTTTTAGACTTTGCAATAAAAAACTCACCAGAAGAAGCAATGCACAGCATAGGAGCTTATGTTAACGGTTGCCTTCAACAACTTAACGCTAAACTAAAAAATGGCGACATCGTAAACGAAATACTAACTTCTCCTTGCGAAACACCAAAAATAGAATGGCTCAATTGGGTAACCACCGAAGAAGCAATTAATATGCTCAACGAGTTTTTTAAAGAAGACATCAACACTGCAAGAGCCACTGGCGAAAAAATATTACACAACAAATTCTTCGCATACAAAATGCAATCGCTCGCCATTATCCCAAAATTAGTATCACATTTTGCATGTAAAAATTCCGAAGATTTCTATATACAAATATCCCAAAAGAAAATCGACATCGACAAAGTGATGGCATTGGCTCAAAAAATAAAAGACGAACACGCCAAAGAAATTGCTCACATAAAAAATCTCAAATCTTCTACTTCTGAAAACTGGGTTTACAAAAAAATATATAGCAAACCACAACAAGAAATTAGCAACAAAACACCACTCGAAATTAACTCAGACGACGACTACATAATAGCACATTGTTGTAACCCCGTTCCTGGCGACGATGCCGTGGCTATAAAAGACGACGACGGTGTAATATACATACACAAACGCGATTGCAAGGAGGCTATAAGATACTCCGCCACCGATGGCAAACACATAACCAAAGTAATTTGGAAAGACAACGTTAGACCTGCTCCTGCAAATATTAAAATTGAAGGCAACTATAAAAAAAGAATAATCCAAAACATAATGGACGTTTTAGACAAAAAGCAAACAAAAATAAAGTGTATGGACTTAACAACCGATGATTCCAACAACACATTTGGACTTACAATAAAAATTTACTGCACTGCAGAAATCATTGACGACATCTGCGCTGCAGTAAAAGAATTGCCTAACATACAGAAAGTTTATCGCATGGAATACTAAAATGTTTGATTGATGCTAACAATTAATAATTATTTTTAAAAATTTCTTTTTTCCCTTACATATTTTAAAATTCCATTGCAAGCATCTTCTAAAAGATCTAACGCATAATTAAAATCCCCTTCTGTTCCATAATAAGGATCAGGAACGTATGTTTTATCAGAATATTTTTCAAAAAACTGAGCCACAGAGATAATTTTTGTTATCATCATGCCCTCGCGCGGACACATGCCTTGAAGCCGAGTAATATTCTTACTATCCATACCAACAATCAAATCGTAACGAGAAAAATCTTCCACAGCAATTTTTCTTGCAGAATGGGTTATAATATAACCACGTTTTTCTGCTGCAGAAATCATTCTACTATCGGCAGGGTATCCCTCATGATAATCAATTAATCCACACGACGAAACAGATATTTTGTCGGAATAGCCATTATCCTCAACTACCTTGCGCATAATAGTTTCGGCAGCTGGAGACCGACATATATTACCAAGACAAACAAAAAGTATTTTGAATTTTTCTTCCATTTTACTACAAGGTTATATTTTTGTTAAATTTTACAATGCAAATATCGATTAAATATTTTTTATTTTGCAATTTTTTATGTTAAAAAACTAAAATTTCATTTCGTCAATTATCCCTAAATATGCTAATTTGCCAAAACAATAGCTGCCTTATTCTCTCGCCCATTCATTATTATCTTAAAAGGCTTATTAAACCTAACATGTTTAAAATACTGAGTTTGATGCAATATTGGTAAGCCTTCAAGCAAATCTCGACGTACAAAACAAGTCTTAGAATGGTTTTTTACAGCAAAATATCCAATGTTCATTGATGTTATATTGTGAAAAAAGTGCGAACCATGCGAAAAATCAAGCGGATAATTTTCCAAACTCGTTTCCACAATTACGGCAGCATTGGTAATCTGTGCCCATACCACAGGAATGCCCAAAAACCTATCACTACTGCCCCAACGTCCCGGACCTATAAGCACATACTTACGTTTTTCTTGTTGCAATACACTATTTAGATAGTCTATTTCTTTTGCCATCTCCACTGTTTCGAGTTTAGAAAACTTACTTTCGTCAACATATATCACATCGTCGATGGTATCAATTTCGCCATTACCAAGACTTTGATCTGTATATAGCAACATATCCTCCTTATTAAAACTTTCTGGATTGGAGTCTGATTTTAAAAACGCACTCACCATAGGTTTTATCTGCAAAAGGTAAAACGATGGCAAACCGTTGGCTGCCTTATTTAAATTTACTGCATATTCTATTTCTACAGGCGATCCAAAAGCATCTTTCACTGCATTGAGGATAGTATCAATTGTTTCGGCAAGTGGGAAATAATTATATTGAAGTACATCGGCAAAATTAACAATTCGTGCTCCGGGTTTGTCAAGTCCCGCAGAAATAGTATCATTGTCGTAGTCATAAACAGATGCCAAATGTTTCAACGAACCATGTTTTTCAGCTTTATAAACATCAAGCAATTCAAGAGCAGCAAGTTCACCATTTTTTAATAAATCTATATCACGACGACTACAATCCAAAGCATAAAACTTTGTTTGTGTGGATTTTAACAAATCATTAACAGTGTACATACTAACAGAAGGATATTTTGGCGAAAATCTGTAAGCTGGCCAACCACCAACTACATAACAACCAAGACCCAAACCTGCTACCGCATAGCCTTCTTCGGGTTTCATGTCGGCCACAGGATAAAAATTATAAGACTGCGCAACCCCACTAATGTGCGGATAGTAATAATCGCCAAAACGACTACCAACTACTTCTTGTATTACAACAGCCATCTTTTCCTCTTCAATATTGTGTTGCACGGCATTATAATAATTACGTGCAGTGTCGCTATAAACCGAAGCATATATCAACTTTATGGCATTACACACAAGGCTAAGTGTTTGTTCTTTGTTGCCACCATTGGGAATTATATAAGTATCGAAAACTCCCGCAAATGGCTGACTTAATGAATCTTCCGATGTACTCGACGACCTTATAGCCAACGGTTTGTCGGTTTGACTTATTATTGTCCTAAGCCTATCAATTATTGTATCGCTAAGTTGTCCGTTGTAAAAAAGTTCGCGAAGTTTCTCAAACGGCAACGACTTATCAAAAACTTTTGACAACAAATCATTTTGTGATATAAAATTTTTAAACTCGTCAGTTCCAATAATTACCGTTACAGGAGCAAGTATGTTGATACGTTGTTCAAGTTTTTTTGCCTCAAGATTGTAGATGAGTGTATCAATAAATGCGCAACCACGTCCTTTGCCTCCTAAAGAGCCTTGGGCAAGTGTAATGATATTGCGCTCGTCAATAGAAGAAGTTTCGTCAAAACGGAGTATTTTTCCACGTTTTTTGTCGGTACGATAGTCATTTATGGCTTTTATTATTTTTGGACGTTGCACCGAAACTTCAGCTATATTATTTATTTTCACTGAGTTGATGTGCTTTGCCAACTGTATCTCGCCACGTGCCATTAGCCAAATAGAAAACTGATTTTTTACCGCATGCCGATAGATAGATTCATCAGGCATTTCTTTAAGCATTGTTTCAAACTCGCGCAACGAATGTGCTGTTCCAAGGTTTTCGCCACTTTTGCTACGAAATACAAAATCGCCAAAACCAAGATATTTTATAAGATAACGCTTTAGTTCGTCTAAAAGCGACTCACTATTTTTGTTAACAAAAAAGAGTTTTTCATGCTTATAAATATCTGCACCATATTTTTTCAAATCTTTGAGTTGTTCGTTGCTCTGCAAAATTACAGGCACAGTATATACTTGACTACGCATATAGGTTACAAATTTTAGACCTGCAGCTTTGTCGGGTTTTCCGCCCCAATCAAATTCCATGTCAGAAACAACACACATTAGGTAGTCTTTATATTTGTTAAAAATAGCAACAGCTTCTTCGTAATTACGTGCATGCAAAATCTTAGGTCTCGAACGGATTTTAACAATTTTATCAAGCTCGTTTTTCTCCACTTCGGGAAGTATTTTTTGTGTCTGTCCAAACACAATGGAATATAGCATTTCCAAATACTTAGAATAATATAAAGGTGAGTCTTCTATAAGAAGAATAACGCGCACAAGTCCTATTTGAGTGTCATTTTCCACATTTACACTATCTTCGCGTGTTTTTACAATGGTGAAAAATATGTTTGAATCTCCGTTCCACACAAAAGTTTTATCTATGCTACTAAAAGTTTCAGATATTTTTTCGTAATGTTTAACCTCTTCCTTTTTATTAAGCAACAAGTAAATAGGCACTGTGTTATCAATCGCTTTAAGTTGGCGACTAAGTTCCACTGGTGTTTTATCGTCCAACCCTGGCATAATTATTACCATATCAATATTGGTATTAGACATTGCTTCTATAGCCTCCTCCGCACTGCTTACACCAGTGATACGCGGCAACGTATAAAGACTAAACTGATGAACATCACCCAAAAACTTTTCAAAAAATGAGTCCTCATTTTCAAGAATAAATGCATCATATAGCGTGGCAACAAACAAAACATGCTTAATCTTATATTTCATCATGTCCATGTAGATATATTTATCTATCATCTGACGGTTGAAATAAGTCTGAAGCGGCTTACGATTATTTACAAGCGAACGTCTATAGTTTTCTTCTCTTTTTTCACTTTGAAAAATTCCAGCTGTTTTGTGCATTATCTCACGTCCCTTTGCATCGTCAACAAAGCCAGTAACGAGCCTTGCCACATTAACAAGTAACTTTCTTTCGTCAATAAGAAAAGGTCCTTCGTCTTCTCGAGGAAAGTCTTGAGTATAAAACACTTCAATTTCACCTTTATTGCTGTCGATGGTAACAAACTGTTCTTTAATAGTACGGTGTGTAGCTTCAAAATTATCAGTTGTATATTCTTTGCCCTCAAACCTTATGCGGGCACAACAATAATCTGAATATTGCATGGCGGAAGGTAACAACCGACATATTTCTTGAAGTGTATAATCTACTTCGCGCCCATGTTTAATAATGCAAGTGGTTTGATTAATTACCGATAACTCTTTGACACGCTTTTTGTAATAATGCTGAAGTTTTTTTAATCCATCCATCGATGCTGCTCCAGCAATAAGAACGGCAAGATTTTGCAACAAATAATGTTCTTCGGGCAAAAAAGGACCATCGCCACCTGGCATATCGGGAAACTTTTTGGTATAATATACCTCAATACTTCCTTCTATGCCGTCAGCCCCAGAAAAACTTTTTTTAAGACCACGTCCTACAGGCTCAAAACCATGTGTCTTAAATACTTTGCCATTAAAAACAATCCTTGCAGAAACATATTGCGGATACTGAAAAGCATTAGGAATTGAATCGCAAATCTGCCTAAGAGCAGGATAAATTCCATCATCGGTTTGATGACCAAGCAAAATGGCGGCTTGACGTATGCTACCAAGCTCCTTAACACGTTCCAACTTATCGTGTTTAAGTTCTACAATTTCATGAGCAAGTGTCTGTTGCTTAACAAGTTTTAGCAAACAATAAACCATCTTGTCAAACAAAAGGCCATCTCCAAAACCAATATTCGCCAATGCTATAGTTTTGTCAACTTGCAACATAACATTGTCGAAAGCATTGAGCCGATACTCTTGACAACTGGTAGCATTAAATTCTCGTTCTGGATAACAAACTCCTTTGTAACAAATAGTTATACCACATCCAAAAAACTTTTCAAATGTTTTGCCAACTACAGCAAAAAATGCGGGTAAATCACAGTCATCTGGAAAATTTTTGCTTGACACTTCGGTCAAAAAGTCTTGCAAAATTGTATTCTTGGCTTGCATATATTTTTTTATTCTTGGGTTAAAAATTACATATTTAACGCCCCAAAACGGCATGGAACGTTAATAAAAGCCAACAAAGGCAAAAGCAAAACTAATTTTTTCAAACTTAAAAACAAATTTTTTTTGTCAATCTTTTTTGCAAAAAGCATAATAAAAACACTTAATTTTGCGTTGTTAAACCAAAAGAATATAGAATTATGACAAAAGATAAAAAACAATCAGCCTCAGAAAAATATCTGAAAGCTGTAAAAAAAGCAGACCGTGAACGCGAAATAGCCGCACATGGAAAACTAATTTCTACACGTCCAACAAGGATAGTAAAATCGAAGAAAATATACAGCAGAAAAGGTAACAAAAAAAATCCGGACTTTTTTAGTTCGGATTTTTTTGTTTTAATAGTTTTTACCAACTATGTCGAGCTACAAGAATGCTCCAATAATATTTATAAGTGGAGTTACTATTATACCCTACGCCAATACCTATGTCAACGTTGCCAGAATAAAAATCACCAATTCCCAAAAGCGAGTTGCGATGTCCAGGTGGATTGGTTCCCGCGTCAACAACAAGCTGTTTAACCACACCAAGACCAGTGCCTATTCCAGCTGAAATATTCTCAAAATAATTGGCGGAAACATCTGAATACCAACTACTTTCTAATGTATATCCAGCTTCATTAATTTTAATATTCATACCATAACCTTGAAGGTCGGTATGCGAAAAATAATTGTTAGCAGCCATGTCTTCAGCCTTTGCTTGAGCAGCCTTTGCAAGATTTTCGTTCCAATTTAAGGCAGGTCGCTCTTCAACATAACTCAAATCTACACCCAATTCAGAACTATAAGCCGATGGGTTTTGACGTATCTTATTGATATAATCAAACGCAGCGGTAATCTCCTTTGCAAAATCGCCAGAAACACCTTGAAGTTCTGTAGAAGAACTATTTTCGCCATCAGAAACCAACGGATTATCAGTTTGTTGAGTGTCTTGAGTAACTACTCCGCCATCTTCATCTTCTCCATCATCGCAAGAAACTACACTAAATGCCCCCACAACGGCAACTAATCCCCCAAATAATATTTTTTTATATCTTTTCATAGCAAAAAAATTTAATTGTTTGTAATTAATATCAAGTATAGAAAAATATTCATCATATAAAAAACATTTCAAATACATCCAAAAAATGTAATTTTAAACCATAATTATTGCCAAATATATTTATTTTTTAATAAAAATTATTGCTGCTTTTTATTTTTTTGATATATTTTTGCAAAAAAAAAAAAATTATAATTTTTTATGATAGATTTTAGCGAAGAAAAAATAACAAGATATAGCCGCCATATCTTATTACCCGAAATTGGAATTATTGGACAAGAAAAAATATTAAACGCAAAAATTCTAATTGTAGGGCTTGGAGGGCTTGGTTCACCTGCTGCACTATATCTTGCTGCTGCAGGCATAGGTACAATTGGTCTTATTGATGGCGACACCGTAGATCTTACAAATTTACAACGCCAAATTATACACTCTACCAACGACTTAGACAAACCAAAAACCGAAAGTGCTGCCGAAAAAATTAAAAATTTAAATCCTGATATAAAAACCATTATACATCAAGGAAGACTAACTGCCGAAAACGCATTAGATATTATAAAAAATTATGATTTTATAATTGATGGAACAGACAATTTTCCCGTAAAATACCTTATCAACGATGCGTGCGTTATGGCTGGCAAACCGTTTTCACACGGAGGAATTTTAAGATTTCAAGGTCAAACATTTACACATCTTCCTGGCACAGCATGTTATCGTTGCATATTTAGTCAACCTCCAGAAAAAGCAACAACTTGTGCCGAAGCAGGAATACTTGGCGCAATACCTGGTATGCTCGGAACAATACAAGCCGCCGAAGCATTAAAATATGTTACAAATACTGGTGAACTTTTAACCAACAGATTATTAACTTTTGATGCTAAATCGATGGTTTTCAATATTATAAAAATAAAACCAAATAAAAATTGTATTTCCTGCTCAGAAAATCCTCAAATAAAACAATTGGTAGAATACAAACAAGATTACTGCACACTTAAATAAAAAAAGCTTTCTATAAACCAACCTTAAAATTGTTGATTGCTATAGTAGAAAAAACGCGATATTCTTCTATAGCATTACTTTTTTTTATCTTTTTCAAAACCTTAACATCGGTGGTTGGCAAAAAATAATCCCAAAAAGACTTAAGCTTTACCAATGTGGAATTAACATTACCCGAAAATTCTTCTAAATAATTATAAATCAAAGCATTATTAAACTCTAAAAATTTATTTTTAATAACATTTTCATCGTTCTCATCGCTTTTATAGACATCTGCCAATGCTGGATTTTTCAACAATCCACGACCACACATCACTGCCGACAAAAAGGGGTATGAATTTATAAGGTTTTCAATATCTTGCGCCGTAGAAATATCACCATTAAAAACAATATTTTTGCCAATAAGTTTTGAAGTAAAAATTTCAAACATCTTATTGTCAACAACACCCAAATATTGCTGAACACCAGTGCGTGGGTGAATAGTTACGGTTTTAATTGGCGACGAATTTATTAAAGAAACTAAATTAAGGCATTCAGAATCATCTTTAAGCCCCAATCGCATTTTTAAAGAAAAATTTACATCGGAATAATTTTCTATTGTTTTAAAAACTTGGCTAACACGTTCAGGATAAGGCAAAATACCACTGCCCCTAAATTTTTTTGTTTGTAAAACAAACGGACAACCAAAATTTATATCAATATTTTTAAAACCTTTTTCTATTAACAAATCAACAAGAATCTTACAACTTTCGCTATCAGAAACTATTATTTGCGGAATTTCGTTAGCATTATAATTATATTTTTTTATATGCCCCGATTTTATATTGTCCATAGAAACAAATGGCGCGAAATAAAAATTCACACCACTAAAAAAATCTCCATGCGTTTTACGATAAACAGCATCAGTAAAACCTTGTAACGGAGCAAAATAAACCTTAATTTTTTTGGGCATCTTTTATTCTAACGTGAAAAGAGAATCCACAAATTGTTCTTTATCAAACAATTGTAAATCAGTAATTTTTTCACCTATACCAATATATTTAACAGGAATTTTAAATTGGTCGCTAATACCAAGCACTACCCCACCCTTTGCCGTTCCATCAAGTTTTGTAAGGGCAATAGCAGAAACTTGCGTGCTTTGAGTAAACTGTTTGGCTTGTTCAAAAGCATTTTGCCCCGTGCTTCCATCCAAAACCAAAAGAACTTCGTGTGGCGCATCGGGTATAACTTTTGCCATAACACGTTTTATTTTCGACAACTCATTCATTAGATTAACTTTATTATGAAGCCTACCAGCAGTGTCGATAATCACAACATCAGCCTTATTGGCCACGGCAGAATTAAGCGTATCAAAAGCGACAGAGGCAGGATCCGCGCCCATAGCTTGCTTTACAATTGGAACATCAACTCGCTGAGCCCACACTTCAAGTTGCTCTATTGCTGCAGCTCGAAAAGTATCAGCTGCACCAAGATAAACTTTTTTCCCAGCAGCCTTAAATTGATGGGCAAGTTTGCCAATAGTAGTAGTTTTTCCAGCTCCATTAACCCCAACAACCATAATAACATACGGGCTTCCATCTGACGTGGTTATGCTATCAGAAAAATTATTTTCGGTGTTTTCGTTTAATAAAGAAATAACAACTTCCTTCAAAATTTTATTTAGTTCAGAAGTATTGAGATACTTATCTTCTGCCACCCTATCTTGCAATCTTTCAATAATTTTAACTGTTGTAGCAACACCAACATCAGATGTAATTAGTGCATCTTCCAAATTATCAAGCACTTCATCGTCAACCTTAGATTTGCCAACAACAGCTCGCGAAAGTTTTTTAAATACACTTTCCTTGGTTTTTGCAAGCCCGGAGTTTAAACTTTCTTTTTTCTCCTTTGAAAAAAATCCGAAAATACCCATCTTATGATTTGTAAATTAGTATTAATCAATAAATTACACTAACAATATAGATTTTTTTGCAAAAAAAATCAACAATCTATATCGCTACTTATAATGTATTGGCTGTAAATTTATTAAAAAAAACAATTAGACAAAAAAATTAACTTGTTTTTTTACTTTACTTTCTTCAAATATTTTTCTAACTAATTTTTTTACAAAAAACAAAAGTAATCTTTCTTATACTATAAACAAAAAGCCGACGCTATCAGCACCGGCTCTTTGTTATTGCGCAATTAACAAAAACACGAAACATATTATTTCATGTTTTTCAAAATTTCTTTAGCGTCAGCTTGAGGTACAATAGCTTCTTTGAAAACAAAAGCTCCTGTTTTGGCCGACTTTACCATTTTAACAACCTTTGTCAACGCTTTTGATGCGTCTTCTTCTTTTTTAAGGGTTGCAACTACTTTCTTTGCCATTTTCTATTCTATTTTATTTTATTTCACGATGAATAGTGTATTTCTTCAAGTATGGATTATATTTTTTTAATTCCAAACGTCCAGAAGTATTTTTCTTATTTTTTGTTGTGATATAACGAGAAATACCTGATACACCAGATTCTCTTTGCTCGGTGCATTCCAAAATAACTTGCACTCTATTTTTATTTTTTGCCATTTTTGATTTGCTTAAAAAAAATTTAAATCATTAATAACCAAGAATTAACCCCTTTTCAACGGCTTCATCTAAACAGGCTTTTAAACCCTTTTTGCTGATGTTACGAATAGCCGATGTAGATACTTTTAATGTAATCCAACGGTCTTCTTCTTCAAGATAAAATTTTTTCAACTGCAAGTTTGGTTGAAAAACTCGTTTTGTTTTCCTGTTAGAGTGGGAAACATTATTTCCTCTTAAAATACTCTTTCCAGTCAATTCGCATTTACGTGACATTTTCTATTTCGTTTTTTCGTTTAGTCTATTTATTTTTCAGACTGCAAAGTAAGACATTTTTTTTTTTTTTCACAAACTTTTTTTAATCTTTTTGATGTTTTTTTTAGTATAAACAAATAAATTATTAATTATCAGATATTTACAACCTTATATCTAAACTAAAAATTTTAAATTTTTAAGTTATAACATATCCAAAAACTCTTGTTCTGTAATAATTTTGATACCAAGTTTGTTTGCTTTTTCTATTTTTGAGCCTCCTGGTTTTTCGCCTGCTACTATAAAAGATGTTTTTGCATTAACCGAACTTTGCAATTTAGCACCATTTGCTTTAACAATTTCTTCAAGTTCTGAACGACGTTGTGGCGTTGCAAAACTTCCTGTTACTATAATACTTAATCCCGATAGTTTGTCAGATTTAGACCTATTATCTACAACTTCAGCGGTAAATTTTAGACCATATTCTTTCAATCGGTCTACAATCTGCAAATTTTCGGGGTCGTGCATCCAATCATAAACACTTTTTGCAATAACCTCTCCTATATCATCTGTTTGCGAAATCTGTTGTACATCAGCATTTTTGATATTGTCTATTGAACCAAATGTAAAAGCAAGTGACTTTGCTGCCTGCTCTCCAACATAACGTATTCCAAGTGCATAAAGTACACGTTCAAAAGGGACTGATTTTGAATCATTTATACTTTTAACAAAGTTTTCTGCCGATTTTTTTGCAAATCTTTCCAACTTTTCTACTTGCTCTACCGTCAACATATAAAGATCTGCATAGTTTTTTACAAGATTTTGATTGTAAAGCAATTCCACTGTTGCCTCACCACAATTGATGTTCATCGCCTTACGTGTTACAAAATGGATAATTTTTCCTTTTATCTGTGGTGGACAATTGCGATAGTTAGGACAATAATGCCCAGCTTCGCCTTGATTTCTAACAAGTTTAGCACCACACACAGGACAATTTTCGATATAATGTATCGACTTTGCATCTTTTGGACGCAAAGCTAAGTTAACACGCGTAATTTTTGGAATAATTTCGCCGCCTTTTTCAATAAAAACGGTATCACCCTCGTGCAAATCAAGTGCTTTAATTATATCGGCGTTGTGTAATGTGGCACGTTTTACCATTGTTCCTGCCAATGCAACAGGCGCAAGATTAGCCACAGGCGTAATTACACCCGTGCGCCCTACTTGATAATCTATTGATAACAAAGGTGATGCAGCTTCTTCTGCTTTAAATTTGTAGGCAATAGCCCAACGCGGAGTTTTGGCAGTGTAACCAAGAGTTTGACGCATCTGCATCGAATCTATTTTTATTACAATGCCATCAATATCATAAGGAAGATTGTAACGTTCTTTATCCCAATAGTTTATAAAATCCCAAACTTCTTCAATATTTTCTGCCTTGCGTGTATGTTGCGATACTTTAAAACCCCAACTGCGTGCAATATCCATATTTTGAAAATGCGAATCAGTAGGTAATTTATCCATAAGTAGGTAATAAAGATAACAATCCAATCCACGTTTTGCAACTATTGCAGAATTTTGTGTTTTTAAAGAGCCAGCGGCTGCGTTTCGAGGATTAGCAAATGGCATCTCTCCTATTTCGGTACGCTCGACATTGAGCCTTTCAAAAGAAGAATGTGGCATAAGAATCTCGCCGCGAATCTCAAATTCATTTGGCCACGGATTATTTATATTTTGGTTTAATTTTAAAGGAATACTTTTTATTGTTCTTACATTGGTTGTAACGTCATCGCCTTTTACTCCGTCGCCACGAGTTACTGCACTAACCAACATACCATTACGATATGTCAACGAAATACTTGTACCGTCAAATTTTAATTCACAATCATAACAATAATTATCACCTACAATTTTTTTTACCCTCAAATCAAAATCTTCAAGTTCGCCTTTACTATAAGTATTGCCAAGCGATAACATAGGATATTTATGAAACACTTGTGTAAACTCCTGATTTACATCACTTCCTACACGTTGTGTTGGACTATTTTGGTCAAAAAACTCAGGATTTTCAGTTTCTAATTGTTGTAATTCCTTTAGTTTTTGATCAAACTCATAATCCGAAAGTTCTGGTTGTGCCAAAACGTAATATTTATAATTTGCTTGTTCGAGTTGTTGCCTTAGAATATTTATCTGTTTGGCTATCTGCTCTTTTGTCATTTTAGTGTTTTTTTGATATTTTTGAGTTGTTATTTTATATGCTCAAACACATTACGGGCATTTGCATAACATTAAAAACCAATTGCTCATTGCGCAAACTTTGACTACTACTTGCCGTTGAAACTGAGATAAGCAAATCGGCATCAATATCACGACAATAATTTAATGCTTGCAAAACAGAATTTATTGATGGCGAAATTTTTTTATACCTAATATTCTTGCTGCTAACCAACTTGTCCATATTTCTAAGACCAACAACTTTTTCATCAGAATACATTATATGTACATTGGCCTCAAAAAAATTGACCACTGCAGCAATTTTTCCACCATCTATTTTTTCTACATCAGACGACAAGGCCAGCACTATGTTTTCTATTTTTTTGAAACTTTTGTTCTGTACCACAATAACTGGCGCACTAACAAGATCTATTATTTTTGCAGCATAACTTCCTGTCAATCTCTGAAATCCATTATTTCCTGGTGTACCAAGTACCACAAACCCAAACACACTCACCAATGTTTCGTTGGCTATTCGCTGAGTTACAGAGCCTTTAGTAACCACAAAATCTGTATCTATTCCGTATTTGTCTTTATAATAACTAATTGTTCTGGACGTAAAAGAACTGGAATCTGCTTTGTCGTCCTCCCCCACCGAAACATGAAAAACTTCTGCAGAACAACCATAAATCCTACAAAACTCCATTCCATATGCAACCGCATTGTTACAAGCTGGCGAATAATCTGTTGGGATTAAAATTTTGCGGTGTATATCTAACGCTATCTTTTCCATTTTTTTAAACTTCCATGCCCACAACCAAAATATCATCAATCTGTATTGAATCGCCTTTCCATTCGTAAAAGGCTTTTTTAAGTTCATCAGATTGTTGTGCCATTGGTAGATGATGATAACGCAAAAGCATATCTCTAAATCCAAAAAGTTTTAATTTCATGCGTTGCTCTCCACCAAATTGTGATGCGTAACCATCGCTCGACATATATATTTTATCGCCTTTTTGCAATTGTAACTTTTGCGATGTAAACGGACGTTCCTTAATATAAACGCCTATTGGATTGCGGTTTGGTTTTAAAACAAATTCTTCGCCACCGCGTATATAAATCAAAGGAATATTTGCACCCGAATATTCTAATTCATTTGTTTGCTTATCTACTATTATCAAAGCAAGATCCATTCCATCGCGTGGAGTGTCAAACGTTTGTATATTTTGATGCATTTGGCTTTTTACCATGTTACGTAATTCTTCGAGGACTACCTCAGAAC
This sequence comes from uncultured Bacteroidales bacterium, assembly GCA_937877455.1. Taxonomy (GTDB): domain Bacteria; phylum Bacteroidota; class Bacteroidia; order Bacteroidales; family UBA3824; genus UBA3824. Next base: position 23,191 of record CALFIU010000024.1, read on the forward strand.
GACGTTCATTTCCGCGACCAACTATCTCGTTGAGTGCCGAAATTCCAAGCATACTCATAAATGCACCAGGAACACCGTGCCCTGTGCAATCGGCAACAGCAAGTGTAAAATGTGTATCATCATTATACATCCAATAAAAGTCGCCACTTACTACATCTCGAGGACAATATAACACAAAAGAGTCTGAAAAATATTTTTTTAACGAATCGTTTGATGGTAGCAATGCCTCTTGTATGCGTTGTGCGTATGCGATGGAGTCTGTAATTTGCTTTTGTTGCTTTATTAACGTTAGCCTTTGTTTTTCAAGATTTTCGTTTTGACGTTCAAGTTTATCGCGTTGTGCAGCAATTTCTTTGCTGTTATTGGATATTTCAACGTTCTTTGCCTCAATTTCATCTTTCTGCGTCTGCAAAAGATGATTGGTGCGTTTTGTTTTCTTGTTGTTTATCAATAATAGCAAAGCTATTACCAAAATTAAAGCAACACCAATACCCAATGCTGCTATCTTAATGTTTTGCAAATTTTTTTCCTTGGTTAGCAGATTTATCTCATTTTGTTTTTTATATTGCTCTGCTTTATATTCTATATTAAATAGTTTTTCGGTTAGTTGCTCATTAAAAACACTATCATTATATATTAACTCACTTTTAAAATTGTCGGATGCTTTTTTATAATCTTTGAGTTCATAAAATACTTGACCGATAACATCGTAAGCATTTTTGATTCTATATTTTGAACCTACATGCTTTGCTGCAGCCAAACTTTTGTTACCATAAAAAAGGGCACTATCATAGTTTCCTTTTTTAAAATACAAGGTAGAAATATGTTCGTAAATATCGGCTTTAAGATCCACATCTTGAAGTTTAGAATCGTCCATGTCTGCCTCAAGATAATACCTAAGAGCTTGTTCATAATCGCCATTAACTGTGGCAACATCGCCAAGATACTTAACAACGGTGGCTATTTGATTTATCGGCTGATTGGTTTTTCTTCGTATGTCAACTGCCCGTTTTAAATATTCTTCTGCCATAATAGTTTGATTTTTTCCGAGCAAAACACGTCCAAGGTTAAGGTAACAATACGACATTATGGTTGAATCTTTAATTTCTTCGCCAACGTCAAGTGCCTTTTTTAAGTTTACCTCTGCCTTTGAATAATCTTCCTGATAAAGATAAAGATTACCAAGATTAATGTAAGAATAAGCTACTTGGTCTTTTATATCGTATTCTAATGCACGTTCTAAACCGAAATGGTAATAATCAAAAGCATCTGTATAATTTCCGAGATTTCTATGACAGACACCAATAAAACTATATGATTTTACAATCTGTTCTTTTTGACCTGTTTTTTTTGCATATTCAAGGGCTTTTGTTCCAAACTCTATTGCTTGGTCTGGTTTAAAATTTCTTAATTTCCAACATATTGTATTGTAAATCTCTGCTTTTTCTGTGGCTTGTGCGCTTACTGCCAAACGTATCAAGCTATCTATTTCTTTATTATTTTCTGCACGTAAATAAACGTTTGAAAATAAAAATATTATTATCGTTATTAATATTTTTTCCACTTTATAAATAAGTTTTTATAAAACACACAAATATACTTATTTTTATTGTAAAAAAAAAGTTTTTTATTATTTATTTACAAAGTTGCAAAAAACATTCCTTTTTTCTAATATAGAGATAGTAGAATTAATCAATAAACAAGTTCCGTTTTAAGTTTTTTTGAAAAAATGAATAAAAAATAATCCCCACCATAATTTATAGTGGGGAATATTGTTTTCTTTTAGATTTTATACCTTATATCGGCTTCGAGAAGTTCTGAACCATAATTTTTTAATGCGTTCTCGCAATTCTGAATGCTGGCCGGACGAATTATTATCTGCGCACTATCGCCAAGCGAAAACGCATACATATATTCAATTTGAACGCTTCCTTTGTTGAGAACTGTTAAAATTTTTGCAAGCGCACCGGGAGTATCAGGACAACTAAGACTTATCACCTCAGTAAGGCTAACTGCAAAGTTTTTGGCTTTTAAAGCTTCCAACGCTTTTTCTGGATCGGAAACTATTGCCCTTAATATTCCAAAGTCGCTGCTATCGGCGATGCTAAAGGCCGTCATATCTATCTGAGCTGCGCCAAGTATGTCTGACACTTCGCTTAAACGCCCTTTTTTGTTTTCAAGGAAAACTGAAAGTTGCTTTATTTTCATGGTCTTTGATATTTAGGATGTGGAGCAACATTAAAAAATTTGTTTTTGTTGCCACCCCACATTATTGTTAAACAAGTTTTCTATTGTCGATTACGCGCTTGGCTTTACCTTCGCAACGTGGTATTGATTTTGGCTCTACAAGTTGTACATTGACAGAAATTGCCAGTACACTTTCTATATTAGCCTTTATTTTTTTCTCGAGATTTTGCAATCCTCGCATGTCGTCGGTAAAAAATTGCTCTTGAACCTCTACTTGTATGGTTAATGTGTCGAGCGTTCCCTTGCGATCTACTATAAGCATATAATGTGGCTCGGTTTCGCTCATAGACAACAATACACTTTCTACCTGCGACGGGAAAACGTTTACACCACGAATGATGAGCATATCGTCGCAACGTCCCATTAATTTAGAAATTCTTATAGTTGTACGACCACAACTACATTTACCTGGAATTATTTTACATAAATCGTGTGTTCTATATCTAATTAACGGCATACCTTCTACACCAAGAGAAGTAAATACAAGTTCACCAATCTGTCCATGTGGCAAAGGCTCGCCTGTTTCGGGATTAACAATTTCTGGATAAAAATAATCTTCGCAAACATGCAAACCATTTTGGCATTGACAATCGCAAGCCACACCTGGTCCCATTACCTCACTCAAACCATAGATGTCGTGAGCCGTTATGTTTAGTTTTTTCTGTATATCAGAACGCATTTCTTCTGTCCATGGCTCTGCTCCAAAAATACCAACCCTTAACTTTAAATCTTTCTGCGAGTCAAAACCTGCATCTTTAACAGCGTCAGCGATATAAAGCGCATAAGACGGAGTACATGCCAATGCAGTAGAACCAAGGTCATGAATAAGTTGCACTTGTTTTTTAGTGTTGCCACCAGAAGCCGGAATTACTGCCGCGCCAAGTTTTTCAACTCCATAATGCAAACCGAGCCCACCTGTAAAAAGTCCGTAGCCATAACCTACTTGTACAATGTCATTTTTATCAAGTCCGCACATTGTTAAGGCTCGAGCAACACATTCCGACCATATAGCAAGGTCTTTGGCTGTGCGCCCCACAACGGTTGGTTTGCCAGTTGTTCCCGACGATGCATGTATGCGTACAATTTGGCTCATTGGCGATGCAAAAACTCCAAATGGATAATTATCTCGCAAATCAGTTTTTTCGGTAAACGGCAATTTGACTATGTCGTCTATTGTTTTAATGTCTTCTGGCAAAATACCAGCTTCTTGCATACGTTTTCTATAAAACTCTACATTTCGGTATATGCGACTAACGGTATCGCGTAGCCGCTCCGATTGCAAGTTCTTTTTATAATCTTCTGATGCACATTCAATTGTGGAATTCCAAATTTTATTTTCGCTCATTTTTTATTTTGGGTTTAACAATTTTTTACTTTACAAATAAGGTGTTGGTCTGCTCTATAAAATCGAGTATTTCTTGCCCACCTATTTTTTTTTCTGACGATGTTACAAAAATTTGCGGAAGTTCTTCCCATGTCTTTGTCATAACCGCCTTATATTTTTCTACATTTTTCTTTATCTGCGTTGGTGATAGTTTGTCGGCCTTTGTGAACACAATTACAAATGGAACTCCGTTTACTGCCAAATATTCCATAAAATCGGTATCATTTTTTAACGGTTCGTGCCTTATATCCACAAGCACAAAAACACACATAAGGTTCTCGCGCTTTTGGAGATATGTTTGGGTAAACTTTTTCCAATTTAAAACATGTTTTTCGCCAATCTTAGCATATCCGTAACCCGGCAAATCTACCAAATACCATTCACCATTTATTAGAAAATGGTTTATCAACTGTGTCTTACCGGGAGTTGACGATGTTTTGGCAAGTCCATTGTTATTGCACAACATATTTATTAAACTCGATTTTCCAACATTAGACCTACCAACAAAAGCGTACTCTGGCAATTCTGGCGCAGGACATTTTGCTGGGTCTGTATTGCTGATAACGAATTTTGCTTCTTTTATTTTCATTTTTTTATTTTTTACAAAACTGGTGGAAATACATTAGTTGGTTTGGCAACATACGTTTCCAGAAATCACGGTTATGTTTTCCATCTGATTCCGAAAATACAATCTCAACACCAAGATTTTTACACTTGGTAGCAAACCTCCTATTTACTTTTATCAAAAAATCTTGACTTCCACAATCTACTATTATCGGTTTTCCTATTTTTTTTAACGTTACAATATTATAATGCAACGAATATTTTTCCCAATTAGGATTGTCAGAAACTTTTGGACCAAGCAACTTCGATAAACTTTTATTTGCTACCGACGAAAATCTCAAATCCAAAACTCCACTCATACTGCCAGCCGCTCTAAACACTTCATTGTTTTTCATAAACAAATATAACGCACCATGTCCACCCATACTCAGACCCGTAATAAAAACTTCGCTACTGTCGATATTGTAAAGATTAAACATCTGTGGCAAAAAATCGTTGCGAAAAAAACTCTCGTATTTTAATGTTGTATCTACTGGACTATCTATATACCACGACTCAAAAAAACCGTCGGGACAGAATATCAACATTTTGTACATATCGGCATAACGCTGCAAATCTGTTATATTGCTCCATTGTTTATAATTACCGCCATAACCATGAAGTAACACCACAGCAGAATATTTTATACTATCGCTATCGTAACCTTTAGGTTTATAAACAAGTACAGTGTCGTTTTTTGGATAATAGTTTGATTCTACAACAAACATATCTTGCGCCCAAACTGTTTCTGCCACCAAAAGCATCAACAATATAAAAAATAGTCTTACCATATTTTACGCCAAATATAAAACAATTATGCTAATAAACAAAAATTTTTTATTCTACACCACATCAATAAACTTACCTAAATTTTAGTTTTTTGGCTGCAAACGCACTCATCCTCATCAACAACCAACCGTGCTTAAAACGGCTAATTTGCGTTGTTCCATATTGTCTATCGCGATAACGAACTATAACTTCTAAAATTTTTAAATTTAGTTTTGCCGCGCCAAACAATAAATCGAAATCACCAAAAGGATCAAAATCGCCAAAATAACTCCTATTGGCCGCTATTTTTTGATAATCGGATTTAAACAAAACCTTTGTACCGCAAAGTGTATCTTTCAATGGTTGCCCAAGCAAGTAAGAAAAAAACATACCAAAAAACTTGTTGGCCAAAAAATTCAAAAATCGCATCGCTTGCTTTTCCATCGGATAAACAAGCCTACATCCATTTACAAAATCACATTTTCCACTGCGTATAGCTTCATAAAATTTTGGCAAATCTTCTGGCGGTGTGGTTAAATCGGCATCAAGTATCATAAGAATATCACCTGTGGCTGTAGCAAAGGCTTCACGTACAGCATTTCCCTTACCCCTACCCGATTGTCGCATCACTTTTATATCTTTTTGCGGATATTTTTGCTTTACTCGAAGACATTCTGCATAAGTGTCATCTTGTGAATTGCCTTCTATAAAAATAAATTCTTGATGCAACGAAAACTCTGGAGTACGTAAAATTGCGTTTTCAATGTTACCGCGTTCGTTGCGAGCTGGCACTACAATTGTTACGGAATATTGGGATAGATTGTTAAACACAGGACGCACCGTTACAAAATTGATAAGGCAAGCTTTGTTAACTAACGGCAAATTTGCAAATATCTTGTTGAACAAAAAATTGAAAAACGGAACATACTTTGGTAACAAAAGTTTACGGTCGTTTTTAACAATTTCAAAATTCTCAAGATGCATAAGATTTTCGATGTCTTTTTGCGACAGCCAGTTTTGCAATGGTTGCCTTTGCTTTATGTGTAACAACTCGCCTAATTTTAGGATTGATTCCCACCCATAATTGTATGTAGAAATTATTACCTTTGTAGAATCTCCACAATATTTTCTAAGTGTACACAAAAATTTCTGTATATCCCAAAGAGCCGCCACAAGATCCGATACAATTACATAATCGGGTTGAAATGGGCAGATAAATTCTTCAACATCTGCCACAACAAACTCTAAATTGGGATATTTACTTTTTGCTATTTCTACTACCGATGGCGAAAAATCCACACCTATACCGTATACTGGTTTTACGCTGTTTAGTAAATCGCCTGTAGAACATCCAAGATCAAGCACTTTGCTACCCTCAGGTATCATAAAAGCGTATTGTTGTTCTATGGTTTTGTGGTAAAACTTATTACGACTTATCCATTTGTCGCGATATTTGGCATTGTTTTCAAAATATTCGTACATACGAGTACGAACATCTTTATTTTCTGTTTCCATTTTTACACCATTTAATCTATTACAACCGTGAATTTAAATCCCGTTCGTATGTCATATAAGTATCCATTGGTACTCCACATTTTTTTGCTTCTTCAAGCCACTTTTTCGCCTCTTTAAAATTAGTTTTATAAAAATATGCCACCGACTTATTAAGAAGCGCAATATCGTCCTTTGGATTTGCGGCAAGTATCTTATCAAGTTGCAAAATTGCACCATCATAATCGTGTTTTGAAATAAGACATCCTGCTCGCATTAATCCAACTGTATTGTTGCCAGAATTAAATTTTTCACATTCGTCTATTTGTTTTAAAGCACCATCAAAATCGCCTTTTCTAATAAGCCCTTCAATCTTAAACTGCCATGCTCCAAGATTTTCTGGATTTACATAAACCGCACAATCAAGATTTTCTAACGGTGGATTAGCAGTAGTATCAAAGGCAAATACAAACGCTGGTTCCTCAGTTCCAAACGTTTTCATATTCCTAAGCATAAACGGATATTTGGCAGTAAGAGCCGACAAAGAATATTTTACTGTTGTAATTGTTCTGCCATCCTTTCTATAAGGATTAAGACGTAAGTTAGCCAAAATTGAATGAGAAACTTTCAAAGAATCAAAAAGAAAATGTTTCATAGAATCGCTATGCCGAGTATAAAGTTTATTAACCCCAACAAAAAAATTTTTTCCACCACTCGCAATCCACGACATATCTGGTTTACGACAAAGCACCCTACTCGAATCGGGAAGATTTTCTCCTGCCCACTTACTTGCCAACATATAATTGCGCCAATCGTCGGTGTAAGATGCATAAACGCCTGACGAAAAATTATCAGAAACATCAAAATTTCCGTTTTTTAACGTTTGAACCGATACAGTAGTAAAAATAAGAACTGCTAAACCAACAACAAACTTTGCAAACTTAGATTTTTTTAACTTATCCCAAAGACAATAAAAAACAAGACCTACCATAAATGGAAAATAAATCATAATCAAACGCTCTTGATCCCATATTTTTTGAATCATTACAAATGTAGTAACAATCATCGCCACCAAATAACCCAACAAATAAAAAAGTTTACGATTGTGTTTAAATACATAAATTCCGCAAACTATAATAACAGCCCATATAAACAAAGCAGAAAAAGGATTATACGACAAATCGTCTACATTTTTAAAACCCAAAAATTGTAAAAAATGTTTAGAAAAATATAGTTGAGAATTGTCTAAAAAACGTTTGCAAAAACCAACAAAATTTTCGTAACCATTTTGCGGCTTATAAGGATTAACAAGTAAAATACTATCCAACTGCGAAGAAAAACTAACAGAAGAAACATTCCACACAAAACTTCTATATGCCCAATTAAGAAAATGAGCAACTGCCGAAAACAAAACATATACACATGCCTGTAAGTAACGACGATCCAATATCAAAACTCCAATTGTAAACGGAATAACAATAATTGCCAAACTACGAGTTTGATACATTATATACGTCAACATCGCAAGCAATGCCAACCAAGAACCATAACGTTTAAAATTATCCACAAAACCAATAGCAGAGCCTTCAAAATCAAACTTGTTTAAAAGCCACAACAAAAAAAAGATATAAACACTTTGCAAAAACATAAACAATGGTTCAGAATATGTAGTACTTGCATAAGTGCAAAGAGTAAAACAAAACGCCGAAACAAATGCCGAAACTACTGCACTAAACAATCCTCCATTTTTTTCAAAAATTTTAAAACTTAAAAATATTGACCCAACAAAAAATAAAACCGAAAGAATTTTAAGTAAAATAAGATTAACACCAGCAATTTTTATAAATGGCGACAATACTATTGGATAAAACGGACCTTGCCAAGTAGGAAAAGAAATTCCATTTGCAAAATTATAAGCCGATTTTATATAAGCACTATCATCGCCCCCAACAGATACATCGGGATTAAATAACAAAAAAGAAATAAATAAAGCCAACGCTGACGTGCCATACAAAAAAAAGTTTTTATTTTTTGTAAAAAATTCTTCAATCTTAAAACCAAAATCTAAATTACTATCCTTACCATTAGATTTAGAATTCGATTTTTTTTCAAACGAGTTTTTAGATATATATTTCATTACAATATTAGTTTTTAAACCGTAAAATTAAAAAAAATACAGAAAAACAAAAACACACAATTTATATTTACTGAAATAATCCCAAAAGCTAAAAAACTAAAAGATAACATTTTGTAAAGAACAGCAAAATTTTGTCTAACTTCATATATACAAAGTTAGACAAAACAAATTAAATCTACTCAAAGGAAAATACTAAATAATGCTAAATATTTTAGCATAAATAAATCAAAAATCATTCCATAATTATAAAAATTCACAAAAATAAAACGGAAATATTAAAGAAAAATCAAATTCGTACAGATTTTTAATAACTCAAAATAATTTTAATATTTTATTTATTCCTTACAGATGTAAAGTATAAACAAAAGAAATCAAGTTATTAAAGCACAATTAAATCACTTAAAATCAATATTTTAAGATTAAAAAGCAAAAATGTGCATTGCTGACAGAAAAATGGAATAAAAATAAAAAATAAAATATAAATATCTTATATTCAATGAGTTATAAAATAAATAAATCTACAAATAAATAGAACAAATTACCATATCCAAAATAACAAAATTAAATAGGAAAAGTAAACTATACATAATAACGCCTCAGACAAAAATGTATATAAACCACATCTGACAAAAATACCAGTAGTAATGAACAGATATTGAAAATTGAAAATTTGAAAATTGAAATTTAAAATGGAAATTAAAAATGGAAAATTTGAAATTGAAATTGAAAATTGAAAATTGAAAAAAAATAATAATTAAAAAAAATATACAAATGCAAAAATGTAAACGGAAGAAAATTTTCATAACTCTATGAAGTATAACATTTTCACGTGAAAAAAGGATACATAAATAATAAAAAAAGGAAAAAGAATTTACATAAAGAATTAACAAAAATACCATATACAAAAAAAATAAAAATAAAACAAATAACATTATTGAACAAAAATAAAATTTACAATAATATACATTTACAAAAATTAGTATATAACAAAATTTTAAACGTAAAAAAAGTAAAAAATCGAATTATACTTTTTATCAACAAAACAAACATTTTGTTTACAAGTTTACATTTGTAAACATTATTAAATTTAATCCAAATAAAAAAATCTTATATAAAAAGTAAAATAGAAATAAAATTCAAAAGCAAAATATTTTTAAATAATAAAAATTTATAACACTTAAAATTAACAACAAATCACGAGAAATTAGCAGATGTGGCTTAGAACAATATAAGAGTATTATAATAACATTATGTAAACAATAACATGTAAAGTTCTTAAAACCAAATGTTTACAAAAGTTATTTAAAGTATTAGTTAAGAAAATTTTCTTGATTTGTTAAGTTAATGTTAAAATTTAAGACTTTTAGGACGTTTTTTTGTTGCTAAGTATCTAAAACCCAGTATTTTACATATTTTAATAAAACAATTACTTAAAATACCAAATACCCCTATTTTTTGTAATCGCAAATGTAATAAAAAAATTTAATATCCACCTTATTTACTTAATTTTACGTAAAAAAAAATAAAAATGTTTCAATAAAATAACTTTTTACACATAAAATAATACATAAAACATGCCAAAAATGCTGATAATAAGATATTTAAACAAATAATAAATATAATATTGTAAACAATACTATATTTTAAGCCAAGTTTACAATATTAAGCATAATAATGTGAATTAGACAAAACTAAAAAAGTTACAAAATTATATAACTACTTTTTTAAGGGATTTAATCTTGTTTCCAAAAACCACATTAATTATTTTTGTTATTTTGTTTACAAATGTAACATTTGTAAACAAACATTTTTTTTCTAAAAAAAGTTTCATTTTGTTTTGTTTTGTCAATATTTGTTGTTATATTTGTATATCGTTAAAAATTAAAGATTGTAAACTTATGAAAGATAGAATACAAAAAATAATTGACAACGAACAACTCTCGGCTTCCAAGTTTTCAGAAGTGATAGGCGTTCAACGTTCCACCATTTCGCATATATTTAATGGCAGAAACAAACCAACATTAGATATTGTTCAAAAAATATTGGTTGCCTATCCAGACATCAACGAAACATGGTTACTTCTCGGAACTGGTAATATGTACAAATCTGGTAGAAAAGACAATGAAGTTCATATTGCAGAAAATACAGAAACTCCAACTATTGAAGAACAAATAATTCCAAGCACAGAAATTGGAACAAAAACTTCAGAACCTTCGCCAATTGTTTACGAAAACCAAATTTCAAAAAAACAAAATCAAGAACCTTCGGTTGCAAAAACATCCGATAATACATTGGATAACAAACAAAATGCCAAAAAAGATTATAACAAAAATAATCAAACTACACAAAAAGAAATTATTTTTGAAAGCAAGACCGATAACATTGTAACTCAACCAAAATACAACGACAAAAAAGTTGCCCAAAATACTCAACCTCAACAACCTCAACCTGTGGATATTACAAAAAATAATCCTGAAAAAATAATTGTGTTTTACTCAAACAAAACATTTACTCTTTATTCTCCATCTGGCGAATAATTGTGTAAACCAATAATATTTACAAAAGAAAATTTTGTTTTCATATAAATTTAATTTCGGAAACCATCCGTTTCTGAAGATACATTATTGTTAACATACCTGAAAAAGTCGAAAAAAATTTTGTTTATACAGATTGTTATTTTGTAAATTTTTTTTACGATTTTTTATTTAGTTTATTGTATTTCAGCAATATATGAAAATAAACAATTGTAATTTTATCAATAACGTATTGATTTTCAGATATTTACATAATACAAAATATTTTAAAAACTTTATTTTTCTTTAAATCACATTTTTTTGACAAAGATAATTTTCAAATAATCATAAAATATAAATACTTGATTTTCAGATAGTTATATTTTATTTTTTAATTTAATATCTCGATTAGGTTTTGATAAAAATAAACAATCTTATAAGATGTTAAGATGTTTTAAGGATTTTGAGTTATTGTTTGAAATATATTAACTCTTTTTTCTAAATATTTTACGTTTCATAAAAATCTAAAAAGCGATTTTTTTTCATCAAAAATTTTTTTTAAATTTTTCTTCTTACCAATATTTCCCAAAAAAACTATTCTTATATTTGCAGCATTAAATTTTTCAAAAAAAATTTTATTATGTACAAACATATTATAAGACCAATTTTATTTAAGATTAATCCAGAAACGATTCATACCTTTACTTTTAAAATTTTGCATTTTTTTCAGGTAATTCGTATTTTCAACCCTATAATTCGTTTATTATACCAAAAAAAGGATAAAAAATATGAACGTGAAGTTTTTGGAATAAAATTTCCAAATCCTATCGGCCTTGCTGCTGGACTTGATAAAGATGGTGAAGCTATTGACATGCTTAGTTTTTTAGGATTCGGATTCGTAGAAATTGGAACTGTTACTCCCCTGCCCCAGCCAGGTAACCCTAAACCAAGATTGTTTAGACTAAAAAGAAATAATGGACTTATAAACCGCATGGGATTCAATAATAACGGTGTTGAAGAAATGGTTAAAAAGATTAAACAAAAATACAGCAAAGTTATCATTGGCGGCAACATCGGAAAAAACAAAGTTACACCTAACGAATTGGCTGTGAACGACTATTTAAAAGATTTTGATGCATTACACGACTATGTTGATTATATTGCAATAAACATCAGTTCGCCCAACACTCCTAACCTACGCGAACTACAAAACAAAGAACCTCTGAAAAAACTACTTACAGCCATAACCGACGAAAACAAAAAATTTGATGTTAAGAAACCCATATTACTAAAAATTGCACCAGACCTTACAGACGGGCAACTTGACGATATTGTTGAAATTGTTCGCGAAACTGGAATTAGCGGAATTATTGCCACTAACACCACAATCTCTCGCGAAGGTATAGACTATTCAAAAGAAGAAATTGAATCTTTTGGAAACGGAGGAATGAGCGGCAAACCTGTTAAGCAACGTAGCACCGAAGTTATAAGATACTTACACAATAAAACCAACGGAGAAATTCCTATTGTTGGTGTGGGAGGAATTTTTGATGCCGACGATGTAAGAGAAAAAATGGAAGCCGGTGCTTGTTTAGTGGAACTATTTACAAGTTTTATATACAACGGACCAGCAACGGTAAAAAACATTTTAAAAAATCTCTAAAATGTTTCGCGACTATGCCTCATACATAAAGAATATCTTTGGAGAAAGAGTTCAAAAAATAGCACTTAATCCAGGATTTGGCTGTCCAAATCGCGACGGTAAAATTGGTATCGGCGGTTGCTCTTACTGCAATAACAAAACTTTCAGCCCCTACTATGGAACTTTAAAAACAGTAGAAGAACAACTCAACGAAGGCATTAGTTTTTTTTCTAAAAAATACAAAGCACAGAAATACATCGCCTATTTTCAATCTTACACAAATACTTACGCTGAGGTTGAAAAGTTGGAAAAAATATTCAACTCCGCTCTTAATCGCGACGATGTTGTTGGATTGGCAGTGGCAACAAGACCTGACTGTGTTGATGAAAATGTTCTCGCTCTACTTGAAAACTACTCAAAAAAATACTACACCGTTTTGGAACTTGGGGTTGAATCGTGCTACAATCAGACATTAAAGGCAATAAATAGAGGTCATAGTTTTGAACAAGCAAAAGACGCTATTATCCGAGCTAATAAACATAATCTTGAAGTGTGCGCACACCTTATAATGTATTTGCCATGCGAAACAAAAAAAATGATGCTCAATACAGCCAAGATAATGACAAGTTTGCCGGTTAAAATTCTAAAACTTCACCAACTACAAATAATAAAAGGCACAAAAATGGAACAGGATTTTATAACATTTCCACAAAAATTCAACCTTCCAACTGCCGACGAATACATAAATTTTTGCATAGAATATATAAAACTAACAAACAACAAAATTATTTTTGAACGTTTTGTAAGCGAATCTCCTCGCAAAATGGTGGTAGCTCCAGACTGGGGCGGACTAAAAAACTATCAGATTACAGAACGAATAAAAAAAGCTTTTGTATAAAACCAAAGAATATTTCTAAAAGTTTTACACAAAAAATATCTCAATAATTTTTTTTTTATTATCTTTGCACAAAGTAAAAAAAAAAAATCACATCAATCATACTAATTATGAAAGATTTAAAACTTGACATTAGCAAAGCGTTTGGCTTTGTATCTGAAAACGACTACAAATCGTTACAAGCTACTGCATTAGAAAAAAATGCTGCACTTTACGACAAAACTCTACCCGGCAACGACTTTTTAGGTTGGGCAGATGTAAAAAACATTATTTCGGCACAAGAACTTTCTGAAATAGAACAAAAAGCAGCCGAACTCCGTCAAAAAATAGAAATTCTCGTTGTTATCGGCATTGGCGGAAGTTATCTCGGAGCCAAAGCAGTAATTGATGCTTTGAGCAACTCATTTGCACAAATGAACATCCAAAAAGGCAAACCACTCGTTATCTTTGCTGGTCAAAACATCGGAGAAGATTATATCTACGAACTAATGGCTGCCATAGAAAACCGCGAATATGCCCTTTGTGTAATTTCTAAAAGCGGTACTACAACCGAACCAGCCATAGCATTCAGACTTTTGAAAGCTCAAATAGAAAAGAAATACGGTAAGGCAGAAGCCGCCAACAGAATTGTTGCAATAACAGATAAAAGCCGTGGCGCACTTAGAAAACTTGCAGACAGCGAAGGTTACAAAACTTTTGTTATCGGCGACAGCGTTGGCGGTAGATTTTCTGTTCTTACACCAGTTGGCTTATTCCCAATAGCTGTGGCAGGCTTTGATATCAAACAACTTTTGGCAGGAGCAACAAAAGTGGAAGAAATGTCAGCAAAAGGCAAATCGTTTGAAGAAAACGTTCCTGCTCATTATGCTGTTGTTAGAAACTTGCTTTATAGAAAAAACTTCGGCACTGAAATTCTCGTAAACTTCCATCCAAAACTTCACTATTTTAGCGAATGGTGGAAACAACTTTACGGCGAAAGCGAAGGAAAAGAAGGCAAAGGTATTTTCCCTGCATCTGTTGATTTCACAAGCGACTTACATTCTATGGGTCAATTTATCCAAGAAGGAACTCGCGGACTTTACGAAACTGTTATTTCAATTGCCCAACCCGATAACAAAGTAGAAATTCCTTCCGATGCACAAAACCTCGACCAACTCAACTATTTGGCTGGTAAACGCGTTGACGAAGTAAACAAACAAGCCGAACTTGGTACAAAACTTGCTCACCTCGATGGTGGTGTACCTCAAATAAGGATAGAAATTCCTCAACTCAACGAATACTATCTCGGACAATTAATTTATTTCTTTGAAAAAGCTTGCGGAATAAGCGGATACATATTGGGCGTAAATCCGTTTAACCAACCAGGCGTTGAAGCATACAAGAAAAACATGTTTGCATTGCTCAATAAACCCGGATTTGAAGAAGAAAGCAAGAAAATACAAGAACGTTTGAAATAACAATTCAAACAATCCTAAAAAAACTTCTCTAATATTTTTTTTAGAGAAGTTTTTTTTTTTACTTTTGCTAAAAATAAAACAAAAAATTACCTACAATGAACAAAATAGTAATACCATTAGCAGCCATCGGACTTATCCTTATGGGCATTGCATTTGCAATAGTATCTACTATAGTTTTTCTCTCAAAAGGCAAATCTGCATTTTGGATTAATAAAAAAATGAAATTTGGTGGCTTGTTGTTAACCCTTTCATCATTAGTAGGATTGGCTACCACCCAAACTGCATGCGTATCCGACTGCTACGATGAGCCTTCGACATTCACCGACACAACAACACACGATGTTCCGTCTTTAAAACAGATAGAAACCTCCGACACTATAAAACTATCAGAAACAAATTACATAAAAGGTTTTATCAACTGCCACGCAATAAAATATATGTATTCACTTAAAGACGAAGAATATAACACCTTACAATCGGGACTTCTTCCAATATCCAAAGACGACTTGGAAAATTATTCCGAAAAACACTTTGCTATAACAATCGACTCAACAATACAGCCTGGTAATTACAATCTTTTCATCTCCGACAACGATTTGTTTAATTACATAGGATACACAAAAATTTCAATAACAGAATAAAAAAATATTAATAAAAAAACTCACTCACCGAAAACAAACACATAAATAAACTCGTAAAAATACATAATACCCTATTACTAATATTATATTATAAGGTGTAACAAAAAACAAAAAAATTATGAATAATAAAATACTTTGGCCATTAGCAGCAATAGCATTAGCAATAATAGCAGTTGGTTTTGCAATAGTATCAGTTGCCGTATTTTTTACCAAAGGGAAATCTAAATTTTTGATAAACAAAAAGTTAAAACTTGGTGGATTAATGCTAACACTAACATCAATGATGGGATGTGGTAGCATCGGAACTGGTTGTCAACAAACTTGCTACGAACCTGTTGAACCACCTCAAATGACATGCTACGATGTGGTTATGGTTAATGTTGTTAGATTGGAGCAAGATACAATAAAAATGGATGGCGACTTAATTTTAAAAGGCACAATCCACGAATCCAAATTCGATAATTATTCGTTTTCGGTGGTAAAAGTAACCGATACATTACAACACGGCAAATTAAAAATAGTAGAAAAAGATACCGCAAACACTCAAAAAAAATTTGAAATAAATCTCGACAAAAAGTTGACGGAAGGAAATTACACTCTAATAATTTATGCAGATACTACCGACAACGAATTGTCAAACAACTTTTTTTGCATTACCAAATGAAACCTAAACTACCGTTGGTAAACTATGAGGTAACAATGAACTGCAACCTCAAATGTCGTTTTTGCTACAATCATCACAAAAATACAGGTATTACCCCACCCCCATCTTCATATAAACAAGCCGATAAAACACTACGAAAAATTTTCAAAGTTTTTGATGTTGGGCAAGTAACATTTACAGGCGGAGAACCTTTCTGCGCCGAACGATTTGGAGAACTTGTACTAACAGCAAGGCTCAAAGGTGCAAAAGCAGCTGTTATTTCTAATGGTAATTATGCTACAATAGACAAATATCTACAACTCGTTGACCTTGGTATAGAACTTTTTGAACTTCCAATTCATAGCCACAATCCCGAAATTCACGACACAATGACACGAATAAAGGGTTCGCATCAAAAATCTGTTAGCATAATAAAAGCATTAAAACAAAAAAAAATTTCGCCAACAGTGGTTTTAGTGCTAACAAAATTTAATGCAGAAACAGCTGGCGAAACAATAAAATTTATATCAACATTGGGAATAAACCGAATGATGCTAAATAGATATAACATAGGAGGCGAAGGTGTTACAAATCCAAGAGAAATATTGCCAGACCAAAAACAACTTAAAAAAGCTTTTTCAGAAATATCCGCTCAGGCATTACAAAACAAAATTTCTGTTTTTTCAAGTGTTTGCACTCCACACTGCATTCTAAACCCAAGAGATTACAACGGCATAAGATTCTCTTCTTGTTCATTCGATATAACAAAACGCCCAGTAACCATAGACTACCTCGGCAACATAAGATTTTGTAACCACTCGCCAATAATACTTGGCAATATTTACAAAAACAATCCAAAAGATATAATAAACAATCCAGAATCAAAAAAATGGGAAGAAATTATTCCAAATAAATGTCAAAATTGCAAAGAATATCCAATTTGCAAAGCAGGTTGCCGCGCTGCAAGCCAACAATGCGGACTTACACTCAACGAACCAGATCCTATAATTAAATTATATCAACAATAAATAAAAACATTCACCCCTGCCCCTCTCCTAAAAGGAGAGAGACAAGAGTGAGGTAGAAGAATTTCCAAATAATTTTCTTCATCACTTTTCCCACGCCTTTTAGGAGAATAGTTGAGGGTAAGGTCATAGAATAACAAACATAAAAATAATTACAAATTCAACAAAATGGCGTGTTTTTTGACAAAAGAATTTTGTATATAAAAAAAAATGCTTAATTTTGGTATTTGAAAATGCTTAAAACTTTTTCAATAAAATGAGCGCAATAATAGCAATAAGCAATCACAAAGGCGGCGTTGGAAAAACAACGTCCACTGTCAATATAGGAGCAGGATTGGCTATGGCAGGTAAAAAAGTTCTGCTGATAGATATGGATCCACAGGCCAACCTAACCCAAAGTTATGGAATAACAAAAGCAGAAGTATCTGTTTACGAAGTACTTAAAGGTGAGGCTAAGCCAGAACCAGTAAACGTACTCGAAAACCTCGACATCTTACCTTCTACACTTGACCTTTCTGGGGCAGAAATGGAACTAAGCAACGAGGCTGGTAGAGAATACATTTTGCACGAGGCAATAAGTGAAATATCTGAAAACTACAATTACATACTCATAGACTGTCCACCATCACTTGGATTATTAACAATTAACGCATTGACAGCCGCAGATGAAGTTTACATTCCACTTCAAGCTCACTATTTGGCAATCAAAGGTCTAACAAAAATAATAGAAGTGATTGGTAAAGTGAAAAAAAGGCTTAACAAAAATGTAGAAATAACAGGCGTTTTTGTAACACAATTTGACAAGCGCAAAGTACTACACAGAGATGTTGTTGACACAATATACACCTATTTTCAAGAAAAGTTGTTTGACACACGCATACGCGACAACATTTCTTTAGCAGAGGCACCAAGCCAAGGATTAGACATTTTTAGATACGACAACACTTGTAAAGGAGCTGAAGACTATAGAGCTCTATGCCAAGAAATTCTTGAACGTCATTATCAAAATTAAGACAAAATGGCAAAAAAAAATTTTAAAGGCGGATTAGATAGCCTTATAGAAAACTCCTTGGGCATTAAACCCAAAGAAAAAAATCGCGAAAAACCGCAAACACAAACATCAAAAGATGATGAACAAGAAATTGCGGAAAACGACACTGTAGATAGTAATGCTGTGTCGTCAAAAGAAGTTGCCGCACTAAAAATTGAAATTGCCAACCTCAAACACGAACTTTATTTATGGAGAAATGGCAAAATAACTCCAGATAATTTTTCGTCAACATTAATTAAATATGGACTAAAATATAATCCCGAAACAAATGAAATAGAAGATTTGTAAATTTTTTCTAAAAAAATTTGGTAATAACCAAAAAGTAAATACTTTTGCAACATTAAAAGTCTGGGTAGTTCAACGGATAGAACGGAAGTTTCCTAAACTTTAAATCGGGGTTCGATTCCCCGCCCGGACACTTATAATATATTTTTCTCATCGCAATCAACAATAAAACAATACACTTAAAGATATTTTTACTCAGATAGCAATAATAATTATTATTTACAATAATAAAAGGTGTATAAAATTTTATGGGCGAAAACATAAATCCGCCCCATTGTGTAAAAAAATTATCTCGTTCTAAGCGATGGCAATATCTGCTCAAAAACAATTTTCTCTGCGCTATCAAGATACGAAATATTAAAATAAACAATTTTGTAAGGCTCTAACTCAGAAGTAGCCGCCCCCAACAACATGTTAATACCATCGGCATTACGCGCACCAGTGTAATAAAAACCCTCAAAACCGTTTTGTTTCAAACTATTGAAATTTAAATGAGACATTTCGTAAGTGCTGGTTGTACCAAACGATAGAATTTTTTCGTTTACAAAACCTTGCATTTCTTTGTCGGTAAACAAAAGCGAATCACTCTTTGCACTAAAAATGCTGTCGGCAGGAAACTGTACAGATGTTTTGTTGAGCAAAATACCAATTTCTCCATTAAAAATATTGAGAATTACACCATTGTCGGTTTTAATTTGCATATCGTCAAAACCAACAATCTCAAGACCGAGAATGTCGTTGCCAAAATATTTGCTTTCTGGTGCAGAACACCCCGAAATCATAACAATCAAAATAATTGCAAAAATCTTATACATGATAAATAATTATTTTTTTTGCAAAATTGATTTTTTTTTTTAGTTTTTACAATTTTTCAATACTTTTGAAAAAAATTAGCAGGTAAAAATGGAAAACTTTGTAGTTTCGGCAAGGAAATACCGTCCAGCAAGTTTCGACACGGTAGTAGGACAAGGCAGCATAACAGCAACATTGAAAAACGCCATAAAAAACAACCAACTCGCACAAGCATATTTATTTTGCGGTCCACGTGGTGTTGGCAAAACAACATGTTCTCGCATATTTGCAAAAACCATCAACTGCCTCAACCTAACAGAAAACCTCGAAGCCTGCAACGAATGTGAATCATGTCGCGCGTTCAACGAAAATCGTTCGTACAACATACACGAACTCGATGCCGCAAGCAACAACTCCGTTGATGACATTCGTATGCTGATAGACAAAGTAAGGATTCCACCGCAAATTGGTAAATATAGCGTCTATATTGTCGATGAAGTTCACATGCTATCGCCTGCCGCTTTCAATGCGTTTCTTAAAACATTGGAAGAGCCGCCAGCACACGCAAAGTTTATACTCGCTACCACCGAAAAACACAAAATATTACCAACAATACTTTCACGATGCCAAATATTCGATTTCAATCGCATGAGTGTAGAAGGCATTGTTGGGCATTTGCAAAACCTTGCACAAAAAGAAGGCATAGATGCCGACATTGACGGATTAAATGTTATTGCTCAAAAAGCAGATGGCGGTATGAGAGATGCGTTGTCGCTGTTTGACCAAATTGTAAGTTTCGCTGGCAAAAAATTTACATATCAAGACGTAATAAACAACCTCAATGTACTTGACTACGAATATTATTTCAAATTAACAGATATGTTTTTGGCTGGCGATATTGCTGGTTCGTTGCTTACATTTAACGAAATACTAAGTAAGGGTTTTGATGCTCATCACTTTATAAGCGGATTGAGCCAACATTTTAGAGATTTAATGGTATGCCGCGATGCCAATACTTTGCAACTTCTCGAAGTAGGTGCAGGAATACGCGACCACTACAAAAAACAATCAGAAAGTCTAAGTGTACCTTTTATATATACAGCACTTAACATAACCAATCGCTGCGACCTCGACTATCGCGAAAGCAAAAGTAAACGACTGCTCGTTGAACTTACATTGATGCAACTTTGCAACATAAACAACCAAATAACTGGCGCAATACAATCTCAACCTACAACATCAAATGCAACAGTTCAGCAGCCAAATGTGCAACAACAAACACCAGTTGCAACACAACAAATACAACCATCACAACAAAACTCGACACCATCGCAAGCGCAAATTGCCGAGCAAAACGTTAAAAAAACTGCCGAAATTTCCATAAAAGACTATATCCAAAACAAAAATATAGTTTCAAAGCAAGAAAACGAACAAAAAAAACAAACAGAACAAACGGTAGCAAACCAACCAACAGCAACCGAAAACGAAAACTTTACGTTAGAACAATTACAAAAAATCTTTGCATCGCTTGCTGAAATATATCGAACAAAAAAACCACGATTACACGCAATTTTTAAAGAGTGTATGCCACAATTAAAAGACAACTTTGTGGTGGAAATAACACTACAAAACTCTCTGCAAGAAGATGCTATCAACGAGGTAAAAAGCGGATTTGTAAACTACCTACGAAAACAACTACATAACACAAGTATTGACGTTGTAACAAAAATATCAAACATACAACCACAAAATGCGGTATATACTGATGCCGACAAATACAAATTTTTGAGCCAACAAAATGCAAACCTCGAAGTATTAAAACAAAATTTAAACCTCGATTTCTAACATAAAAAGTCGGTATTCAACAAATAAAAAAATGAAACTAAAACGACTAAACATTGTAAATTTCAAAAATCACGAATTACGCGAATTTATTTTCAACAAAAAAATTTCTTGTTTTACAGGAAAAAACGGCGTAGGCAAAACCAATGTATTAGACGCAATGTACTATTTGTCGTTTAGCAAAAGTTTCATAAACCCCACCGACAACCAAAATATACGCAATCAAGAAGATTTTTTTACCTTGAGAGGCGTTTATGAAATAGACCAAATGGAAGAAAACATTGTACTAACGTTTTCTAAAACCAACGGCAAAACACTTAAACGCAACGACAAAGAATACGAAAAAATAAGCACACATATTGGGCTAATACCTCTGGTGATAATAAACCCACAAGACATAAAACTTATATTCGACGGTAGCGCAGAACGTCGCAAATTTATCGATGCAGCAATCTCACAATACAATAAAAGTTACCTTTCTGCAATACAAAACTACAACCGTGCATTGCTACAACGCAACAAAATACTTAAAACATCGGCCCAACACCAAGGATTCGACTACTCTTTAATGCAAATGTGGGATATGCACCTTGTGTCTAATGCAAAAATAATACACAAAGTAAGAAAAGAATTTTGCGAAAAATTTATCCCAGAATTTATAAAATTTTATAATATAATTTCTGGAGAAAATGAAGAACCTCAACTAAAATATCAAACCCAACTCGACAAAGATGACATGCAAAATCTTCTAATTACAAATTTTGAACGCGACAAAATTTTGCAACACACAAGTTGCGGTGTACACAAAGATGACCTTATTTTTGAAATATCAAATCGACCTCTAAAAAATAGTGGTAGCCAAGGTCAACAAAAAACATTTTTGGCAGCTCTAAAACTCGCACAATTTTTTCATCTCCGTCAAAATGGAAAAACCCCTCTCCTACTTCTTGACGATGTATTTGATAAACTTGATGCAATACGAGTAAAAAAAATTGTAAACCTCGTAACAGAAAACAAAGATTTCGGTCAAATATTTATGTCGCATACCAATCAAGACGACATCAAAAAAATATTTGAAAACAACAACGATTACGAAATTTTTGAACTATAATACCACCTATCCAAAAAGAAATTTAAAATTGTTAATTTTTGTTAATATAATTTTTTATAATAATAAAAAACAAGTAGTTAGACTGTTAAAATAAAAATAACAAAAAAATGAAAAACTCCAAAAAAACTGCCGATGCTATACACATTTTATTATACATAGAAACCAACAAAAACTCTCCAAGAATAACAAGCGAAGACATTGCCGAAGACTTAAACGTTAATGCAAGTTACGTAAGACAAATACTTTCTAAACTTAGAAAAGCCAAAATCATTGGCGGTGAATCCACAACAAAATTATCGCGAAAACCAATAGAAATATCCTTTTACGAAATTTACAAAGCAGTAGAAAATAACAGACAACTATTTGCTATAAACAAAAATATAAACTTTGATTCGTCAAACGCAATAAAAATACAGCAAGCAATAAGCGAATATTACAATATACTGCAAAAATCAGTTGAAAAAAATATGAAATCCATAACCCTCGCACACATACAAGAAAGAACAAAAAAATAGTTTTTTCTAACAAAAAAGGTATGGTAATTGCGAATGTTATTATAGCAAACGAAATCATAAATAAATATGAAAAGCAAAGCAATAATAACATTAGCCGTCGCAATGCTATTTTGTGCCTGCAACAGACAAAATTTACAGCACGAACAAGATAGATTCTGTACCAAAAGCGGAAAAACATTAGATTTTACTTGCATAAAACATTCAAGCATACGGCTAACATACGGCGAAACTGAAATTGAATTCGACCCAGTGGAAAATATTGAGCCAAAAACCGACTATTCCACAATACCAAAAGCCGACTATATTTTTGTAACTCACGAACATTATGACCATTTTGACACCACAGCAATAAAAAAACTATCCAAACCTACTACAAAAATTATAACAAACAAAAAATGTAGAGAAACACTCGGACGAGGAAAAGCTATGGAAAATGGCGACAAAATAGAACTCCAAGGCATATTGGTAGAAGCCGTTCCCGCATACAACACAACACCTGAAAACCTAAAATTCCATCCCAAAGGTCGCGATAACGGATTTGTTGTTACAATAGATGGACTAAGAATTTACGTAGCTGGCGACACCGAAGATATTCCAGAAATGAAACATCTCAAAAACATTGACATCGCATTTCTTCCTTGCAACCAACCATACACAATGACACCAAAACAATTGGCAAACGCTGCAAAAATGATAAATCCAAAGGTTCTATATCCATACCATCTCGGCGACACCGACATAAACGAAATTGTTAAAGAATTACAAGGTTGCAACATAGAAATTAGAATAAGAAATTTTTAATTATTTTTTGGATAATAAAAATAAATTTCAATATATTTGCACCATCAAAAATGCGGGAGTAGCTCAGTTGGTAGAGCGACAGCTTCCCAAGTTGTAGGTCGCGGGTTCGAGCCCCGTTTCCCGCTCTTTTAAATTATTCCATATTACACAAATATTACAAAATAATCTAATGAAAAAATTATTATTAGTCCTTTTTGCATTTGCAGCAATTTCGGCTACAACATTTGCACAAAAGCCAGTAAACCCAAATGCAACCAAAGAAGCCAAAGAGTTGCTACAAAGAATTTATGCCCTTAACGGTAAACAAACACTTGCAGGACAACATTGTTATCCGCTATACAGCGACATTCTTATGGAACGCGTTAACAACTTAACAGGAAAATACCCAGTTGTGTTCGGTCAAGATTTTGGGTACAGCAAACCCAACAGTCTTGACGGCATAAACTTTCGTCAAAGGGTGATTGACAACGCTATAAAATGGCACAAAGAAGAAGCTATAATAACTCTAATGTGGCACGCTGTACCACCAAACCACAAAGGCAATTACACCACTTGGCAAGGCGAACACGGCATTCAAAGCAAACTCACCGACAAAGAATGGCAAGACCTTTTTACAGAAGGTAGCGAAATAAACAATAATTGGAAATCGCAAGTTGATGTTATAGCTTTTTATCTAAGACAACTTCAAGACGAAAATATTCCCGTAATTTTTCGCCCATATCACGAAATGAATGGTGATTGGTTTTGGTGGGGCTATAATGAAGAAAATTATCGCAAACTTTACCAAATGCTTTGGAAACGAATAACCGAATATCATAAAATCAATAATTTAATTTGGGTGTTCAATGCCAACGAATTAGGAAGCCCAAACGTAAAACCATACGATGGTTTTTATCCCGGCGATGAATATGTCGATATACTTGCAACAGATTTTTATTCAAGTGGTTACAAAGGCAACGACTATGAACTTTTACAAAAACTTGGTAAAGGCAAACCCGTCGCAATTGGAGAATGTGGAAAATTCCCAACAGTTGAACTTTTGAAAAAACAACCAAAATGGGCTTGGTTTATGTGTTGGAGCGAATTTCTCGAAACCGCTAACAACGATTGGAACGAAAGACACAAACTATACAATTCTGACCAAGTGATGACATTGGACGAATACGCAAAAAATAGCCCAATATTCTAAAAATTAGCAAAGAATAGTTATCAAAAAAATGAGGAAGCCCAGTTAGACTTCCTCATTTTTTTTAATATAACTTCTTGTAAAAACAATATTGTTGCTTTGTCGAACATAGCATATATAATATAAGGTGTACCACAAAACTATTATCAAACCAAAATTTTATAGCATTTTTTATATCACAATAAAAAATCACAAACTTTTATTACATAAAATATTGAAATTTACCATCTTTAGAAACAAAAAACCAATGCTCACCAGAAATCCTAACATTTACAACACTCATTCCACTTTGTTTTAACGCATTTTTCAAAGTTTGCGGAACAGACCCCAAAAATTTAAAACCACCTGAATAAACTGCCACCACAGCATTATCAACAATAGTAGCCGAAATAATACGCCCATACGAACTAATACCATCTTGAAGCCAACTCAACAAATTTGGCGACGATGCCGAAAGATGTTGTTGAGTTATAGCAGCCCATTCTCCCTCATCGTTAAACGGAGCAGAAATAATAGTTTCGTGATTAAGATTAAACTCACGCAACTTAGAAATAAAAGCCGTTGGCAAACCAGCAGAATGTTTATAACCATTGCCATCAAAAATTACGAGCCAATGTCCTTTTTCTGTAAGTTGCACATCATTAATAGTACTACCACGCTCAGAAAGTTGTTTCAATGCATCTCGCAATTCAACAGGACAATTTTTACAAGCCCATCCATTCTTACCATACAACACCACATCGCCAAAATTTTGAGTAATAGCAACAGCCTTACATTGACCATGCTGTTTTATACATTGCTTTACATAACTACGACTATCTTGCGAAAAAATAGGAGTAGCAACAGCCATAAGCAACAAAAAAACTAAAAGTTTATTTATAATTTTATCCATAATAATTGTTGTTTTGTAAAATAACGTAGTTTTTTTACAAATATTGCAAAATAAAAATACAAAGTAAAAAATTAAACATTAAAATTTCGTTTTTTTTCTTACATAACGACAATATGAAAAAAAAATAACAACAGGACGTGTTTTTTTTAAATAAAATATTACCTTTGAAAAATTTTGAAAAACTGTCCTATTATGGGTTATAAACAGTACAAAAGAGAAAAAATAATGAAAACCATCTTAAAAATCGGTGTACCCCTGCTCATTGTTGCAGGAGTTACCGTAGCATTCAAAACAAAGAAAAACGCTGACGACCGCGACCGTGTGGTACTTCAAGTTACAGCTCAAGTACTTCAAACAGCACATTACAACAATGTAACGCTTGACGACAATTTTTCCTCGAAAATATTCGACGAATACATAGAAAAACTTGACTATGCAAAACGGTATTTATTAAAATCAGATATGCAAGAACTTGAAAAATACCGTTATAAAATAGACGATCAGATAAAACTTCTCAACTTTGAGTTATACGACAAAGCCACCAAATTAATAAAACAACGCCAAGCAGAAGCAGAAACCTATTATCAACAAGCAATAAACGGCAATTTTGATTTCTCTGTTGACGAAAATTTTCAAACCGACCCAGAAAAAATCGACTACGCCGAAAATCAAGAAGTTCTCAAAGACAATTGGCGCAAAATGGTAAAACTCGCCGTAATAGAAAAAATTTCCGACATGATGACACAACGCGAAGATGCAAAAAAACAGTCGGACACTGCAACTATAAAAACAGACCAAGAAATAACTAACGAAGCAATAAAAAAAGTAAAAGAAAATTACGACGAGTGGATGAAACGTGTGTCGCAAATAAAAGAAAAAGAATGGTTTAGCTTATATATCAACGCAATAACTGCAGCTTACGATCCACATACAGAATATCTTCCACCTGCCGAAAAAAAGAATTTCGACGTTCAAATGTCAGGAAAATTTGAAGGTATCGGTGCAACTCTCCAATCTCGCAACGGACAAACCAAAGTTGTTGACATAATCCCTGGAAGTGCATGTTGGAGACAAGGCGAACTCGAAGTTAACGACATAATTATGAAAGTAGGGCAAGGTGAAGATGCCCCAGTTGACATTGCCAACATGAATTTGGACGATGCAGTGCAATTGATACGAGGCAAAAAAGGAACAACTGTAAAACTAACCGTAAAAAAACTCGACGGAACAATAAAAATAATACCAATAGTCCGCGATGTTGTAATAATAGAAGAAACATATGCAAAATCTTCTGTAATAACATCTTCTGATGGCAAAACAAAAGCAGGATATATCTATCTTCCAAAGTTTTACGCCGATTTTAACGACCGCAACGGACGTTTTTGCAGTGCCGATGTCAAAGCAGAAATAGCAAAACTAAAAGCAGAAAATGTGGCAGGCATAATACTCGACCTTCGCAACAACGGCGGTGGTAGCCTTAGCGATGTTGTTAAAATGTCAGGACTTTTTATTCCCCAAGGACCTATAGTTCAAGTGCGTGATAGATTTCAAAAAGAACGCACCCACGAAGACACCGACAACGGAACAGAATACAACGGACCTCTCGTAATAATGGTTAACCATTTCAGTGCATCAGCTTCAGAAATTATAGCCGCAGCAATGCAAGATTACAACCGTGCAATAATAATCGGTAGCAATCAAACATACGGAAAAGGTACTGTTCAAAGCGTTTACGATTACGACCAACTCGTTAACGGCAACTACGCACTTAAACCTCTTGGAGCAATAAAAATGACAATTCAAAAATTCTACCGCATAAGCGGCGGCTCCACACAACTAAAAGGTGTTACTCCAGACATTATCCTGCCCGATAACTATTCGTTTATCGACAAAATAGGAGAAAAAGAAACACACAACGCATTGCAATGGGACATGATAGAACAAGCAAAATTTACCCCATACAAACCGCAATACAACAAAAACAAAGTTATTGCAGCAAGCAAAAAAAGAATAGAAAATAATACTCACTTCAACGAAATTACACAAAACGCACAACGTCTGAAAAAACTAAACGATGATACATACTACTCGCTCAATCTACAAAAATATCGCGAACATCAAAAACTCGTTTCAGACGAAGCAAAAAAGTACGACAAACTCGGAAAAGAAAAAACTGGAACAACAGCCTATTTCACCGACAAAGACAAAAAAGCAGTTGAAGGCGATACTCTAAAAACCAAAAAATTTACACGTTGGTTTGCCGATTTAGAAAAAGACATCTACATAAACGAGGCTGTCAACATTATTTCCGATATGCAATAACATAAGACAAAAAACTAAAAAATACCTCGCATTATAATTTTTATGCGAGGTATTTTTTTTTACACAAAACACAATGAAATTGACGTGATTTTTTCACGGCAATTTTATTTCAACGGGCGAACATACAGGTCCGACCCTACAAATCATTCTATTTTGGGTGGGTATTATCGCCAACTCTTGTTCATAATATTGAATATCACCATATTTTGTAAGGGCAGGACTATGTACCCACCCGCATTGATGTCAAATCAAATGAAATTAACGTAATTTTTTTTAACAAAAATTTAGATTTTAATTTGTAAGAAATAAAATAAACTATATTTTTGCCAAATTAAAAATTATGTACAGGGATAGCATGGCAACTAAAATCAACAAAATATTATCAACAACAGCATTGACAATATTGCCGTTTGTTGTAGGCGCACAGATTGACACATTGCCAATCAACAACCGTGAAATATTGGGCAAAGAAAACATCGACACAACCACACATCACACAGAAAAATTAGTGATTTCGGCAGGACGTAGCACCAAAAGCGTTGACCAGCTTCCCGTAACTGTTTATATAATATCTCACGAAGAAATAATTCGCAACGGCTATTTCACACTCTGCGACGTTTTAAAAACCGCTCCTGGCATAAGAGTATCACAACCTCACTCAGGAGAATTAGGCGAGGCATTTATCCAACGTGGAATGACAGGAAACACCTATACAAAAATACTTTTAAACGGTGTTGATATAAAACCATCCGCTCCAACAGGAATGCCACTCGGAGCCAACGTACCAATAAGACAAGCAGAAAGAATAGAAATAATCTATGGTCCTGCATCTGCAAGTTATGGAAATGATGCGTGCGGAGGTGTAATCAACATAGTAACCAAACAAGATGCGCAAAAAAACTATGCCCAAGCCGACGCAATAGCAGGAACAGGCGGATACCACTACATAAATTTTCATGCTGGAGGTAAATTTGGACGTGGAAAACACGTAGCACAATACGCCATATACGGTAGTAATCTACGCTACGATAATATGAACGTTACAGACTACGAAAAAGATGACATTTACAATCGTTGGAATTATTTTGAACAACGTGGTCAGCAGTTTACTTGGAAAGATGCGGAAGGCGAACATGCTATAAACCCAACAGAAATAACACCAGAAATATACCAAAATTATGCCGCGATGATGCAATTTGCACAAATACGCGAAATAGTTGGATATACAGCCAACTATCAAGGCGATTTGTATTATCCAGAATTTGCAAAAATTTCGCAAGAAGCAGCTCAAACTGGAATAGAACTACTATACAGAGGCATAAATTTTAGTTATAACTATATGTACCGCAGCGACTTCTCAACACTCGGAATGTCGCCAATGTTATTCAACTATTCCGACCCTAACTATATGATGGGTGAAAAAATTACACGTGCAGCATTGTCGGGAACATGGACTTTCGGCAATTTTTCCACCAATACAGTAGCAAAATATATACGCTACCGTATGGACGAAAACTCTGCTCGTGGGGTAACATACTCGCCATACACACAATACATGTACGCAGCTGGCGACGACATAGGATTAGAAGAAAACATAACATACAAAATAGGTGAAAATATTGATCTTTCGGCAGGTGTGTCCTACCAATTTACAGGAATACTCCCCTACACCAACGAAAGCAGATACAAATTTGATTTTAGCAAATATCACTCATTTGCAACAAGCGTTGACTATGCCGATCCACTTTTCGGAACTTTTGGCATATATCCCTACACATACTCACAAACAGGAGCATACGGACAAGCAGTTTGGGATTGGAAGATTTTTTCATTAACAGGCGGCATACGTTACGATTACAACTCAAAATGGGGAAACTCGCTTAACCCACGAATCGCTGGTCTTGTAAAAATATCCGACAGACTAACATTTAGAGCTTCACGTGGTTACGCATACAAAGCACCCACAGCACAACACCTATATTCAACAACCGCTGTGGACGCTTCTGTTACACTTAACACAATATACAAAATACTCGGATACCCAACAGTTGATACAACACTAATTGCGTATCACCAAGTGCCAGCATACGACCTCAACCCAGAAAAAATTGCATCAACAGAACTCGGTCTTAGATTTTACATAAACCATACAAACTATATGGAACTTGTGGTATATACAAACCGTATTCGCGACCCTATAGTACGTACATGGTGCGACCTCGATACTTCTGAATATCAAGGAATAGGAAGTTCTGTTGTATCAAGTGGTCTTATAACAAGAAGTTACAGAAACGAAAACAATTCGCAAATAAAACTACGTAGTTATCAATTTATTGCAGTGTTTAAAGACCTATACAAACCAATACACCTAAATATTGATGGAGCTATAACAATGTCGTTAGGACACGAAGATATATCAAACGACGACTACACAGGCATAAGTTACGACCGTGTTAACTATATACGCCAAACACCAAAATATATGGCGCAACTCGCATTTGACTTCAATTTTCTAAAAATAATGCATTTCAGAGCCGAAAACGTATATTGTAGCAAATGGGCAAGAAAATATTACTTAGGCAACAACAATAAGTTTTTTTGGGCAACCCAGTATTACAACCTCGACGTAGCACTAACAATGAAAATAGGCAGACACCTAATAGGCATAATAAAAGTAACCAACGTATTTGACCAAGAATACGGAGGCATAGATATGAAAGAAATGGACGTTGACTTACAATACAACCCACAACTAAAAAGAAATGTCCGTTTTGGACTTACTTACGAATTTTAAACAAAAAAAAACAAAAAATGGTTTTCTTTTTGCAATATAATTAGAAAACCTTTAAAAAAAATGAAAGGAATAAAAATTAAGGTCATATTGCTAATTGCAATATTAACAGCATGTTTATCAGCATACTCGCAGACAAACAACAACCTTATACACCAACGTGATAGCCTTTCCGCAATAATAAAAAAAGAAAACAAAGAAGAAAAACTTGCATACTTATACAACGAACTCGCTTATAAAAACTACGAGTTAAAAGATTACGACCAACTAATAAACGCAGCAGAAACATCACTAACATACTCAAAACAAAAAAACATACCCGATTTAATCTATGACAACAACCTACTTATAGCACGCGCATACTCACTCAACAACAACCCTGAAGATGCAATAAAAAGATTTCTATCGGCAAAAAGTAGCATAGATAAAAGTTCTGCCAACAAAGAACTAATAGAATCGGATATAGACACAGAAATAGGTCTAATCTATTTTAACCGTAAACACTACCAACACGCTTCAGAAAACTTTGAAAAGGCTCTCAAAACATACATAAGCCAAGGTGAGTTTGAAAAAATAAAACAAAACACCAACCTTTTGGCTGTATGCTACTACTTAACAAACAATTACGAAAAATCAGCAGAATATTACCAACAACTATTAGACATTTATCAACAAGAAGAAAACTACATAAACACAAAACAAACCCTAAAAAGGTTGGCTGACGTATATCAAAAAATAGGAAAATACGACAAAGCGTTGCAAATGCACAACAAACTATACGAATTATGCAATCAAAACAACGATACCCAAGCCGCCCTCGATGCACTTAGCAACAAAGCATTCTGCCAAACACTCAGCGGAAATACAGAAGAAGGCATTGATACATACAACCAGCTTCTTGAAGCTGATGAAACATACAGCCCACAAAACGAACACCTTGCCGATACATACACAAGCATAGGCGTAAGTTACCAAAGATTAGGAAAATACGAAGAATGTTACAAATACCTTACAAAGGCAGCAGATTTATACAAAAAAAGCAATAAAACAGAAGATTATTCTCGAATTTGTAACATACTATCGTTAATATATCTGCAAAACAAAGACCTTCACAATGCAGATATATACGGATTAAAAGCTGTAGAATCGGCAGAATTATCAGGCAGACCACATTTGCAACAAGAAGCCTACTATACTTACAACCAAGTGTTGCAAGCAAAAGGCGAATACGACAACGCATTAAGCTACTACAAAAAATATTTACAGTTGCACGAATCAGAACAAATGCAACAAATTTTGGCAGAAAAAGAACTTAACGAAGACCTTAAAAAACTTGAAGAAACTGAAAAAAAATATTCAAAAGAACTTGTAGATGCCGAAATAAACGAACTCACAACACGACAACTACAATTGTTGGCAGATGCTCAAAAACGCGAAAACGAACTGTTAAACAAAGACTTAGCTCTAAAAGAGTTGGAACGAAACCGTATGCAACAAGAACTTGCATTAGCTCGCCAACAACAAGAAGCTCTCAAACGAGAAAAAGAGATTAGCGACCTTCAAAAACAACGCGAACTCGACGAAATGGAGTTGCAAAGAAAAACTGCACAAGAAAACGAACACAAAAAAGAAATTGAACTCCTTGAATCAGAACGAGAAAAACAATCGCTACTTATAGACAAACAAAAAGCAGAAAGAGCAACATACAACCTTATATTTGTTGTACTTTCGATAATAGTGGCAGCATTTATGGTAGTATTTTTAGTCGTAAGGAAAAAAAATCGAAAACTAAACGAACAAAAGGCCGAAATAGAAATGAAAAATGCCGACCTTACGCAAAAAAACGAAGAAATTACTGTACAAAAAGAAAATCTTATGATGGCAAACAACGAAATTATGTCTATAAACGAAGAAATTTCGCGCCAAAAAGAAATAATAGAAAACAAAAACAAATCAATAACCGATAGCATAATCTATGCAAAACGAATACAGCAAGCTGTATGCCCCCCACCTGAATTTTTAAACAACTACAAACTTGACTATTTCTTATTTTTTAGACCAAAAGAAATAGTAAGCGGCGACTTCTATTGGTTTTACCACGAAGGCGACAACATATTTGCCGTTGCAGCCGATTGTACAGGACATGGTGTACCAGGAGCATTTATGAGTATGCTTGGCAACTCGCTACTAAATAAAATAATAAGCGAACGTAAAATATTCCAACCATCTGTAATATTAAACAATCTAAGAGAAGAAGTAAAAAAAGCATTACACCAAGAAACTGTAGATACTTCTGAACGCAAAGACGGCATGGATTTATCGATGGCAAAAATAAATACAAAAACATTGCTACTCGAATTTGCAGCAGCAAATAACAACGGTTTCTTAGTTAGAAACTATCCCAAAGACCAACAAGAAAAAGCAAATGCCGACATGGATAGCCGCGATTTTGTAGAACAAACAGAAAACGGATACAAAAGAATGATAACTCTACGTGCCGACAAAATGCCAATAGGAGTATATGCTCGCGACACCGAAAGCTTTACGCAAAAGAACATACAACTCCAAAGTGGCGACACAATATACCTCACTTCTGACGGATATATTGACCAATTCGGAGGACAACACGGCAGAAAATTCTTGGCAAAAAACTTTGCTCAAATGCTTTCGGACATAAACGATATGCCAATGCAAGCACAAAAAGATAAAATTATAGATACACACGAAAAATGGATTGGGGATACATACCCTCAAATTGACGATATAATTGTATTTGGACTAAAAATTTTATAAAAAAATTACTTCTACCAATTAACAAAACAATTAATTTTGTAAAAAAATTATTCAAATGTCATACGAAATAGAACGCAAATTTTTGGTAACTGGCGATTTCAAACATTTAGCAACAAGTAGCACATACATTGTTCAAGGATATATTTTCTCAAACCAAGAAAAATCCGTACGCGTAAGACTAAAAGGAGACAAAGGCTATATAACAGTAAAAAGCAACGTAGAAGACTCTAAAGTTACGCGCAACGAATGGGAATACGAAATACCTGCACCAGAAGTAAACGAAATGCTACGTATTTGCAAACCACCACTCATAGAAAAAACTCGCTATATTGTATATCAAAAAAATATGATGTTTGAAATAGACGAATTTTATGGCGTTAACGAAGGATTATTGCTCGCCGAAGTGGAATTAACATTTGAAAATCAACTAATTGAAAAACCTGATTTTCTCGGACGCGAAGTAACTGGCGACAAAAGATATTTCAACTCTGAACTCGTGCGCCATCCATACTGCGAATGGAAAGACCAAATCGATGAATTTATTTAATAATTCTATGACAAAAAAAGACCTAAAAATAATATACATGGGTACACCAGAGTTTGCTGTTGCACCGCTAAAAACGTTGATTGACAATGGATTTAATATTGTAGCAATAGTAACTATACCCGACAAACCACAAGGCAGAGGACAAAAAGTGGCATTTTCGCCAGTGAAACAATATGCACAAGAAAAAAACATACCTATTCTACAACCAGAA
Organism: uncultured Bacteroidales bacterium; assembly: GCA_937877455.1. Taxonomy (GTDB): domain Bacteria; phylum Bacteroidota; class Bacteroidia; order Bacteroidales; family UBA3824; genus UBA3824. The sequence continues at coordinate 57,776 of CALFIU010000024.1, forward strand.
AAACTCAAAAATACAGACTTTCTTACTCAACTAAAATCTTATAATGCAGATTTACAAATAGTTGTAGCATTTAGAATGTTACCAGAAGTTGTTTGGAGTATGCCAAAATACGGAACATTTAATCTCCACGCGGCACTTTTGCCACAATACAGAGGTGCGGCTCCAATGAATTGGGCAATAATCAACGGAGAAAAAAAGACTGGTGTAACAACATTCTTTATCGACAAAGATATAGACACAGGACGCATAATGTTTAGAGAAGAGGTTGACATTCTCGACTCTGACAATATCGGAACACTGCACGACAAACTTATGGAAATTGGAAGCAAATTGGTATTAAAAACAGTTCAAGCAATTATAAACAACACTGCCATACCAAAAGAACAACAAAATTTCATAACACCAGACACAGAACTAAAACACGCACCAAAAATTTATAAAGAAGATTGTCGGCTCGATTTTTCAAAACCTTGCAACACGGTTAGAAACCTTGTAAGAGGTCTAAGCCCATACCCAGCCGCATTTACAGAAATAAATGTAAAAGGCAAAAAAATGAAACTAAAAATCTATGATTGTACCACAGAAATAGCAAAAACAAACGGAGAAATAGGCAAAATACATACCGACAATAAAACTTTTTTTAAAATAGAATGCTGCGATGGCTATTTGGTAATCAACGATTTACAACTTGAAGGTAAAAAAAGATTAAAAATTTTTGATTTTTTACGAGGAATAAAGTTGGAAGTTTAAAAAAGTTTATCTATATTTGCAACGTTAAATAAATAAGGCCCTATCGACTACGTTGGCTAGGTCACCACTCTCTCACAGTGGAAAACCCGGATCGACACCGGGTGGGGCTACAGAAATCCATTTAGAATTATAATTCTAAATGGATTTTTAATTTTTTTTTCAAAACTTCTCATTATAAAATTACATATACCCTACTCCACCAAATTTTTTGCTGTCTATTTTGCTGGACAATTTCGGAGCAAAAACAAAAAATTAACATGAAAAATAATAAATAAATCAGCAAAAAATAGGGAATTTATAAAATAGAATTATAAATTTGCTCCATGAAATAATTTCAAAAAAACCGAATTATGAAAGACAACAACACCGTTGGCGAAACGCTCAAAGCAATCATAAAGGCAAACGGCTACACCCAGAAAGAAGTTGCCCAAATAATAGGCGTACTGCCATCACAAATCAGCGAAGTCGTTAAAGGCAAACAACCGTTCACAATCACATTCGCAGCCAAGCTATCGGCAGCACTATCACACGACGAAATAGACAGGCTAATCTGGTATCAAATAGGAAAAGAAACGGAGAAACTGAAAGAGACAAGGAATGTAGATACGATATGCACAGCGGACAAAACATTGGCCGACTACGACAACATCATCAGTCTCAAGATATTATGCAGTAGCCTAAATATAAAAGAAACCGACAGTTCAAAAAAACTTTCGCTGATGAAAAACGAGTTCAACATTCCGAGCGTCGACAGGCTATACGAAACAAGCACGGGTCTTTTCAGGAAGTCGGCTGCCACAGGCATCGACACTCGCATGATACTCACATGGACACTATTAGCGAAAAACGAGGCTCGTAGAATCTCCCCCACTGGCATATTCGCGAAAGAAAATATCGCCACCTTGATTGCAGAGCTGAAACAAATACTCAACGCTAACAAAAACACAATAGCAAGGTTGCAAGCCTGTTTTTCAAACTTTGGAATACGGTTCTGCATTGTCGAAAAAACTCCCCAAGCATCCATCGATGGCTACTCTTTCATAGAAGACAGCATACCCTCGATAGCACTCACAATGCGCTACGACAAGATAGACAACCTCGCCTTCAACGTCCTGCACGAACTGGGACACGTATTTCTGCACCTCAGCAATAACATGACAGAAACCGTAAGCATAGAAGACTACGACAAGGAAAGCTCAATCGAAAAAGAGGCAGACAAATTTGCCAACGACATCTTGATTCCTGAGTACATGTGGATGTCGGCACCCAAAAACTACAGCAATCCATACGCGACCGTAAAGTTACTGACTTCATGGGCTTTGAACCACGGCAT
>CALFIU010000025.1 GCA_937877455.1 uncultured Bacteroidales bacterium
GTATGCAAAATCATTTTTCTTTATCTCGCGCAAAAACTGCATCGCCGCGTCGCGTGCCATACTGATTTTATAGACAACCCAATTTTTGCTTTCCTCAATTTTCGTTGCTTCATACGGCTCGTCCAGCGGGTCGAATGCGGCGGCGATAACGCGGGCATTTTCATCGTTGTCGTCGATGAGCGAAACACGCTCTTTGTAGATTTCCTCGGCGTCCTCAAAGTCCCGTTCGTAGTGCGGGTGTGCCTCTTGTGCATCAAGAGCAAAAAGTGCAAAAGCCAAAGTCAAAATCGTTAATATGTGTTTCATCGTTGTGCTCCTTAAACTGAATGGGTGCGTTTTTGCACGTGCATTTATTTATACGAAGAATGAATAAAAAGGGCTAATCATTTTTTGCTTGCTATTGCTTGTGCAGCGTTTTTAATACCGAACCCGTTAGAGCGAATGCTTTCGCTGTTCATTTACGAAAAAGGATTTTCTAATATTGAACTTTTCTTTGTAACGATAAACATAAATTGGCTTTGTTGGTGCATTTATATGTTTATTCGCTCAATTATTTTTGTGGCTCTTCTATTTCCGTTTTACGTTTGTCTTGCGACAGTCCCTCTGTGCATTGTGAATAAAGAAAAAATCCAAGTTGCAAAGATTTTTTCGCCGATTTCAAAATCGAGATACTTTATAGAATATGCAGTTGCAGGCGTTCAAAAATATCTTTGCACCATTTTGTGGGCAGTGCTTTTGTTTTTTCCGGGCGCTTTAGCTCATTATAGGTATAGTTTTACCAAGTATATTTTGGCAGAACAAAATGAAATAACAGCAGGAGAAGCGATTTTTAAGTCAAAAAAGATAACTACGAGGCTGCAAAATTGCTCATAGAGCACGGTGCAGATGTGAACACGACGTGTTTTTCGCAAAAAAGCCGAACACCGCTTTTGGCACAATGCTATAAAAATTATCCGTCAAAAAATATTGTCGACTTGCTTATAAAAAATGGCGCACGAATAAATGCAAAAGACGAAGATGGTGTATCGCCACGCATCGCTGCTTGCTATGCAAACAAAAATGATACAATCATTCGAATTCTTTTGAATAACGGTGCAAGCAAAATCGAAAAATACAAAGATTTGTATCCGTATGAATATTGCAATGCAACGATAAAAAACAATTTTTATTATATCTGCTGCCAAAATGGAAAATCCATAATAACGCCATGCTGGTAATTGTTTTTTTAGTCCAATGACAATCAAAATAAGTGAGCATAAACCAAAATGTAGGCTAAGCCACAATTTGTATTCGCCAGGATGCCCTAAAAGTGTAAATATGTTTACTATTTCTGCAGTGGAAACCCATACGGCAGTAAGTATAGTAGAAAATTCTATTATTGCGTTAAGTTCTTTGTTATTTTTGTTTTTGGTTTTATATAATACAATATATAAAAATATTAAAAAAATATAACTTGAATATCTTAATAGTTCTGTGTAATTCCAATATCCACTGTCGCGTATTTGGCTTAACGAATACAATCCAACTACGCAAAATATAATGGATATTGTTATGCAAAGTATTTTGAATATGTTGTGTCCTTTATTGTAAATTAAAATCCATAATGGCCAATAAATTAATGATAAACAAAGTATTAAAATTGTTTTTAAATTGTAGAAGAAATTTTGTCCTGATATTTGTTGGTTTTCTTCATAGTAATTAGATATTGTTTGTAATGCAAATTTTTGGATATCGCAATAAACATAAATTTCTGTTGAAAAAATAATTATTGGTAAAAAAGAAAATGCAATAATTGATAAAAATTTATATTTTTTTGTTTCTGTTAGGTATGCAATTGTTAATGTTAATAATATGTGAAAATATGTTGTTCTTATATATTTGTTGGTAAAGGGATGGTATTCGTTTTCTGTAATTAGATGGTTGCATTGATTGATATATTCTAATATGTTTGAAATACTTATAATGCTAATTATCAACCAAATAGCTAATGTTAGCTTTTCAAAAAATTGTTTAGCATCTTTTTGTTTTGTTTTTTTTGAAACTAACAACGTAGCAATTCCTTCTGATGTAATTAAAAAAGTTAGCATATCGTTTTTTAGCCAATTAGAAATAGAATCTGTAATAAATAATATGGCTGAAACAATTGCACATTTCCAAACGATATTTTGATTTTTGATTTTATATCTGTTTATATAAAATATTATAATATTTATTATACCTATTGAAAGTGTTGTATATTCGTTGTTTAAACATTTTATTTCTGCTATTGTATAATATTCTATTGAGTTAATTATAATTGCTAATAAAAAAAATGTGTAGTTTAGATTTTGATTTTTTTTTGTTATAATTATGGCAGAAATGTAAAAAAATGTGTAAATTGAAATTGTTAATACAGCGTTTCCTATTTGTTCAAAGTTTAGTAATATTGCTAAAAAAGGTGTTGTGAGCAACGATGTCCAAAATGGTTTTTTCCAATTTTTTTTGTTATAAAAAAATAGGTTAATTAAGTTTATAACAACGAGATACGCAAAAATAAATTGTTGATTATTTATGTCAACGCATAGTGGGGCAATTATGGCAGCTGCAGTGGCTAAAGAGAATCTTGTTTCTAAATTTTTTTTGTATCCTTGTATTGCCGAAAAAAAACAAATTGACATCATCAAACAAAATGCAGTTTGCTTTTGGCATACGTTATAGTAGTTGTACGCTAAAATAGAAGTGGAATAAAAAATTATAACTCCGCCTATAAAAAGTATTGTTGAAAGTTTATGCCTTTTTTTTTCGTTTTTCCATGATGCAAAAATCATAGAAATAGCGATTACAAGTCCCAATATTACACGTCCAAAATCGCTTAATAAATCCTTGGATAACAATATTTTAATAGCAGCAATTATTCCTATTGCTGCTATTATTATTCCTATTTTGCCAACAATATTGCTGCCTATGTATTTTTCTACATCAGTATTGTTAGTTTTGGTTTTGTGTTTAAATTCTGGTGGTTGTATATGTTCCAATGCGTTGATGCGTTGTCTTAATTTAAGTATTTCTGCATCAATGTTTTGGCGTTGATTTATTAAATCTTGCAATTGATTTTTTAAACTTTCTAAGTTTTCATCCATATCTTGGCAATGCTTTTATCTTTTTTTTTCTGTTGTTGGTATAAAACTTATAAAATAATATCAACTTTTTATTTAAGCGAAAGTTTTACAACAGGACGCGTTCTAAATGTTCCTATGTTTTTTCCTCCGCGTGTTATATAAAAATCTATTTGCATGCCTGTTTTCCAAATGTCTGAAAGTGGTACGGCTTCATCACCAGGTTGGAGAGAGCGAGTGCTTGCTATTACTTTAAATGAACCGTTGCCAATGTATTTTAATTCTTGTTTGGCTGCTCCTTTATTAGGTTTTGGATCGAATGTGTTTACAAGCACCTGCCTTCCTATTGGTAATAAGGAAATTTGAATTTTATCAACTTCTTGATATACATTTTGTTGTTTTGTTTTGTTGGGTTGGAATGGGGGTGGTGTGTTGGTTGTGTTGTTGCTATTGGGCAAAAACATAGTGGCTTCTTCGTCTATTTCTTGCTTGGTTATTTTTTCTTTAAAAAGTTCGTGAAGGACAAAACTTATGTCGTCGCCAATGGTTTCTATTTTTCCGTTGCCAAATCTTGAAAATTCGTTTTGTACCATTTCGTTTTCGAGAGTATTGCCAACAAGAAAAATTCTTTCTAAGTCGATGGTTCTCAATCCTGTTTGATTTAGAAAACTATCGGTAAAAAATGCAGAAAACTGTCTTGAATAGAGGTAAGATAGTTTGTTGATTTCTTCTAATGATAGGTTGACAACAATTTTTTTTGTTGGGTCAACTGCGAATGTAGTATCAAGTCTAATAAAGTTTTTTGGTTTTTTGGACAAGTAGTCAATTATTTTTAGAGCTTTGTCATAATGCCTAATGTATTCTTTTTTTATGTCTTCAGGCATAGACAGAAGTCCTTCTTGTCGATTTACGTCATCAACAATTTTTTTGGCAATAACAGATACTCTTGGGTCTATTCCATAGCCTTCGAACTTTTTGAAATTTAGTCTTTTAGCCTCTGTGCCAAAAGTTTCTACGATCGACATATTTAAATCGTTGCCAAGTGTTTCGAGTATTGCGTATTTTTTGCCATCTATGTAACCACCTTTTTGCGACATATAATATTTTATTAATAAAATATCAATGGTTTGACTTTCTGTTATTTTAAAACCATTTGATTGCCAATAGTTTATGAACAATTGGCGTGATTTTGGTGATATATTATCGTTAAATACAATTTCTGTTTCTATCGTTTGTTGAATGTTGGTTTCGTTTTGGTCGTATTTTTTTAATTCGTTGTAATAAAAATTTTTTATATTTTTTATAACTGGTTGAAACAGAGTTATATAATCTTCGCTATAACCACCCACATTGTATTTTTTTCCGCCTATTTCTAAGGCTTGCATTATGTCGCCAGCGTATAGATTTTGATTGTCGCGAAATTTTGTTTTATAGCATTTGCCGTAATCTATTTCGCTTGTATTTGGGTTTATATAAAAATATAGATAAAATTTCTTTTCTTCTTTGTCGCCAATTACAGTAAATTTTTCTTTCAATGGCTCTATTGCTGCCACAAGGTAATCGTCGTTTACAAAAATTGCTAATTTTTTATTCATTTTGTTGTTTTTTTATTCAAAAAATCTGTAAATCACTGCAGTTATATTGTCTTTTCCGCCCGCGTTGTATGCAGCAGTTGTAAGAGCATCGGCCAATCCTTGTGTATTTTGGTAATGTTTTACAATTTGAAATATTTGTTCGTCGGTTAGGGCATCGTGTACACCATCAGAAAAAGCCATAAGTATGTCGCCATGTTCGAGATTTCGTGGTCCTTGTATGTCAATTTTCATCATTGCCAAATCTTGACCTATGGCTGATGTCATTATGTTGCGTTTTGGGTGTGTAAATGCTTCTGCTTCAGTTATTTGTCCGCTATCTATAAGTTGTTGTACTATTGAATGGTCGTGGGTTTCGCGGCATAATGTTTGGCAATTCCAAAGATATACACGGCTGTCTCCAATGTTGATTGTGTAGTATGCGTTGCCAGTTATAAAGAATCCTGAAATTGTTGTTCCACAATTTTTGTATTCGTTGTCTTGATTGCCTTGTTCAAGCACTGCGCGTGCCGCTTGGTATACGGTGTTTCTTAAAAAATCGGGAATAATTTCTTTTTCGGATATATGTGAAAATGCTTCGTTAAAAATTTCTACTGTTTTGTTGCTTGCAAATTCGCCATGACTGTGTCCACCTACGCCATCGGCTACAAACACCAATCGTTGATTGTTTTTTGATTCCGAAATATAAAAGCAATCTTCTTGGTTTGTTTTGCGACCTATTATGCTACTGCTTTCTATATTTTGGCTTTGGTTTGAATTGAATATTTTTTTTAGTTTTTCGAGCATAATTTTGTATTTTATTGTGATTTAGTTTTTGATAGGTGTTTTTTTGACATATAGCCAAGTTTTCCATCTTTTTTTACTTTTACACCTATCCAATCGTTGGTTGTATATTCTTGATCATCAAAAACTTCCACTTGTGTTCCTTTTGGGTATTTTCCTACAATAGCACCATTGTCTGATGCTATTGATCTAAGGTTTAGTGTTGAAGCAGTGGTGTAGAGTATGTCGCCCTTTTTGAATTTGTTATTTATAACTACATGTATTTTTTCTGTGTTTGTGTCATTTATTTTTGAATTTTTTATTAGATAAAAACATACAAATGCTATGACAATTATTAGTAAAAATATGCCAATTTTTTTTATTATGTTGTTACTTCCACTATTTTGAAAATTTTTCTGTGAATTTGGCTTATTATACGGCGTTGAAGTTTTTGTAGATGTTATTTGTGGTTTATTTTGTCGTCTTGTTTTTTCTTGAGCAATAAGTTTTTCGTATGCTTTTTCTAATTCGAGATTAACAAATGTGTTTACTGCATCTTTGTCGAGGTTGCTTTTTTCTATTTCCAAATCTATCATTTTTCTTTCGTTTTTGGAAATAACTCCATCGGATGCGTATTCTTTTATTTTTTGTGCGAGCCAATCTGGAATTACAGAAGTTGGTTGGCTGTTTTTGTTGAGATTATTGTTGATAAGTTGAATTATCTCGTCGCAGCTTTTAAACCTATCGTTTCTGTTGCTCATAGTGCAACGGTCGGCTATGTTTCTGAAAAACTCGTCTTTAATTTTTGATAGGTGTCTTCTGTCTGGTTCGCCACCGAGCATTTCTATCATTATCATTCCAACCGAGTAAATATCAGAGAGTTGGTCGGCAGAAGTGGCATTCAACAGTTGTTCTGGAGCTGAATATTTTGGTGTTCCTGCTCGTTTTAAATTGTCGTCTAAATCGTCGGCACCTGCCAAACCAAAATCTATAATTTTAACATTGTCTCCTTTGAACGTTACCATTATGTTTTCTGGTTTTAAATCTCGGTGAAATATTTGTTTTTTATGCACATAACTTAGAGCGTCAAGTATTTCTAAGAATATTTTTTTTATAAAATTTTCATCGTTTCGACGTTCTTTTTTTATAACGTCTAATAATGTGCGTCCATCGATATATTCCATATAATAATATGGCCCGTCAGCATCTTCGCCTTTTCCATAGATATGCACTATATTTGGATGTTCGAGAGAAAAAGCGTTGTCAAATTCTTTGTAGAATAAGTCGCGGTAGATTTTGTTATTTCTGTATTCTGGTTTTATTCGCTTTATTATTACTTTTCTACGTCCTAAATGTATGGCTTGAAAAAGTTCGCTCATAGCACCAGAAGAAGAAATCTTTTTTATTTCTGTAAAATCTTTATTTTCAGCGTTGTCGTTGTTTTTTAGTGTAAATCCTGATATATTTTGTTGATTGTTTTCCTCTGTTATAAAACCCGAACCATTTGGATTTTGATTGTCGGTTATAAAACCCGAACCATTGGGATTTTGATTGTCGGTTATAAAACCCGAACCGTTTGGATTTTGATTGTCGGTTATAAAACCCGAACCGTTTTGGTTTTCGTTTTGTGCAGTATTTATCATTTGTTGTAATTGGTCTTGCGACACGCCAACCTGTTTTGCCATTTGTGTTAACATGGAACGGCGATAGTCGTTTATTCCCGTTTTTGAGTATAGATTTATGAGGTTTTTAAGTTCGTCAATTGTTGCCATTGTTATAAAATTTTATATTTTTATTTAATGGAAAACGATTCTGTTGCAACTTCGTAGTTGTCGATAAAAAAAGTAACTATGTAATTTCCTTGTTGCAGTTGGTTGCCTCGCTTTATCCACTTAAATCTTATTGGAGTTTTTTTGCCGTTGTAATCTGCATTTGTAGTTGCGGTATATGCTAATTCTTTTCCATTAAAGTCAAATATGTTGTCTGGTGAATTGTATATTACATTGCCTTGTTTGTCGGTCATACGTGCAAAAATTTCTATATTTTTATGTTTGGCGTAATCGTTGGCGTTGATATTGAAACTAAATATTATGCTGTCGATGTTTTTTGCTTTGCGTTCTATACCTGCTAAGTTTTTGGGAATTTCTATTTTTATGTTGGATAAAGTCAATCTTGAGTTGTGTTTTTTTATTCCTTTGTTTTCTTTTTCGAGATAATCTACTCGTTCTTTTAAAATTTCGTTGTTGAGGTGTAGCCCGTTAACTTCTTCTTGAAGTTCTGACATTTGTTTTTTTAAGTAATTTAGTTCTTTTTGTTTTGATGCCGATGAATTTAGCAATATGTTTATTACTTGTTTGAAGTGAGAGTTTTTGTATCCTGTACTTCCCATTTCTTCGGCAATTTCTTGGTTTTGTTGAATAAATTCGTCAATTTGTTCCAACATTTGGTTTAATATTTTGTTTTCTATTTGCGATGCGCTACCTCTTTGAGCTATTACATCTTTCAACGAATCTATTGCTTTTTCGCGTTTTGTTATGCTATCTTGTATCTGTCCGAAACGTGTTAAATGGCTTTTGTAACGATTAGAAAGATTTTCTACCATTTCGTTGTTTTCTTTACAAGCCGCAAGTTGTTCTTTTAGGCTGTCGCATAGCAACTGCAAATTGTCTTTGCTTTCTATATTGCAACCTATAAAGTTAAGAATTATAATGAAATAAATTATTATTTTTTTCATTTTGTTTTTTATCTGTACGTTTTCCCTAAAAAATATTGATTTTTGATTTACAAATATAAAAAAAAAACTTAAAACTGGCATTATTTGGTATTATTTTTTAGGGAAAAAACACAACATTTTTTGGAAAATTATAATCTAAACTTTCGCAAGTGATTTAAGTGATTAAAAATCAATAAAAAAAGGCAGCAAAAATTTTGTAAATACACTGAAAATCAGTATATTTAAG
>CALFIU010000026.1 GCA_937877455.1 uncultured Bacteroidales bacterium
CCCAATCCCCAATCCCCAATCCCCAATCCCCAATCCCCAATCCCCAATCCCCATTTTAATTTTTATTCAAAAATTTAATTCAACTAATACTGTAAAAGAATATAAATAATTAATTTTAAAAAAACTATAAAAAATGGTTTCAAAATTAACAAGGAATGATAGAACTAAAATGCAGCATCTATGTTGGTGCCCAAATAATAAAAAAGAATTAAATAAGAAAGATAAATTTGATTACGAAATTTATTCGACATCACAAAACACTTTTGATAGCATGGAAGAAGATTCAATAATTTCAGAAGTTACTCAAAAAACTGAAAAAAAAACCGAAGGAAAAAATATAAATTTATTTCCTTATAAATTTGAATGGAAAGGTCCTGGAAATATTGTAGTTTTAGCAGGAAACTTCCTTGAAAACTGGAAAAAGTATGAACCATTAAAAAAAAATACAATAACAGGAAGTTTTGAAAAGATAGTTTATTTACCAAAAACCAGACATTATTTTAAATTTATTGTTGACAATAAATGGATGTGCAGTAATTTATATTATACAATTAAAGATAAATCTAATAACATTAATAATTTTATTGACCTCACTAATTATATTCCTCCTGAAGATTTAATTAAAAAGGAATTAAATAATATAAATGATGTGAAAGAAGAAAAAATAATAAATTCAAGTCTTCATAAAAAACCTATTATTTTTGGGAAAAAAAATGATTATAATTTTAATAGTAAATATAAATATTCTCGCTATCTAAAAGATTTAAATAGCACTCCCCCTAGTGTTATCTCCTCATTTAAACCAAGTTTTAAAATTGATTGTATTTCAAATCAAAATAAAATTAAAAAGGTGACTAAAAAGAAATGGTTAAAATATAAAATAAAAAACGATTTTACAGATAATAAAACATATAAAAAAATATTTCCTTTTTCACATGAGAAATTAATGCATTTTTGCTTAAATATTAATAATATAAAAAATGATTATAAAACATATATTAAGACAAGTGTTACAATTAGAAATAAGCATAAAAATTTGACTGTTGTCTATTATAAACCGAAGCCTAATGAAGAAACGGATTATTATTGAATATATAAATGCTTTATAATATAAATAATTATTTTTCATAGAGTGAATTTATTATTTATTATATATTAAAAAATGGCTAATTTTTTAGTTATATAATTAATTAATATAAACAGTTGAAAAAAATTATTGAGTAAAATAAAAGTTAATTTTAGTTTGGTTTGGAATTATGATGTGAAAATAATTATTATTTTTGTAGCAAATTTTATTAAAATGGCTTTTAAATCTGGATTTGTAAACATAGTAGGCAATCCCAATGTGGGCAAATCTACTTTGATGAATATTTTGGTTGGTGAACGATTGTCGATTATAACTTCTAAAAGTCAAACCACACGTCATAGAATTATGGGTGTTGTAACCACCGATGATTACCAAATTGTATATTCTGATACGCCTGGTGTGTTGAAACCGGTGTATAAGTTACAGGAAAGTATGTTGAAATATAGCGAGTCGGCATTAGAAGATGCTGATATTATTTTGTATATTACCGACGTGTTGGAAACAAAGACCAAAAATAAATTTTTTATTGATATGGTCAACAAATTGGCGGTGCCGATTATTATTTTGCTTAATAAAATAGATCTTGCCGACCAAACGACTGTTGAAACAATTATGTCGGAATGGAAAAGTCTTATTCCAACCGCTGAAGTACATGCTGTGTCGGCCTTACATAAATTTAATACCGAAAACATTTTGAATCGTATTGTTGAATTATTACCTGAAAATCCTCCTTATTTTGAAAAAGATAGGCTTACAGATAAGCCCGAGAGATTTTTTGTGTCTGAAATTGTGCGTGAAAAAATTCTTACCAATTATAGTAAGGAAATTCCTTATAGTGTACAAGTTGAAGTGGAGTCTTTTAAGGAAGAAGATGATATAATTCGCATTGGTACAGTTATTTATGTTATACGTGAATCGCAAAAAGGTATTCTTATTGGTAAGGGGGGAACGGCTCTTAAACGTGTTGGTAGTGAAGCAAGAAAAGAATTGGAAGCTTTTTTTGGAAAAAAAATATATTTAGAGATGTTTGTTAAAGTTTCGAAAGATTGGCGCAACAACGAAAATAGACTTAAAAATTTTGGTTATGATTTATAAAAATAGATTGTCCAAAAAGTTAATTTATATTTGTCTGTGATTTTGTAAGACAAAGAATTTAAATTTTTCTTTTTGGACAGCCTTTTTATTGTGCTAAAAGTTTTTCTATGTAGGTGTCTATTTCTGCGGTGTTGGCTGTTGGTTCAAATCTTGCAACTACGTTACCGTTTTTGTCGATTAGAAATTTTGTAAAATTCCATTTTATGTCAGGATTTTTGTCGTAATTGGGATCTGCTTTTGAAAGCATTTCTATGAGTATCTTACCTATTTTGTGTTCTGGGTCAAAACCTTTAAATCCTTGTTGCTCTTTAAGATAAACAAAAAGTTTATCTGCATTTGGTCCATTAACTTCCACTTTTTTAAATTGTGGAAATTTTGTTTTGTAATTTAATTGGCAGAATTGTGTTATTTCTTCATCACTTTCTGGTGCTTGATTGCCAAATTGATTGCATGGAAAGTCTAAGATGTTGAATCCACGAGCCGAATATTTTTCGTATAAGGCTTCTATTTCTTCGTATTGTGGCGTAAAACCACAACGTGTGGCAGTGTTTACAATCAACAAAACTTGTCCTTTGTAGTCGGAAAGGCTTACTGTATTGCCTTTTTTATCCAAAATGTTAAAAGCATAAATATTGCTCATATTATTAGATTTTTGATTGCAGCCTAAACTGCAAATTGTTAATATTAGTACAATAAAACAAAAGTGTAATTCTTTATTTTTCATGTTGGCAATTTAATAAGATTTTTTTTAGGAACAAATTTTTTGAAAATACTTTTATGATTTTTATCAAGAAGGATTTATTTGAGAATGTTGATAAAAAAAAACCAGTTGAAAAATAAATTTCAACTGGTGTAAAAATTAAACCTTTATATAATTTGGTAATTTTATTATTTATAGTGGATATTCATCAAAAGCGTAAAGTATTGTAGATAAATATCTTTCACCAGTGTCTGGTAATAACGCAACAATATTTTTGCCTTTGTTTTCAGGTCTTTTTGCAAGTTGTGTGGCTGCATAAACGGCTGCACCTGATGAAATACCTACCAAAAGTCCTTCTGATTTTGATAATTGGCGACTTGTACGTACTGCTTCATCGCTTGGTACAGCAATTATTTCGTCAATTATTTCGCTGTTATATGTTTTGGGTATAAAACCTGCACCAATGCCTTGTATTTTATGTGCACCAGGTTTGCCACCTTCCAAAACTGGAGATTCCTTGGGTTCAACAGCAACAATTTTTACGTTAGGATTGTGTGCTTTTAGCGTTTTGCCTACACCGCTTACTGTACCTCCTGTACCAACACCAGATACAAAAATGTCGACCTTTCCGTCGGTATCGCGCCAAATTTCTTCTCCAGTTGTGGTTGTGTGAATGGCTGGGTTGGCAGGATTTTCGAACTGTTGAAGTATTACTGCGCCAGGGATTGAATCTCTTAGTTCTTGTGCTTTACGTATAGCACCTGGCATTCCGTCTTTGCCAGGAGTAAGTTCAAGGTGCGCTCCGAGTGCTTTTAAAAGGCTTTTACGCTCGTTGCTCATGGTTTCGGGCATGGTTAGGATAAGTTTATAACCTTTGGTTGCGGCAACAAATGCAAGACCTACGCCAGTGTTGCCACTTGTTGGTTCTATAATGGTAGAACCACTTTTAAGAATTCCATTTTTTTCTGCTTCGGTTATCATTGCAAATGCTACACGGTCTTTTACGCTACCGGCTGGATTGAAATATTCAAGTTTTGCGATAATTGTAGCGTCAAGTTTTTGAGCCAAATTGTAGTTGCTAAGTTGCAATAACGGTGTGTTACCGATTAAATCTGTTAGTTGTTTTGCAATTTTTGACATGATGTTATTATTTTTAGTTTTTTATTTTCTTATTTTTTACATTGCAAAGATAGTATAAAAAAATACCTTGGACAATACCCTATAAATGGTATATTATTTTTTTTTGGTTAATAGGTTGATTTATTTTACTTTTGAACAAAGGTATTTTAGTTAATATGTATAATATTATATCGTGTCAAAAAGAAAATTCGTTTTCTCGTTTGAAAAATATTTTACAGCAAGGTGGAATTAATGCTGTTAATTTACCAATTGTAGAAACAAAAACAATTATTGTAACGCGACAAGAGATTGAAAAATTTAAAAATTTTAAGGAACACTTTGATTTTTTAGTTTTTCTTTCACCGCAAGGTGTTGATTCACTTTTTGATAATATAAAATTTTATGGTGTAAAATTAAAATTATCGGGTGTAAGGATTATTTCTGTTGGAAAAAAAACAACTTCTTCTTTATCTAAATATGGAATTTTGCCAGATATTGAAAATCCTTATACTACAGCCAGCGAATTATACAAATATCTTATTGAAAATAAGATTGTTGATTATAAAAAAATCTATTTTGCAGTTGGCAATAATTTCGATTCTTCTGTTTTTGGTAAGTTTGAAAAATCAATTTGTTTTTATTCATTTTTTTATAGTAACGAAAAACGTAAAAATTTTGATATAGAAACAATAAAATTTATAAAAAAAAATAAAATTGATGCTATTGTTTTTGCAAGTCCTTCAGAAATAGATGGATTTATGCAATTGCCATTTGTTAAAGATAATGATAATTTTTTGTCAAAAAAAGATCAATTTCCAATTTTTACAATAGGAAAAACAACGGCTTGGGCTGTAAAAAAGTATGGCTTTAAAGAGATTATAATTTCTACGTTGCCAGATTTTGAAATTCTTGCGCTTGAAATTTTAAAATACTGGGGATTAATTGATAGTTAAAACAACGTGAATTTTGTGGTTTTAATTATTGAAATTATTTTAAAAATTACGATTTTTGCAAAAGAAAATAACTTTGTAAAAACGAATAAAAAAATATAATAAAAATGGCGTTTCCAATAACACGTTTGCGGCGTTTGAGAATGAATTCTATTACCCGCGACATGATGTGCGAAACTTCTGTTTCGTTAAATAATCTTATTATGCCTTTGTTTGTTTGCACGGGCAATAATATTAAAAATCCTATAAATTCTATGCCAGGACAATATCAATTATCAATTGATAATCTTATTGTTAAGTGTAAAGATTTATTAAAACTTGGAATACGTAGCATCTTATTGTTTGGTATTCCAGATCATAAAGACGAAACTGGCGAATGTGCTGCACACGACCATGCTATAATACCAAAAGCAATACGTGCTATAAAAAGTCAAGTGCCTGATTTATATGTTATTGCAGATGTTTGTAATTGCGAATACACTGTGCATGGCCATTGTGGTACTTTAACTTCTGATGGACAAGTTGATAATGATGCTACTTTGCAAACTCTTGCAAAACAATGTGTTGCTTTTGCAAAAGCTGGTGTTGATATGGTTGCACCGAGCGATATGATGGATGGTAGAATTGGTTTTATACGTAAAGCCTTGGACAACAATGGTTTTACTAATTTACCAATAATGGCATATTCAGCAAAATATGCTTCTGCGTTTTATGGACCTTTTCGTGATGCTGCCGAAAGCGCACCAAAATTTGGCGATAGAAAAAGTTATCAGATGTCGCCAGCCAATAGCAATGAGGCACTTAGAGAAATAGAACAAGATATTATAGAAGGTGCTGATATTGTGATGGTTAAACCAGCGTTACCATACCTTGATATTGTTCGCCGTACAAAAGATAATTTTAATATGCCTATCTGTGCGTATAATGTTAGCGGTGAATATTCTATGGTTAAGGCGGCGGCTGCTAATGGTTGGATTGATGAAAAACGTATTGTTAATGAAATATTGATTTCCATAAGGCGTGCTGGTGCTGATATGATTATTACTTATCATGCAGAGGAAGTGGCTAAGTGGGGTATTGTATCTTAAAAAAATATAAGAATGTTAAACAATAAAAACAGTGTTAGAGAATTTGCAAGGGCTAAAAATAGCATTGCGGCTGGAGTAAATTCTCCTGTAAGGGCGTTTAAAAATGTAAATTCTACGCCGTTGTTTGTAAAAAATGCTGATGGTCAATATATTTTTGACATCGATGGCAATAAATATATAGATTTTGTATGTAGTTGGGGTCCAATGATACTTGGACATGCTCATCCTCGTGTTACAAAAGCTGTTGAAGATGCTGCAAAATTTGGAACAAGTTATGGTGCTCCTACGGTTTTAGAAACCCAAATGGCAGAGCAGATAAAAAAGATGATGCCTCATGTGGATCTTGTTAGAATGGTAAACTCTGGTACTGAAGCAACTATGTCGGCCATAAGACTTGCAAGAGCTTATACAAAACGCGATAAATTTATAAAATTTGTAGGCTGTTATCACGGTCATGGCGATAGTTTTTTAATTAAAGCGGGGTCTGGTGCTATAACCTTGGGCTTGCCAGATAGCCCGGGCGTAACGCAAGGTACTGCAAACGATACTTTAACTGCAGTTTATAACGACATAAATTCTGTTGAAAAACTTTACGAACAATATCCCAACCAAATTGCAGCAGTTATTGTTGAGCCAGTGGCTGGTAATATGGGCGTAGTTGTTCCTGAACCAAAATTTTTAAACGATTTGCGAGTTTTAACATCAAAAAATAATTCATTGCTGATTTTCGACGAAGTAATTACTGGATTTAGACTTGCAAAAGGTGGTGCTGCTGAATATTTTGGCGTTACTCCAGATTTATGTACACTGGGTAAAATAATTGGAGGAGGCTTGCCTGTTGGAGCGTATTGTGGAAAACGAGAAATTATGCAACTTGTTGCCCCTGATGGTCCTGTTTATCAAGCTGGTACACTTTCGGGAAACCCTCTTGCAATGGCTGCTGGATTAGAAACTTTAAGAATTATTGATCAAGACAACGATTTTTATAAAAAACTTGAAGAAAAAGCTAAATATCTTGTAGATGGTTTTTCCAAAAATGCGGAGGAAGTTGGTGTTGATGTTACTGTAAATAGGGTAGGCTCTATGATGACTTTCTTTTTTAATAATCATAAAGTTATAAAAAATTATGATGATGCAATTATCTCTGATGTAAAAAAATATTCAAAGTATTTTTTGAAAATGATTGAACAAGGTATGTGGATTGCTCCATCGCAGTTTGAGTGTATGTTTGTTTCTGCAGCTCACACTTTTGACGATTTGCAGAGTGCTATTAGTGCTAATAAAATAGCATTGCAAACTTTGTTGGAAAAATGAATGAGTTTGAATCTGTATTAACAAAACAAAAATCCGATGTTTTGCCAGTTTGGATAATGCGTCAAGCTGGCAGAATTTTGCCAGAATATATGGAGTTGCGAAAAAAATATTCTTTTAAGCAACTAATGGAAACGCCCGAACTTGCAGCTAAGGTAACTTTGATGCCTATTGAAAAATTGGGTGTTGATGCTGCAATACTTTTTTCAGATATTTTGGTAGTTCCACAGGCATTAGGACTGGATTTACATTTTACAGATCAGGGCCCAGTTTTTGAAAATCCACTTATCAAATTTTCTGAACCAGAGAAAGTTATTGTTCCTCAACCAGAAAAATTAGATTTTGTTTATAAAACGATAGAAATTTTTAAACAAAAAACAGAAAATAAAATTCCGTTAATAGGTTTTTGTGGTGGACCTCTTACTGTTTTGCTTTATATGCTCGAAGGTCTTGGTACAAAAAGTGATTTTAAAAATGCGGAAAAATTTATTTTTAGCCAAAAAAAAACTGTAGAAAAAATTGTATCAAAAATAGAAGTTTTGACTTTACAATATGTTGAAAACCAACTTATTAGTGGAGTTGATTGTTTCCGACTTTTTGAGAGCAATTGTGGTAATGTTCCTTTTTATTTGTACAAGGAAATTTTTTTGCCCGTTGTTGAAAAAATTTGTAATCTTGTAAGAAAGTATAACAAAAAGTTTATATTTTTTCCAAAAGGTATAGGTTTAGGTTTAACAGAAATTTCGCCCAATCTTTGTGATTATTTGGCACTTGATTGGCAGACAGATATTTATTCTGTAAGAAGAATTTTAAATTCGGAAATTGGTATCGAGGGAAATTTTGATCCAAGAATTTTATTGCTACCTCAAAACGAAATTCGTAAAAATTTGGAATATTATAGATTATTTGCTAAGCAAAACGACAATTGGATTTTTAATCTTGGTCATGGTGTTTTGCCACAAACACCGTGGGAAAATGTAAAATTTTTGGTTGATGAAGTAAAAATGTTAAAAAAATAATCGAAAATGGATATTGAATTTATAAAAAAATATGAAACAAGAGCACCTCGTTATACAAGTTATCCACCTGCAAATTTTTTTACAGAAAAAGTTGACAACGAAATTTATAAGCAACAAATTGTAGATTCAAATTCAAGAAATCCACAGAATATTTCTTTATACGTTCATATTCCATTTTGTCCGCAATTATGTAATTTTTGTGGCTGTACTACTTTTTTTAATTCCGATGTACAAAGAGTAAAACGCTATGTATCAGCCTTGGAAACCGAAATAAAAAATGTGGCATCACTTTTAGATACAAAACGTCCAGTAACTCAAATTCATTGGGGCGGCGGAACTCCTAATGCTTTAAAAACCAGTGTTATTGATAAAATTATAAATATTTTTGCTAAATATTTTAATATTTCTGTTGATGCTGAAATTGCGATGGAATGTAATCCTGCTTATATGGATCTTAATGATATAAAAGATTATAATACCATTGGTTTTAATCGGTTAAGTTTGGGTATTCAAGATTTTGACGAAAAAATTTTGAATATAATTAACAGAAAATCGTCAAAACTACCTGTTAATCAATTGATTGAACAAATGCACAGTTTGGGAATGAAGGGCATAAATTTAGATTTGGTTTATGGTTTACCATGTCAGACAGAAAATAGTTTTGTTGATTCTGTAAATAAAGCTATTGAAACAGGTGCCGATAGAATTGTAACTTTTTCGTATGCTCACGTTCCATGGGTAAAACCAGCTCAAAAAGTGTTGGAATCTAAGGGTTTACCTACTGCCGAACAAAAAATAAGTATGTTTTCGGCGGCTAATGATGTTTTGACTAAAAAAGGATATTTTTTTATAGGAATGGATCATTATTGTAAGCCTAATGATGAATTGAGTTATGCTTTACAAAATGGAATGTTAAAACGTAATTTCCAAGGTTATTGTACATCGCGAACCACAGGACAAGTTTATGGTTTTGGTGCTACTTCTATTTCGCAACTTTTTGGTTCGTATATCCAAAATATTAAAAATCCAGAAGATTATATGCAATCTATTGAAACTAACGGATTTGCAGTTTCGCGTGGTTATGTTTTAGATTTTAATCAAATAATATGTCGCGAGGTTATTGGTGAAGTTATGTGTAATGGTAAACTTAACTTTGCAATTTGTGCTGATAGACTTAGTGTTGATGTTCAAACTATCAAAAAATCAATTGATTATGATGTTAATAAATTTCTCAAATTTATTAATGATGGTATTTTGACAGCAAACGAAGATGGTCTTGAACTTAAGCGTGATGCTATTTTTGCTGTTAGAAATGTGGCTGTTTTGTTGGATCCTATGATGAAAAATAATGAAAAAATGTTTTCAAAAACAATATAAAATTTTCATTTGGAATTAATAATTTAATATCGTTTTCTAAACTTTATTATTTTTTGAATTTAGAAAACGATATTAAATTATACGGTTGTGATGTTGTATTATAATATATTTTTGAAAAAAATACGCATTCTTTGTATCCCATCTTCTAATGTTTTTGAAGGACATGCAAAATTTATACGTATAAAACTTTCGCCACCAAGACCATACATTTCGCCATTGTTGAGCAAGATATTTTGTTGATCCATAAGTTTATTGCATATTTCTTTGCCGCTCATTTTCAATTTTGAACAATCAACCCAAGCTAAGTATGTGCCTTCTGCTTGTGTAAATGGTAGTTGAGAAAATTCTGTTTCAAAAAAAATTTTTAGGGCTAAATAATTGTTGTAAAGGTATTTGTTGAGTTGTTCAAGCCATTTTTCACCATGTCTATATGCGGCTTGCAGAGCTTCTACCCCAAAAGGATTGACATCGCATACCTCATTGATATTTATTGCTTTATCAATTTTTTCTCTTATTTTTTTATCTTTAGTATGTATGTTTGCAATTTGTAAACCAGCAATGTTGAAAGCTTTGCTTGGAGATGTGCATATTGCGCTGTTTAATGCAAATTGTTCGTTGATAGAAGCAAATGGGGTGTATTTTTGATTTGGGAATACAAGTTCGCAATGTATTTCGTCTGAAATTACAAAAACATTATGTTTTAGACAGATATTACCCATTTTTTGTAATTCTTCTTTTGTCCAAACTCTTCCTGCTGGGTTGTGAGGATTGCATAGTAAAAAAACTTTTACTTTTGGGTCGGATGCTTTTTCTTCAAAGTCTTCATAGTCAATTTCGTAGTGATTGTTGTTGACTTTTAGTATGTTGGAGATAATTTCGCATCCGTTGTTGCGTATTGACGAAAAAAAACAATTATATACAGGAGTTTGTACAAGTACTTTGTCGCCAAGTGTTGTAGATGCTTTTATTATGGCAGAAATTGCTGGTACAACTCCAGTTGTGTATATTATATCTTGTTGGTTGGTTTGCCAGTTGTGTTTGGTTAAAAACCAATCTGTGATTGCTTTATAATAGTTATCAGGAACTTTTACATATCCAAATACACCATGCTCAACACGTTTTTTTAAAACTTCTATTATTTCAGGTGCGGTTTTAAAGTCCATGTCGGCAACAAACATTGGTAAAAAATTTTGTTTGTCGGATACGTCCCATTTGTATGAGTTGCTACCTTTTCTTGCAATTATTTCGTCGAAATTGTAATTCATTGGTTTAATTTTTTCTAATTTCTATTATGCAGTTTGCTGGTGCTTTTATGTTTTGGTCGATTATAATATCTCCAACAGAATCGCATAAAATTTTTCCGCTTTTTGGGTTTTTTATGCTTGTAATGTTTCCTAATATTTGAGCGTTTATACTGCTGTATTCAAAAGCCAAATCTGCATCTTCTGCCATTGTACAATTTTTCATTACTAAATTTTCTGCATAGCAAAGTGGTTGAGTTTCTGATATTTGGCAGTTTATTAAAGTTAATCTATTTGAATACCATGCCAAATATTCGCCATTTATTTTACTATTGATTACAGTAACGTTTTCGGTGTTCCAAAAAGCATCTTTTGTATTTAAAACAGAATCTTCTATTACAACATCGTTGCAATATTGAAAAGAGTAATTACCGTTAAGAGTTAAATTTTTGATTCTCAAATGGCTGCTGTGCATAAAGAGATAGTCGCCTTTGTCTATTTTAACGTTTTCTATTTCAACGTTTTTGCAGTGCCAAAGTGTTTCTGCGGCATTGGGCATAGTTACGTTTTTTAGTTTTAGTCCATCTATTTCTCTAAACATTTTTGGTGCAAATACTTGTGTATCTGTCATTTCTAAGTTTTGAGAATACCAAATAGCTGCTCTTGCGCCTTCGGTAAAATGGCAATTTTTAATTTTTACACCATTATTACACCAAAATGGATATTTACCTTCAAATCTACAATTTATGGCTTTTATATCTATACACTCTTTAATTGCCGACTCGCCAGTATGTATTGTTACATTTTCAAGGTGTAAATCTTTGCTTACATATAAAGGTCGTTCTCCTTCAAATTCTTTGTCTTTTATTATTTCCATTTTTATTTTTTTTACAAAAAAAATAAAAATATTTATATTTTTTGTAATTGTTTTACTTTAAAAATTACCTTTTTTACTTTAAATTTTCGACTAAGTAATTGCCTACTATAGTTGCGCTTTTTGCAGACCAATGGCTATCGTTAACATAAAACATGTCTTTTTCACCATTGTCAATGTATGGTTTTAGAATTTTTTTTGTGTATATAATCCTTGGGTCGCCGTTGGTTAATTTTTCTATTTCTTCATTGACTGTTTTGGGTTGGTATGGATTATTCTCTATGTAATCTTGATAGAGATCGTATTTGTCAACTGCTATTAATATTTTTATATTTATTCTTTTTTCTTCAGCTTTATTAAATAATCTTCCTAAATTTTGTTTTACAGTAGATTTTAGTTCTGATGGTATGGTTGTACCATTTTCTATGTCGTTTTGATAAAAATATAAGTCGCGTGCAAATTTATCTACAAACAAATCTTTTGTTAGTTTGCAGTGTCTTGTTGGTTTTTTTACAACATTTAGATTCATCATAAGAAAATTTTTGGCTTCTATAAGCAAAGATTTTTGTGTGTTGGTTTGGGCTTCTTTTTGTTCACTTATTTTTGTTTGTTTTGGTTTTTCGTATGTTTTTACTCTGTTGTTGTCAAATGTCATGAATTTTAGCCAAAGAATTATGTTGCGTTCTACCGTTTCTACTATTAAAGTTTTTTCTGCCATAGAGTCGAGATAATTTTGATTTATAAGGTCGTAGGCCGATTGAAATGGATTTATCATGTGAGCGTTGTAAGGTTCATAGTTTATAACAGATATTCCATTTTGGGCGATGAAGTTTTGGTAGCCTATTTTACCTTGTTGCGAAAATGAATCACCTATTGTTAAAACATCTGGCGAACAATTTTTTACTGTTTCTGGCGACTTTTTTATGGTGTAATAAAGTTTATCGGGTATTTGCTCGTTGTATATTTCTCCAAAATCTATTTTCCCTAATGCGCCAAACTCTTTGGTTTCTCGAGGTTTAATGTAAAAATTATAGTATATTGTTAGTCCAGTGAGAAATAGCCACATTGGTAAAATGGTGTATGATATTTTTATTAAAAATTTTTTCATTTGTTAAAATTGAAAATATATAAATGTCTGTATTTTGCCCGAAAAGTAAAAAATAGTTGCAAAAATTGCTGCGTATAATGCAATTCTTGTAGCATGGTATTTTAATATTCCTTTTGGTTCTATGTCTAATACATGTTTTTTCTTGCGTTGTAACCATTCTGCTGCAATAGTAAGTGCTATAAAAAAGCTAACTTTTTTTGCCCAAAGGATAACGCTGAGGTTGAAATCTGGTATTGTAAAAATTCTTGTAATGTAATTAAAAGCCATTGTAATATTGTCGCTCCTAAAAATTATCCAGCCCAAAACTATTAGAAAAAATGTTACCCCCATTTGTAAAACTTCTTTTATATTTGGAAAAATGCTATTTGATGCTACAACGTCTTTGTGTTTTTTTATCGGAAGAAAGCGTTGTATAGAAATCAAAATACCGTTATATAATCCCCAAAAAACAAAAGTCCAATTGGCACCGTGCCATAATCCGCTTATTAAAAATACTATCAAACTATTTAAAACTGTTTTAAAATTTCCTTTTCTGCTTCCTGCGAGTGGAAAATATATGTAATCTCTAAACCAAGTCATTAACGAGATATGCCAACGTTGCCAAAATTCGCCAACGCTACGTGAAAAATATGGTATGTTGAAGTTGCGCATAAGTTTTATTCCAAACAATTTGGCTGTTCCTATGGCAATATCAGAGTATCCTGAAAAATCGCAGTAGATTTGAAAAGCAAACACTATTCCACCAAAAAGCATTCTAAAACCACCTGCATTGCTTTCTGTAAATATTTGTTCTACAACATCTGCACAATTGTCGGCAACTACAAGTTTTTTGAAAAAGCCCCACAACATTTGTCTTAAACCATCAACGGCTAAAGCATAATCAAATTTTCTTGGCTTTTGAAATTGTGGAAGTAGGTTGGTAGCGCGTTCTATTGGGCCAGCCACAAGCTGAGGAAAGAAACTTATGAATGCAAAAAAATCTACAATGTTTTCCGACGGTTCTAATTTTTTCCTGTAAATGTCTATGGTATAGCTTAATGCTTGAAATGTGTAAAAACTTATACCTACTGGTAGAATCAGTTTTAGAGTAATTTTGTCGGGTGTTGCTCCAAAGTATTTTAGCAGTTCTGTGAAACTTTCGGCAAAAAAGTTGAAATATTTAAATACGAATAAAATCCCAATATTAATGATGATGTTGATTGTTGTTATAGCTTTGGGTGTTAGGATTTTATTGGTATTTGTTTCCCGATATTTTTTTATTAATAATCCACTTGCATAACTACATATCGTTGTTAGGGCTATTAGTAATAAAAATGTTTTATCCCACCAACCATAAAAAACATAACTTGCTATTACAATAAGTATGTTTTGATAGCGTAATTGTTTGAATACAAACCAATAGAGAATAAAAACTATTGGTAAAAAAATTAAAAATTCAAAAGAGTTGAAAAGCATTTTTTATTTATTTTTGCTTGGTTTTTCGTTGCAAAGTTCGTATTTTTTGCCGATAAAAAAAAATTGAAAATTGTGTTTTATTATGAAAATTTTAACGCCTGCAGAAGATAATATAATTTATGCCAAGTGGAGTTTGAATTTTCCACAGGTTAATTATTCTGAAATTTATCCAGCAGTAAAAAGTAATATCACTTTTGCAGATATAGAAGAAAATCTAAAAAAAGAACTTAAACGATTGAAATCCAAGGAAATTATAAGTTTGGGTTTTGATAGTGAGATTTTTTCTGACGACGAAACAATCACAAAAAAAATAGTTAATGTTTTTACTATTTTGCGACAGTCGGGATTTCCTTTGATGGTTGCATCTTCGGTTGATTCGGTATTGCAGTTTATGGATTTGCTTAAATTGCAAACCAAAAACTATTGCCAAGTTTTTATAAAAATACCTTCGTTCGACAATTCCATATTACAAGTTATGCAACCCGGATTTCCGCTTTTTGAACAACGTTTAAATATAGTTAAAACTCTAAACGATAATAATATTTCAGCAGGAGTTTTAATAAGTCCTGTAATGCCAAGGATAAATGATAGTTCCGAAAATTTTAAAAATATCATTGAAGCTTCAGCAAAACATTCTGCAAAATTTATAATGTATCAGAAGTTATTTTCTGTTGCTGGGGGAGCCAAGGAGAATTTTCTTCGCAACATTGAATTACGTTTTCCGCATTTGTATGATTATTATAATGTCGAATTATTAGCCAAAGATTATATAAAAAGCCAATCGTTTATGGAACTTACCAATGTATTTGTTCGCACGGCAGGGCAATTTGGTATTTCCACACGTCCCGAAGAATACAGACCGCCAAAACAATTGTCGCTTTTTTAGTTGCTTTTGAGTATTATTTCTGCCACCAATCTCAATCCATTGGTAGTTAGTTGTTTGTCCAAATCTTCAAAAACATTTGTTATTGGTTGGAGCATACTATTAAAGCCACCTGTTGCTATTGTGCGAATGTCTTGTGGCATAATTGAGTATTTTTTTAACATATCGTTTTTCATTTGGCTTATCATTCCTTCAACAAGTCCCTTGTAGCCAAAAATTATTCCGCTTTGGATACATTCTACAGTGTTTGTACCAAGGCTTGTGTTGGGTATTTCTAGTGGCACTTCGGGGAGTTGGGCAGCATTATTAAATAGCGAGTTGACAGCGGTGCCAATGCCTGGAGCTATGGCTATGCCTGCTATTTCTGCGTTTGGAGCTATTGCGGTAAACGACAACGCAGTGCCAAAATCGGCAATTATACAAGGTTGATTATATTTGTTCCAAGCACCTACTGCGTCGCAAAGCAAGTCGGTTCCTATTTCGGATACCGAGTTTTCTGGAACAATCACTGGTAGTTTTTTATAATGTTCTGGGTTTAGTATTATGGGTTTTTGTCCTGTAAGTTTTTGTGTAGCAATTACAAATGCACCTATAAGTTTTGGTACTACGGAACTTATTATGGTATTTTCTAATGTTTTTGTATCAACGTTTTCGCTTGACATTAAACTTTTTATGATAGAGAAATATTCGTCTCCAGTACGTTTGGGGTTTGTACTTATTCTCCATTGGTGTATTGCTGTTTGTTTGTCGAAAACCACCACCTTTATATTTGTGTTTCCTATGTCGAATGTTAAAAGCATATTTTTATTTTTTTATTAGTTTTTTGTTTATTTGATTGCATAATTTGTGTAACAAATATGCAATAATTATTGTAGAAATATAAGTTAATATTATATAAAGTAACCAATTTTGTGAAAATTTTGAATACCACATCATAAAAATTCCGTGTGTTAGGTATATTTCATAAGAAATTTTACCAAAAAAATCCAAAATTTTGTTTTTTGCCACACCCATATAATAAATTATAATTGCTAAAACTGCTGGAGTTGTCCAATAAATTGGAATATCTCCGAGTGGTAAATCTAATTCTGTTTGACTATTTGTCAATGCGTAAGTTGTTGGTATTAAGAAAAATAAAAAAGTGGCAAATAAACCGACTTTTGGCTTTTTGCATATAAATTCTTTTATTTTTGGCTCTTTGTAGGCGACAGTCATGCCAATATTGAGTGCAAATGTTGATATCCACCAATAATGTTCAAATTTTAAAAAATATTTTATAATAAAAATGTATAGTAAAGATAAAAACCACATTAATATTATGGCGTGTTTTATGCTTAAATGTTTAAAACAAAACCAAAACGCTATGTAGAAATAGACAATTGCAACAACATACCATGAATTTGGTAATGGAAGAATGCCTTGGGATAAATTGGATATTATCTTAGAAAAACTAAATTGTCCCGAATATATTTCGCCTGCTTGGAAGAGCAATGTGGCTATTATTGCAGGGATAAGTATTTTAATAATTCTTTTGTAAAAAAATCCCGATAGGTAACTTTTGCCTTTATTTATAATCGAAAATGTTAATCCATAACCAGTTATGAAAAAGAACACACCAACTATCAATGCTCCCCAAATTATAAATTGAGTGTATGCGTAGTGTATGAAAAGATTGGCATTTTTTGTAAAAAATAGTGTATGGTGTAGAACAATGAGAATTGCCAAAATTCCGCGTAATGGCAGTGTATTCTTTGTGTCGAAGTTATTGATTGTTAGTAACTCGCTTTTTTTTATAATTTTTAAAGTGCAAAAAGCGAAAAGGCATAGCATCAATATAATATAAAGTCGCATTTTTTTTATTTTTGCAAAAGTATATTTTTAATGTTTAAAGTAAAAAAAAAGTAAAAAAACTATTTTTAAAACATTTTTTTATGAAGAAGCTTTTACTATCCTTGCTGACAATCCTGCTGGGGTTAGGCCTATGGCAGGTGTCGGCGCATACCATCATCGAAATCCCCACCACAGGCGGGACGACGGGCAACATCTATCTGCCGAGTTACTCGTTCTACAACTATTCGCTGACCCAGCAGCTCTATACGGCCACTGAGATCGGCATGCCCGGGAGCATCTCCAGTGTGGCCTTCTACAACAGCGGCACGACGAAGACCCGGACGTACACCATCTATATGGTCAACACCACCAAGGCCTCCTTCAGCGGCGCTAACGACTGGATCACGGTCACGTCGGCCGACGAGGTCTTCACCGGCAGCGTGACCATGGACGCGAACACCTGGACCACCATCATGTTGGACAATCCGTTCGCCTACGACGGCGTCAGCAATCTCGCCCTCATCATGGACGACAACACGGGCTCCTACTCCAGCGGCATGTCCTGCTATGTGTTTGACGCCACCGGCATGGCGATCCGTGTCTATAGCGACGGCACCAACTATGACCCCTCCAA
>CALFIU010000027.1 GCA_937877455.1 uncultured Bacteroidales bacterium
CACCCCGAAATGGAGTTTGCGAAAATGGCAAATTTATTTTTCCACCCCGAAATGCAGTTTGCGAAAATGGCAAATTTATTTTTCCGCCATCAAAAAAAATTAGCAAAAATAAGAAAGATAAAAATCCAAAATCAATGCTACAACTATCTACAAGACCGTTTTTTGCTTATAAATCATCGCTATATCAAAACAAAAGATAACTTTAAAAACTCAAAGAAAAAGTAATTAACAAAAATAATGCCAAAATTTTACCAAAAACACACTACAAATTTACTTATATGCCTAAACATATCAACAAATTGGTAAAAATATCAATGATTTAGCTTAGGAAAAACAATTTTAAAGGTTGTTCCTTTGCCAATTTCGCTGTTTTTTACAAAAATTTTTCCGTTATGATAGTAATTAACAATTCGTGCAGCAAGGCTCAACCCGAGTCCCCAGCCATGTTTTTTTGTTGTAAATCCTGCTTTGAAAACGGTTTTAAAATTACGTTTTGGAATACCCTTACCTGTGTCAGAAATCTCTATATAAGCTTTTTTTTCATCGTCATAAAGTTTAATTGATAGTTTTCCACGTCCTTCCATAGCGTCAACGGCATTTTTACAAAGGTTTTCTATCACCCATTCAAACAATGAAACATTAAGCGGAACAATAATGGCTTTGTCGTTAGGAATAGTTACAGTGTATTCAACAACTTTTGGAGTTCGCGATTGCAAATATTTTATACTATTGGCTAAAATAGGACCAATTTCAACAGCTTTAAGTTCTGGTGTGCTACCTATTCTACTAAAACGATCGGTAATTTTTACGAGTCTATTTACATCTTTTTCAACTTCTTGAGTGAGTTCAGGTTGAGAATTATCGGCTTTTAAAATCTCCACCCATGCCAATAACGATGAAATAGGCGTACCTAATTGGTGTGCAGTTTCTTTACTCATGCCCACCATCATCATATTTTCTTCGGCCTTTGTGCTGTTTCTCAATGCTATAAAACACACTACAATAAAAATAACCATAACAGCAAATTGTATTATTGGATAAGTTTCCAACTGTTTAAGAATTTTGCTGTCGTCATAATAGAGAATGTCTTGTTTGCCAAGCTCTGCGCCAATCATAAGTGGTGGTCGCATTTCGTGCATTTTCTTACTTAGATTATCAAGAAAAGCCTCATCCTTTACATCGCCGTCAATATTAGCTGTTGAAATTGTGTTGTTTTCTTGATAAAGAATTATAGGAATATTGGTATTTCCTTGTATTATTTTATAGGCAAGTAAACTAATTTCGCCATCAAAATCTGTATTATCAATCTCCCTAACGGCATCAACCCAAAGCGAAACGTTTTTTTCTTCTTCTTCGGCGAGTTTTTTTGCAAGATTATTACTATATAGCCACGATACCACCCCCACGGCAATGGCTATGACAAATATTATTTTTCTTATAATATCTTTTTTGTTCATTTGTCCATAATTTTTGTGCGGTAAGGTAGCAAAAAAATCATGAAATTGTACAAAAGTTAGTGGTCTTGTAAGCCACTTTTCTACAATTTGTACAACTTCATGATTTTTTTTATTTGGTATGATACTATTTATCTATACAATAAATAGTTATCGTTTTAAAATCCACAAAGTTTGATTGTTAATTTTGTTTTTAAGTGTTGGCAATGCAGCGCGAGCTTCTTGACGTGTTTTGAAAGATTTTACCGTTACTCTATTATATTGTCCATAAGGCTCAAGAATATTTGATTCATAGCCTTTTGCCTTTAATTTTTGGTTAAGATTTTGGGCATTGCTATAAACTGTAAAACTACCAGCTACAATGTAAAATACATCTGCATCGTTGTTGGTTTCCACAGTTTCTGGAGTAAGGTTTCCGTTGCGGTCTTCAAGCATAACAGGTTCTTGAGTGTTTTCACTGCTGTCGGTTTCTACAACAGCTGGGGCTTGGTCTCCTTCGGTGGCCTGTGGTTCT
The DNA here is from genome assembly GCA_937877455.1 of uncultured Bacteroidales bacterium. Lineage (GTDB taxonomy): Bacteria > Bacteroidota > Bacteroidia > Bacteroidales > UBA3824 > UBA3824. The sequence continues at coordinate 1,969 of CALFIU010000027.1, forward strand.
TCTACGTATGTGTCTTCTGGCACTTCTAAGGTGTCGTTTTCGCTTGCTTGATCGGTTTTGTTGCTCTTGCAACCTACCACTGAAATGAGTGCAAACGATAATAATGCTAATCCAAAAAGCTTAATTTTTGACATAATTGGTTCTTTTATTGTTGATTTTTTTATAGTAAAAATTTTTGTAAAAGTATATATTTTTTTTGTTACAGCAATTTTTTTTTCAAAAAGTTTATTTTTTTATCAAAATTTAGTTGATATGCAATTTATAGGTTTGTTTGAGTTGAATATTAATTCGCTTTTTCCTAAAGCAATCAACTTATAAACAGCATATTTTTCATTTTCTTCTGATATATAATAGATGTTTCCTTTAGAATCTATGGTGTAATCGGTTACCAACTTTTTATCTGTTAAACTTTGTATTTGATTGGTTTGAGTGTCAATACTTTTTAAAATCATATTTGGATAATCGCTTTCTGGGGTGTATTCTTCGTTGGTAAAGATAAACATTGGTTTTGTGTTGATGTTGCAGTATAGAAATTTTGTTGCGCTCGATATACCAAGGTTTGATATATTGATAGTTTTTTCAAGGTTAGCAGTTCCATCTTTATAACCAAATAGATAGAGATTCTCTAAATTGTGGGCTATGAGTTTGGTGCCATCGTTAGAAAACCATGGTTGATACAAGTCGCCTTTATGGTCTATAAACTCATATTTATCGGTCATAATGTTGTAAAGGATAATTTTCCATTGGCTATGGTCAAAAAAATTTATAGCCAAAAACTTAGCATCTTTGTCCCAACAACCCATATAACATTCTGTATTGATATTCAATGCCTTAAAAGAGTTGTTTTCGATGTCGGCACAATGGATTTCGCGATTTATTCCAGGTTTTGTTTTACATTCGGCAGTATAAGCAACGAGTTTTCCGTCGGGCGAAATATCAAATTCCGAACATTTTATTTTTGTGTTTCTTAGGTTTTTGAAATCTTTACCTACATATATTTCCCAATCTATAAGTAGAGCGACAAGAGGTTGTTCTGCGGCATCATTTACTTGTTCTGTTTTTTTGTTATTTTTATGTTGGGTAGCCTTTTTTTGCCCGTCGCCACATGCCGACAAACAAAATACAACCACCAATAATAAAAGTATATGTTTCATAGTTCTTTATTTTTTTGATAAATAATAATTGTAATAAGCATCAATATCTTCTGACGACTCTATACGAGAAAAGTTTGTTTTGCTAATAGAAAACAATCGAAATTCGTTTTCGGGCATGGCATTGTAATTAGCAGAATAAAAATTTCTACAAAATTCGTCTGCTGCCATCTTGTTGGCAAATGTTGATATTTTAACAATTTTTTTGCTTGCTATTGTTTGGTCTTGTACATCGGCATTAGAATAACCATTTTCGGCACAAAAATTTATAGCAATAAAGTTTATGTTTATTTTTGGTGCATTATCCACAACAAGTTTATCTTGGAGAATAACAACATAATGATTTTCGTTGTCGGAGTCTAAGAACTTGGCATAGTTGAAATTGCCTGTGTTTATGGCATCAATTTTTGCTTGTGCAGCTTTAGCGAGTTGAGAATTTGGATTTTTATCTACAATAGTTTGCAAATCGGTTTTCATTGCTTCTGTATTGTGCAAACGACCCTCGCATTTTGCTTTAAGATAAAGAAAATTGTCGGCAACTGGCAAATCGGCATATTCTCTACGCCCGTTGACACAAAGAGCAATGCAAGTGGCGTATTCTTGATTATTAAATTTTTCAATAGCTTGGTCATACCTTTCTAATGCAGTTTCTTTACGTTTAGCAACGTTTTTAAGATAGTTTTTGTCGCTTAAAATTTTTGCATATCCGCTTTCGGGATATTCTGCAACAAGCCGCTGTTTGTAATATTCTGCCAACGAATGTTCGCCAATTTCGTTATAGAGATTATGTAACATGTAATAAGATTGCGGCATAAGATTGTGTTTTGGATTTTTTTTGTTGATATACAACAAAGTTTCTATTGCCTTGTTTTTATCGTTCATTTTTGCAGAGTAAATGTCTGCAACAGCAAACCAACATTCGGCTTCAATATTTTTGCTTTCTGTCATTGCCGAATCGCTAAGTGGCAAATTGCGAGTATAAAACTCTGGCATTTTGTTGTTAAGTACCGAATCTTGACTTTGACTTTCTTCATCTTGTTCTCCATGTTGAGCTTCAATATTTTTGTTGCTTCTTCTCCAATTGTCTTCCAATGGGCGCATTCCCCACTTCTTGTTAAATTCGGCGCGTCCATAATTCAAAGCTGTAGGGTTGTAAAGATACCATCTACCTTGAAAGTTTGGGTTGCCGTCTTGTCCTGTAGATGTTATGCCATAGGCGTTATTACCTTGGTAATATGGATTATTTTTAGCGGCAAATGCGGCTTGTTCTTCGGCTTTTACTTGAGATATAATTTTGTTTATCAACTTGTTTCGCTCAGGTTCTGGCATCATTGCCACACGTTGTAACGAATCTTGGAGAACGGCTTGATTGATATTTTTTACCAATAAAGATAATGTTGCTGCGGTTTTTGAAATGCTATCATAATCAGAATAACTTTTGGGCAAATATGCCATTGTGCTATCGAAATATTTTCCAGCATTAATATAATCTGGTTGTGCAAAATACAAATTTGCAGTACCGAGATACGATTTGGCTTTTTGTATATTGTTGTTTTGCGATGCTGTTGCCGACAATCTATAATACTTTATAGCTTCTTGAGTGTTTCCATTGCGTCTATTAAGTTCGGCAAGTGCATAATAAATTTGATCGCGATATTCTTTGTTTTTTTCGTCAGAAAGCAGTTTTTCTAAATCTTTTTTAATGTTTTGTATATCTGATACATCGGTAAAAACTGTTGCAAGATTTATTTTTGAATTAAAAACCATTGAATATTCTGGATGCATTTTTACCACTTGACTATAATATTTTTGGGCTTCGGGATAATTGCCACTCATACGATTTAAATCGCCAAGAATGTAAAGTAACCATGCCTTGTTGTTTTTTCCTTTTGTCAATGGAATTGCTTGTTCTATATTTTCTATGGCTTGAGGGTATTTTTTTTCGGAAATATAGATATCGGCATAGATTTTTTTTATATCAGCGTTTAACTTTTTGGGATGGCGACGGTCTTTGTCGAGACGTGTCAACAATTCGAGAGCCTCCATATAGTTTTTTTGTGCCCAAAATGTTTTTGCCAACCACATTTGGGCTTCAAACTTTGTTGGTTCGTGTTTAAAACGCGTTGTACCAAGCCTAAAAGAACTTTCGGCGCGGTCTAACTCTCCAAGCACATAATTTGCCTTGCCCATAAGCAAGTATGTATCATCAATCCACTTGCAATATTCTGGTTTGTTGTAAAAAGCTTGCTGCTGTTCGTCCATGCCAGTACGTGGATATTTTTTCTTGGGCTTGGCGGTTATAGAATGAACGAGAATATTTTTTCCACATTTTTGAATGCAGTTTTCCAAATCACCTTTGGCTATCTCACTTGCACCATCGCCGTCTATTTTATAAACTGGTAATATTTCGGTGTAGTTACAAGTAAGGTTGGCGTTTATATTCTCCACACCTTTTTTATAATACTCCGATGCGTTAAAATAAACGTTGTAATGCGATGTAAGGTTGTGAAAACACCTTGTAGCAGGGGTGTTTTTTGTATTGGAACAACCAACAAGCATACATAAGGATAAAACCGAAACAATTTTAAGTTTCATTTTGTTCTCTTGGATGGAATTTAGCTCAAAGCCAACATTGACGTTTGAGCAAATTCCTACCGTTTTATCACGACTATTGTATATCGCCGCTTATAAGTTTATAGCCTTTACCATGAATATTGAGTATTTCTATTGACGGATCATCTTTAAGATGCTTACGCAATTTGGTTATATACACGTCCATACTCCTTGCATTGAAATAGTTATCATCTTCCCAAATCTGTTTCAAAGCGTAGTTACGTTCGAGTACTTTGTTGGCATTGTTGCAAAGCAGACGCAAAAGGTCAGACTCTTTTGTTGTAAGTTTTTCTGGTTCAGTGTCTTTATATTGAAGTGTTTGTTTATTAGCATCAAAAACATAATCTCCAAGTTTGAAAACATATACAGATTCTGAATCCATAGCACCAGCGCGACGCAACACTGCCTCAATTCTCAACAAGAGTTCTTCCATATTGAATGGTTTAGTAATGTAATCGTCGGCTCCAATTTTAAATCCAGTAAGCACATCTTCTTTTAATGCTTTGGCGGTTAGAAATATAATTGGAATGTCAGAATTAAGTTCTCGTATTTCGCTGGCTACAGTAAAACCATCTTTACGAGGCATCATAATGTCGAGAATGCAGATGTCGTAGATATTGCTTCTAAAACCTTCCATTGCTTTAACGCCATCGTCATAGAGATCTGTAGAATAGTTTTTGGCATCGAGATATTGTTTTAAAAGAGAGCCGAGGTTAATATCGTCTTCGGCAAGCAATATGCGGATTTTCTTTTCCATGTTTGCAATTATTTTTGTTTTTTTATTTTATATTAAATGGCAAATATATATAAAAAGTAGAACCTTTGCCAATTTCGCTTTTTACTTTTATTGTTCCGTTGTGTTCTTCCACCACACCTTTAACATAGCTCAAACCTATACCAAAGCCTTTGACATTGTGGACGTTGCCAGTATGAACACGATAAAACTGGTCGAATATATGTTTTTGATTTTCACGACTTATGCCTATTCCGTTGTCAGAAACAGAAATTTCTACACCGTTTTTCACATTTTTTGTAGTTATTTCAAGTTTAGGAACATTGTCGCCCGAATATTTAAGAGCGTTATCCAATAGGTTGTAGATTAAATTTGTTATATGTACCTCGTCGCCCTCCACAACATCGTCTTTGGCTTGATATAAACATGTTAGAGTTCCTTTTTTTTCTTTTACCTTTAAAGAGAAATTTTTTGCAACGTTTTTTATTAAATCGTTAATATATAAATCTTTAACTTTAATTTTCATACCTTTTTTACGGTCAACGGCTGCCATTTGCAACACCCTTTCCACCTGAAAACCAAGTCGTTTGCTCTCGCTTTCTATTATTGAAGAAATATTATTGAACATAGCTTCATTTTTTGCTACAGCTGGGTCTTTTAGCATCTGTGAGGCAAGCGAAATGGACGATATTGGAGTTTTAAGTTCATGGGTCATGTTGTTGATAAAATCGGTTTTCATCTCACCAATTTTTTTCTGTCGAAAAATTATTACAAGCGTAACTGCAAACGTAAGCATAATTATAACAGTCAACACAATAGTTGTAACACCCATTTTCGACAAGGATGACAGAGAAATTTTATCCTCATCGGGAAAATAAACCGTAAGTATGCACGATGGAGAAAGTATATCGTTTGGATAGAGAGTTACTTGATAATATTGCGAAAAATTATCCGAAAAATTGCACGTACGATAATAGCAATTGCTATTACTTGTTATTGCAAACTCATAATTACTTTTAATTCCATTTTCTTTAAGACATTGTGTTAGCAAACTGCTAATTAGTTTTGGCGACACACGATCTTCTATATTAACACGCTTGCGAATCAATTTATTAACAAGATTTTCAACAAATACGGTCTTATTTTTTATCCTACTTGCAATTTCTTTTTGAAACGAGTTTTTATCCATCATAGGCGTATCAAAATAAAACTCTTCGGAAGTAGTGTCGGTAAGCATATAGAAAGCCGAATCTCTTGAAATAACCATTATCCTATCTTTGTGAGCCGAATCGTGAATCATACTATCGGCAATCTCATGTCCAGGACGATTGAGGTTTGGTGTTACAGGAGGTATGTGAACGCTATCGAAGTTTAGAGCAATTACCTCATTGTTGAGATGAGCCACCACCTCACGCTCTTCAAGTTTTTGCGCAAGTGTATATAGAGAATTGTTTACCGCTGATGAAAATTCTTGCTGTTTTACGGTTAATGCAGTTTTAAACCACGTCATCTGCATATAAATAAGCCAGACCATGGTAACTGTCATCACCGCCGCCAATATCCAAATAGTTTTTCCACTCATTGTAACCGACAAAATTAATAGTTTAAATTTAAAAATTACTTTTTTTTAAATTTTATTTCAACAAAAATAAAAACATTTATATTTATATCATATTTTGCATCTTAAAGATATTTTTATAGTCTAAAATTTTACTTTACAGATAGTTTGACAACTTTTTTATCTCCAGTATCTGCATTTTGCAACACCACAAGATACACTCCAATGGCAATATTTTCGGGTAGTTTTAATTTTACGCTTCCCGATTGACTTTTGGCGCGGCTTACAATACGCCCAGAAACCGTTGTAATGTATATTTCGGTGTTAAGTTCAAGATTTTCAACAACAATACTTTCGGATTTTCCTCTAACGTATGGATTAGGATAAACTTTTAAATCCGAAAAAGATTCAGTTGGTTTTTGTACACCAGTTTTTAACATAATAAGTCCAAGATTAGTGTTTATCAACATATTGCCATCATCGGCTAAAGCCAAACCGACAACATTATCACTTGGTAATGGAGAATTTTCTGACGTATAATGTTCCACTTGTTGATATTCATCGTCAGAAAGTACAAAAATGCCAGTATTAGCAGTTGATACCCAAATTTTTCCCGAAACATCGCAAACCATATCTAATACTTCATGTTTTTTTAGTAAATAGTGAGAAAACTCAGGCAATTCTTCATCTGGTATAACTGGTCGATAAAAAATACCTCCACCAGAAAAAAACAACTCAACATTTACACAATATGCGCATCCGCCATCAGTACCTGCCCAAACATAATTACGATTATCAACACACAACTTATTAACACGTGTCGCTTGCCAACCCTCAGAGGTGGATAAACTAAAAAGTACACTTTTATCATCAGAAAAAATAATTGGTGTATTATTGTTGTCAACAACAAAAATATCAGAACTATTGTTGAAAACAACAAAAATATACCTATCGTTATAAATAAGGATTTGTTTCACAATGCGATTAGCAATTTTTTTCGATTCTTCAAGCTGATACCACGAACCGTCGGGCGAGAATATCTTTATCGGAACATCGCTACTATCCGCCACATGAAGATAGCCATCTGTAGTTGTTGCCAAAGTTTTCAATAATGATAATCCTACCAAAGAATTTTCACTATTATAAATGGCTTTTAAACCGGAATTGAGAAATTCGTAAAGCCCAACATTAGAGGTTGCAAAAACATGATTTTGATTGTATGGATTTATCAAAATATCTTGATACTCAACATTATCATTATTTTCAAGGCGATTCCAAAAGCCATTGCTATAAACTGAAATATATTTTCTTTCACTTTCAACAATAGCAAATGTTTTTTTACTTGCCACCACCGCACTAATATCATTTTTTTGGGGAGAATTTACTTTAATGCTTTTTTTCTCACCATTTTTTAAAAGTATAAGACCAGTTTCTAAACTTCCAAGGAGTATATCTGACAAAGAAATAGCCAAGCCAACCCTCACGTTGTTTTGGTTAGAAAAATTAGTTTTAACATCTCCATGGCTATCAATAACAAAAATTTTTGATAAAGAAACAACTGTAAACAAACCATTTATAGCTGTTAATCTAATGTTGCCACTACAAGTAAAAATAGTTTGGTTGTTGCTAACATTATAAACAAAAGAAACATTATTCTTTTGATCAAAAACATTAGCAAAAACTTCACCGTCATTCTCCACAAGTTCCACCACAACACCATTATCAAAAGAATAAACTTTGCTCCAAAAACTAAAATCTTGGACGGCAATATTAGACGCTGTACATTGCCAAACGCTATTTCCATCAGATACTACAACCTTTTCACCACACCAAGCAGTACACAAAATTGGCGAATTGGTATAACAAAACCAATCAACAGCATCGTTCGCAATATCAACACAAAAAATACCGCCATCAGCACCTGCCAAAATTTTATTATTTTTTAGGCTAATTGCATTAAGCTGATTTTCTAAATTATGATTAGTTTTGAAAATAGCATCCAAATTGGATACTTCAAGATTTCTAATAATATCAATGTTACCATCGCGATGAGCCACCACAACCTCATCTTGCCTTGCCGAAACCGAAACAACATTTGCTGATGAAAGCCCATTTACTTTAGAAAATTTAAAAATCTCAAGAGAAGCAACATCAACTAACAAAATACCACAACGACATTGTGATACATAATAATCTCTTGAAAAAGACACATTTTCAACAACATTGTAAGAAAACATATCTTTCCATTGTGCCGTTGAAGCTTCACCAAACAACATACACAGAAACAAAACGACTATGCGAACATAATATGTCATTTTACCCTGTCGGGATGTTGGTTTATAAATGCCTTCCACGATTTGGCTTCAGCAGCTATCCCCATAGGCAATTGCAGTTGATAATGATGGCAAACAGCAGCTGCTAAAGCATCGGTAGCATCAAGTTTGTCAGGAAGTTCAGTAAGATTAAGCATCCTTGCAAGCATAGCAGCAACTTGCTCTTTTGTAGCATTTCCATATCCAGTAACAGACATTTTAATCTTACGAGGCTCGTATTCTGTTACAGAAAGCCCCTTAGAAACAGCCGCAGCAATAGCCACACCTTGCGCACGTCCAAGTTTTAGCATACTTTGTGCATTCTTACTATAAAACTGAGCTTCTATGGCAAGTGCTTGTGGATTATAACCTGATATTAAACTACTTACACGGTCGAAAATCATTTTCAACTTTAAATATGGATCGCCAACCTTTGAAAGTTCAAGCACACCAACTGCCAAACAACTCATTTTGTTTTTTACCGAATCAATAATTCCATAACCCATAACATTTGTACCTGGGTCAATACCAAGAATAACCCCCATTATCTATCTCGTTTGTAAATTTTATCGATAAACTTGCGAAGTTCGGTTGTGTTGGTATCCAACGTATCAATAATATTATAGGTGTTGTTAAAATAAAAATCAATTTTTTCTTGTGCCAAACGTCTAATTCCAAGTTTGTCGTAAATTTCGCGAACAATATCGTATTTCTGTTGACGAGATAGGGATTTATTGTTGATAATTTCGAGGAATTTTTCTTTATCGCCATACCTATTGATAGCAGAAATGAGCATAAAAGTTTTTTTGTTTTCTTCAATGTCGCCGCCAATAGGTTTTCCTAACGTTTTTTCATCGCTATAAACATCAAGCATATCATCTTGAAGTTGAAAAGCAAGCCCAATATTAATGCCCGCTTGATAAAGTTTATCCGCCACTTCATTGTCAACACCAGCAATAATAGCACCTATTTTTAAACACGCTGCTGGTAATACTGCTGTTTTTAGCCTTATCATTTCAACATACTCATTTTCAGACACATTGCTGCGCGTTTCAAAATCCATGTCGTATTGTTGGCCTTCGCACACTTCCAATGCAGTTTTAAAATATACATCACCAACTTGCGAAACAACATTGGTTGGTGCTGCGAATATATATTGCGATGCTATAAAAGCCATTCCGTCGCCCGAAAGAATAGCAATATTGTCGTTCCACTTTTTATTAACTGTTTGTTTTCCACGACGTAGTGAACTATTATCCATTATATCATCATGAAGAAGCGTAAAATTGTGAAATATTTCCAATCCTATGGCAGGTTTTACAGCAAGGGCTATGTCGCCCCCAAACATATCGCATGCCATAAGCGTAAATACAGGACGTATTCGCTTACCACCAAACGATAATATATATTTTACAGGTTGATAGAAATTTTGCGGTTGCTGTGGCAGATTAATATTTTCTATTTCCTTATCTATAAGCGATTTAAGTTGTTCAAAAGTTTTCATAATTATTATGTTTAATGTTACAAATGTAAAAAAAAATTTTATTTTTCACAAAATTGCATTATGTTGTTAAAAAACAAGAATAAAAAAAATGTTAAACAATAATTATAATTAGAGTGTTTCAGTTTAATTTTTTATCTTTGCAAAAAAATTTTAGTACAAAAAATAAATATGGAAATAGCAGTCAGAATAGTTCAATTGATACTCAGCCTATCCATTTTGGTGATATGCCATGAGTTTGGACATTTCTTTTTCGCAAAACTATTTAAAACCAGAGTAGAAAAATTCTATTTATTCTTCGACCCTTGGTTTAGCCTTTTTAAAATAAAACGCGGACAAACCGAATATGGCATAGGTTGGTTACCGCTTGGTGGCTATGTAAAAATAGCAGGCATGATAGACGAAAGTATGGACACCGAACAGATGAAACAACCACCCCAACCATGGGAGTTTCGCAGCAAACCCGCATGGCAACGCCTTATTATTATGATAGCAGGCGTTACCGTAAACGTATTGTTGGCAATGTTTATCTATGCAATGATGTCGTTTACATGGGGAACAGAATATCTACCTGCAAGCAATCTAAAATATGGTATAGCCGTTGACAGCGTAGGATACCAAATGGGTTTAAGAGATGGCGATATGATTGTAAAAGTAAACGGCAATCCAACAGAGGATTACAACAAAATTTTGCCCGACCTTTTACTTAACGACCCCAAGACACTTACAGTAACTCGCAACGGTGATAGTATAGAATTAAACATTACAGACCAACATATCTCCAAGATACTCAATGGCGAAACACCAGCATTTTCTCCACGCATACCTTTTGAAATAGAAGAATTTGCACCAGAGAGTGCAGCTAAAAACGCAGGATTTGAAAAAGGCGACAAACTATTGGAAATAAATGGCGAACAAACCGCATATTTTCACCAAGTAAAAAAGTTTCTCAACAATCATAAAAGCCAAAACGTACAAGCAAAGGTTTTGCGCGGTAGCGACACTATAACTATTCCAATTGAAATACCAGAAACAGGACTTATAGGCGTAATGACCAAAAGTTACGGTAGTTTCTTTGAATTTAAAACCCAAGAATATGGCTTTTTTGAATCTTTCCCCGTTGGTATAAGTAAAGGTGTTGAAAAAATAAAAGAATACGTAAAACAGTGGAAACTAATATTCAACCCAGAAACCAAAGCCTACAAAAGTCTTGGCAGTTTTATTTCAATGGCCAAAATATTTCCGGGAGTTTGGAATTGGCAAGCATTTTGGAGCCTAACAGCATTCCTTAGCATAATGCTTGCTGTATTAAACATAGTTCCAATACCAGGACTTGACGGTGGACACGTAATGTTTTTGATTTACGAAATAATAGTAGGTAAAAAACCAAGCGACAAATTTATGGAAATAGCACAAATTGTAGGAATGGTTTTTCTAATACTGCTAATGGTAGTTGCACTTGGCAACGACTTGATACGACACGTATTTTAATTGATTATAGGCTTGGCTAATGCACAAAATCCATTGCCAAGCCTATTGACAAGTTGTAGAAGCAACACACGATAAAAAAGTTGGAAACACATTGACAAAAACAAAAATGAGAAAAACAATAATTTCATTAATAACGGCAGCAACTCTTGCAATATCGTGCAACAACAGCACAATAAGCGACGATATGATGCCATCGTGTACAGGCAAAACTGGCGACTTAGTGTTGATAATGCCCGATGCCACCTACGAAGGCAAAACTGGCGACACAATTTTTGCATTGCTTACACAGCCAGTAATGGTTTTGCCACAAGCAGAAGCAACTTTCAAAGTAATACATGTAAACAAAAACCAAGTTAGCAAATTAATAAAAAAATCGCGCAACGTTATAAATACCGAAATAGACCCACGCATCGAAAAACCATCAATAACCATAGAGAAAAACAAATACTCTCGTCCACAAATATACATAACCCTTAAAGCACAAAACGACTCCGCACTACAAAGCATATTTTTAAAAACATCAAATTTTATAATTGATACGTTAACCCACGCAGAACAAATGCGTTATTATAGTTTTTTCAATCAAAACCACGAATCAGAATCAGAATTAGCCATGCGCAACAAACACGGAGTAAAATTGATGATACCATACGGATTCAACAAAGATGTTGATAAAGACAATTTTGTATGGATAAGCAAAGAAACATCAATTTCCAGCCAAGGAATGTTGGTTTTTGATTTTCCGTACAATGGTCCAAAAGATTTTGAATTACAACACCTTATTGGTAAAATAGATAGCGTATTACTAAAAAATGTACCCGGACCACAAGACGGAAGTTACATGACTACCGCAAAAGTTTTTGAACCAATAAAAAAAGAATATATGCGTGGCAATACATACGTTTGCGAACTACGAGGGCTTTGGGAAACCAATGGAGATTTCATGGGAGGTCCATTTGTAAGTCAAAGCATAGTAGATACCGTAAATAATAGATTGGTAACCAACTTTGCATACGTATATGGAGGCAAAAACGACAAACGCAACCTTTTGTGGCAACTCGAAGGAATAATGAACTCTTTTGAAATTTGGTATAGCAATGGCAAAAATTAGACTAACAAAAGAGTTTTCGTTTGAAGCAGCACACGCTTTATATAATTACGACGGCAAATGCAGCCGTCTTCATGGACATAGTTACAAATTTTTTGTTACCATAAAAGGCAGTCCAATAGAAGACGAAAACAATCCAAAATTGGGTATGGTAATGGATTTTGGTATGTTGAAACAAATTGTAAACCAACAAATTATAAACCTATATGACCATTCGGTAATGTTTTACAAAAAAAGTGAAGAATCTGCATTAAAAGATAGTAGCGCAATATTCAAAAATACTCACGTATTTGATTTTCAACCAACTTGCGAAAACCTAATAATATATTTTGCAGAAAAACTAAAAAACCAATTACCCAAAAACGTAAAACTTCACTCGCTAAAACTATACGAAACCGCCACAAGTTTTGCCGAATGGTATGACGAAGACAATTAACAACAAAGACCTTTAAAAGACAAAAAATATGACACTATACTTGATAGATGCCTATGCAATGATATATAGGGCATATTATTCGTTTATCAACAAACCAATGACCAACAGCAAAGGTGAAAACACCTCAGCTGTACTTGGGTTTGTAAATATGCTTGGCGAAATAATCAACACCAACCAACCAACACACATGGCAGTGGTTTTCGACCCACCATACCCAACATTCAGAAACTTACTTTCGCCAGAATACAAAGCCCAACGCCCCCCAACACCAGAAGGCATTAAAACAGCATTGCCCCACATAAAGGAAATTGTTGATGCACTTGGCATAAAACAAGTTACAGTGCCACAATATGAAGCCGACGACGCCATAGGAACATTAGCCAAACAAGCCGAAGAAAAAGGATTCGAGGTTTTTATGGTTACACCAGACAAAGATTACAATCAACTTGTAACCGACAACATAAAACTTTACAAACATAAAAAATCTAATACTGAAGTAGAAATAATTGATAGAAAGGCATTTATACAATCAACTGGTTTAGATTATCCGAAGCAATTCATCGACGTACTCGCACTTTGGGGCGATGCCGCCGACAATGTAAAAGGCGTTACGGGCGTAGGCGAAAAAACAGCATACAAACTTATTAATGAATACAAATCAATAGAAGGCATTTATCAAAACATTAACAAACTCAAAGGTAAACAAAAAGAAAATTTTATCAACGACCACGAACAAGTATTATTAGCCCAAAAACTTGTAACTATCGACACTAATGCACCAATAACCTTTGATCCAGAACAATACATAAAACAAAACCCAGACGAAGAAAAATTACGTGCGATATTTGCAGAATTGGAATTCAGAACACTTGCCGATAGAATTTTAGGCAAAAAAAAACAACCAGCACAACAAGATTTGTTTGCACAAGGCACACTATTCAACAAAACTCAACAAGAAGAACAGCCAAAGCAAAAATTAGAAACCATTAAAACAATAACGCACGACTATGAAGTTATATCCACCATAGAGCAAACAAAATCACTTGTAGATATATTGTTGAAGCAAAATGAGTTTTGTTTTGATACCGAAACAACAAGTTTAAGTATAAGACAAGCAGAACTTGTTGGAATGTCGTTTTGCACAACACCTCACAAAGCATACTACATACCATTCAATACAGATAAACAACAAACCCAAAATATATTAGAAATAATTCGTCCTGCTCTTGAAAACAAAGACATAAACAAAATAGGTCAAAACATAAAATTTGATATTCTTGTACTCAAAAACTACGGAATAGAGGTAAAAGGACAACTATTCGACACCATGGTGGCACACTATCTACTAAATCCAGAACAACGTCACAACATGGACTACATGTCGGAAATTTACCTCAACTACACCCCCGTACACATAGAAGAACTTATAGGAGCAAAAGGCAAAAGCCAAAAGTCGATGCGCAATGTTGACATACAAATAATAAAAGAATACGCTGCCGAAGATGCTGACATTACACTACAACTTAAAGAAAAATTACAAGCAGAACTTAAAAAAAATGAGCTAATCGATTATGCTCGCAATATAGAAATGCCATTGATATATGTATTGGCTGATATGGAATACGAAGGTGTAAGCATAAACACAGAATTTTTAAACAATTACACCACAGAGTTAAACCAAGAAATAGCCACTATTGAGCAAAAAATATATCAACTATCAGCAACAAAATTTAATATAGATAGTCCAAAACAACTCGGCGAAATATTATTCGACAAATTACAAATAAAACCAGCCCCCAAAAAGACCAAAACAGGACAATATTCCACAGGAGAAGAAGAATTATCAAAATTAAAAAACAACGAAATAATAGACCTTATATTAAAATATCGAGGTTTAAAAAAACTTGTTAGCACATACACCGAGGCACTGCCTGCCCTTATTAACCCTGTAACAGGCAAAATACATACATCATTTAACCAAACAGTTACAGCAACAGGGCGATTAAGTAGCACCAATCCAAACATACAAAATATACCAATAAGAACCCCCGAAGGTCAAAAAATACGAGCAGCATTCATACCTTCGCCCAACAATAAAATGTTTTCGACCGACTATTCACAAATTGAACTTCGAGTAATGGCACATTTTGCAAACGACGAAAACCTAATATCAGCATTTGAACAAGGCATGGACATTCACCGTGCCACCGCTGCCAAAATATACGGAATTACACCAGAACAAGTAAGCAAACAACAACGTAGCCACGCAAAATCGGCTAATTTTGGAATTATCTATGGCATAAGTTCTTTTGGACTTGCTGCACAAACTGGATTATCGCGTACAGAAGCCAAACAAATGATTGATAACTATTTTCTACAATATCCCAAAATTCGCGAGTTTATAGACAACACAACCACACAAGCTCGTCAAAATGGCTTTGTATCAACAATGTATGGCAGAAAACGTTTTTTACCAGATTTAAATAGTCAAAACTTCAACGTACGCACGGCAGCCGAACGTAATGCCATAAACACACCAATACAAGGGACAGCTGCAGAAATTATAAAAATTGCCATGATAAAGATTTGGAGAAAATTTAAAGAACAAAACCTTAAAAGCAAATTAATAATTCAAGTACACGACGAACTTGTATTTGATGTAGTGCAAGGCGAAGAAGAAATTGTAAAAAATATAGTAGAAACACAAATGGAAAATGCCGCAAAACTAAAAGTAATACTAAAAGCAGAAGGAGGATTTGGTAGCAATTGGTTTGAAGCACATTAATTTTAATAAAAAAATACTATCGAAACCAAAAAACATTACTACAACAAAGTAAAAAAGTTGTAATTCTTTTGTTAAAAAAAAGTTATATTTTTTTGTTTTTGTAAAAACATTGTGTTAAACTTGCAATGTATTTCAAAAAACAAAAAATATGGACGAATATTTATGCAACTGGGATCAAGCAGCGATAAAATTTACTGTAATAGCAGCAACAATAGCCTTTATAGTGCCATTGCTAACAATGCTCTACAACCATTGGAAAAAGACAAACAAAAAGGATAGCGCAAAATACAAAATAAACTTATGCATTTCATGTATTCCAATGTTAGTTTTTATACTATGTTTTAGCGTACCATTAAAAGTTACAGTCTGCGACAACGGCGTATATGTAAAACAGCCAGCAGGAAGCGTTGAAATTAACATGGAAAAAATATGCGAAGTAAGGTCATTAACACAAAAAGACATAGAAAATAGCGAACGAATAGCAACATCGGGAGGACTTTTTGGTTATAACGGCGACTATCAAAACCAAAATTTAGGTAATTATCGCATGATTGCAGCAAGCCTTGACAACCTAATACTAATACGCACAAACGACGAATCGTATGTGATAAGTTGTTCTGATGCAGACCAATGCGTGGCAAGCATTAAAAACAAAATAGAAATAACAGGAAAATAATAACCACACAAATATAATTTAGCACTACAAAACACATTAAACCTAAATTACATTAAATCGAATACTTTTAACGAAATTAACTTTACACAAATATATATCTTTATAAAAAATTAACTTAAACAATAAAATTAAATAATTTCAAATAAACAATTAATCTATTGGTAAATATATAATTGAAAATACTTTTTTAAAAAAAAATATTTTCAATTATAAAAAAAAATTTTATACCTTTGTAACGGTTGTAATAAGAAATATCTTTTGTGTAAATTATTGGACATCAGTAATTTTATAAAGAGAAAATCATTTACTCATCTTGGCAATAACTAAGGTGTCCCTTTTTATTGTAAATGATGTATTAAAATAGACCAAAAAACAAGACGACGTTTTTGAATAAATATGCTTATTACTAAACATCAAAACCATGTCGAAATATCTTGATCCTAAAGCAGATTTGACCTTCAAGAAGGTGTTTGGAGAGTACAAAGACTTGACAATTAGTTTCCTTAACGCACTATTACCTTTGAAACAAGGCGAGGAAATTCTTTCTGTTGAATATTTACCATCAGAATTAGTACCAGAAACTCCCCTAAGAAAAAATAGTATCGTAGATGTACGTTGCAAGGACAATTTTGGACGGCAGTTCATAGTGGAAATGCAGACTGTTTGGTCTGACGAATTCAAGCAGCGTGTATTGTTCAATGCGTCAAAAGCATACATCAAGCAATTAGGTAAAAGTAAACGTTACGAACTTTTGCAACCTGTATATTCGCTTAATTTGGTAAACGAAATTTTTGAAAAAAATTCAAAAAGATTTTATTACAATTACCATATTGTATGCGATGAAGATTCCAACTTAGTGATTGACGGTCTTCATTTGACATTTGTTGAACTCCCTAAATTCAAGCCACAAAATCTCGCTGACAAGAAGATGATGGTCTTGTGGCTTCGTTTCCTCACAGAAATCGACGAGAACACCATAGAACCTGCTCCCGAACTCGTTGCAGACAAAAACATCAAAGAGGCATTGGAACTCGTAGAGCAGTCTGCCTTTACTGCTGCTCAATTGGAAACATACGACAAATTTTGGGATGCTGTAAGATACGAAAAATCGCGGGTCTTCGATGCAGAGTTGAACAGAGCTGAAGGGAAGGCTGAAGGTAAGGCGGAAGAAAAAATTTCAATCGCCCGAAATCTAAAACAATATGGAATGTCTATTTCCGACATATCTAAAATGACAGGTCTTTCCGAAGAAGAAATCATCAAATTGTAGATGCCCAAAACATCTTCCAATATTTCGCAAATAGAGAAAATCACATTGTTGCTTTTGACGGTGGAATATTGCTATAATCAATGAGTAAAAAACTTTAAAACATTAGGTGAGAGAGATTTCGTAATTTACAATATCATCTATTAGACATTTGCAAAAGCGAAAGTATTGTGATGAAATACAAGCATCAGAAAAGGGTGTTTGTGGAATTGCAAGGCGTGGGACGGTATGCGACGGCGTATGTGTCCGGGGCGTGGATACGACGAATCAATGCGTAATGCGTAATTCATAATGCATAATTGGGCGAAAAAAGATTTGGCAGCATTGAATAATTGTTTTAAATTTGCAGCGTAACATTTGATGCGCAATAATATGGCAAAATATCTTGACCCAAAAGCAGATTTAACCTTCAAGAAGGTGTTTGGAGAACATCCTGACTTACTCAGGAGTTTTCTAAATGCTTTGTTGCCTTTCAAGAATGGCGAACAAATTGAAACTATTGAATATCTGCCGCCAGAATTGGTGCCTGACAATCCGTTGCGCAAAAACTCAATCGTTGATGTTCATTGCACTGACAATTTCAAGCGACAATTCATAGTCGAGATGCAGACTGTATGGTCAAACGAGTTTCAACAAAGAGTTTTGTTTAATGCCTCAAAGGCGTATGTCAAGCAATTAGGCGAGGGCAATGATTATGAATTGCTGAAACCAGTGTTCTCTCTGAATTTGGTGAATGATGTTTTTGAAAAGGACATCGACGATTGGTATCATTATTACCGAATAGTTCATGAAAAATATTCTGACAAGGTAATTAATGGATTGCAGTTGCTCTTTGTTGAATTGCCTAAATTTAAACCGCAAACATTCAGCGACAAGAAGATGATGGTATTGTGGCTGAGGTTTTTGACAGAAATCAATGAGAAAACCGACGCCCCAGCCCCCGAACTTAAAGAGGACGCGTTCATCAAAAAAGCTTTGGGTTTGGTGGAACATTCAGCCTATTCCGACAAGGAACTTGCCGCCTATGAAAAGTTTTGGGACATCATCAGGACCGAGAATACCTTGATTTCAAGTTCGGAGAAGAAAGGAGCAAGGAATAAGGCTCTTGAAATCGCCCAAAATCTGAAACAGATGGGAATCTCAGTTGCCGATATTGCAAAAGCAACAGGTCTTTCCGAAGAAGAAATCATCAAATTGTAGATGTCCGAAACATCTTCCAATACTTCGCAAATAGAGAAAATCACATTGTTGCTCTTGACGGTGGAATATTGCTATAATCAATGAGTAAAACACTTAAAACATTAGGTGAGAGAGATTTCGTAATTTACAATATCACCTATTGGACATTTGCAAAAGCGAAAGTATTGTGATGAAATACAAGCATCAGAAAAGGGTGTTTGTGGAATTGCAAGGCGTGGGACGGTATGCGACGGCGTATGTGTCCGGGGCGTGGATACGACGAATCAATGCGTAATGCGTAATTCATAATGCATAATTGGGCGAAAAAAGATTTGGCAGCATTGAATAATTGTTTTAAATTTGCAGCGTAACATTTGATGCGCAATAATATGGCAAAATATCTTGACCCAAAAGCAGATTTAACCTTCAAGAAGGTGTTTGGAGAACATCCTGACTTACTCAGGAGTTTTCTAAATGCTTTGTTGCCTTTCAAGAATGGCGAACAAATTGAAACTATTGAATATCTGCCGCCAGAATTGGTGCCTGACAATCCGTTGCGCAAAAACTCAATCGTTGATGTTCATTGCACTGACAATTTCAAGCGACAATTCATAGTCGAGATGCAGACTGTATGGTCAAACGAGTTTCAACAAAGAGTTTTGTTTAATGCCTCAAAGGCGTATGTCAAGCAATTAGGCGAGGGCAATGATTATGAATTGCTGAAACCAGTGTTCTCTCTGAATTTGGTGAATGATGTTTTTGAAAAGGACATCGACGATTGGTATCATTATTACCGAATAGTTCATGAAAAATATTCTGACAAGGTAATTAATGGATTGCAGTTGCTCTTTGTTGAATTGCCTAAATTTAAACCGCAAACATTCAGCGACAAGAAGATGATGGTATTGTGGCTGAGGTTTTTGACAGAAATCAATGAGAAAACCGACGCCCCAGCCCCCGAACTTAAAGAGGACGCGTTCATCAAAAAAGCTTTGGGTTTGGTGGAACATTCAGCCTATTCCGACAAGGAACTTGCCGCCTATGAAAAGTTTTGGGACATCATCAGGACCGAGAATACCTTGATTTCAAGTTCGGAGAAGAAAGGAGCAAGGAATAAGGCTCTTGAAATCGCCCAAAATCTGAAACAGATGGGAATCTCAGTTGCCGATATTGCAAAAGCAACAGGTCTTTCCGAAGAAGAAATCATCAAATTGTAGATGTCCGAAACATCTTCCAATACTTCGCAAATAGAGAAAATCACATTGTTGCTCTTGACGGTGGAATATTGCTATAATCAATGAGTAAAACACTTAAAACATTAGGTGAGAGAGATTTCGTAAATTACAATATCACCGGCATTTGCAAAAGCGAAAGTATTGTGATGAAATACAAGCATCAGAAGCGAGTGTTTGTGGAGCTGCAAGGTGTCGGAAGATATGCGACGTCGTATGTGTCCGGGGCGTGGATAAGGAGGATTGAGAATGCATAATTGGGCATCCGCCGAAAAAAGATTTGGCAGCATTAAATAATTGTTTTATATTTGCGAGCAAAATAAAAACTAATAGGCTATGACTACATTGGACATAAGAAAAACAATCTCTACGAAGATTAAGGAGATGCCTGACAACGAAGTTTTGTTGCTGAGGGTGCTTTATTATGTCAATGAGTTAGCTAACAATCCGTTCCTCAAACAATTTGATTTGCTATCCAAATTACAAGATAATTGGGATGGCTATGGCGCACCAAAAATCAGTAACACCGCCATTGACAATTGCATGACAATTGTTAATCATCTAAAAGTGTCTGAGAATATTGAAATCCTGCCAACTGAAATTGGCGGCGTACAAATCATATACAAGCCTAATCAGTCTGAAAGATTAAGTTGTAATGTGGGCGACAAAGAATTGTCGTATTACATAAAAAAAGACAATAAAAAAACGTATTTTTCTCCCTTTTTGGAATGTAATGAGCACAATTTCAATGAAGTAGCCAACAATATAAACAATTTTCGCAATGCTTGAACCAATTTCCAATAAAGAAGTACTTGCGAGATTGATATTTTCTCCGAGATATTGTGATGATACCTTGACCGGGTTCAACAACCGATTTATATCTTTGAGAAACAACGAAGAAGGCATTTCTTGTTGCAGGTTTTCGTTGATGACTGAAACTGAAATCAACCAAAGAGGAAAACTTCTTGCACGAAAAGACATTTACAAAGGTTACGCCCTTGCGATTGTAGAAGACGTTATTTTGATTGATTCAAAAGTTATTGTTGTGGTAGCCACAAGCAACGACCACGCAGAAATAAGGTTCGTAATCAACGGCGAAACCGTCAGGGGCAACGTCAGATATTCTGAACTTCAATTCTATTTTGACGAAATCAGAGATTTGTTCTTGAAACAAATTGTAAAAAACTAATGCCGTCGGCTTCAAATACTTCAAGGATAGCGAAAAATACGCTGCTGCTGTACTTTCGTATGCTCTTGACGATGGCGGTGTCGTTGTACACTTCCCGCGTCATCTTGAACGCGCTCGGCGTAGAGGATTACGGAATCTACAACGTGGTCGGCGGCGTGGTAGCGATGGTTTCCTTCGTTTCGGGGGCGTTGACTACTGGAACTCAGAGGCATATATCCACCGAATTAGGGAAAAAAGACGGTAACGTACCGCAAATTTTCTCAGCGTGTTTCAGGATACACATTTTGCTGTCGGTGGTGTTGTTGATATTGTCCGAAAGTTTTGGATTGTGGTTCCTCAACACGCAAATGAACATTCCGGACGGCAGAATGTACGCGGCGAATGTCGTTTATCAGTTTGCAGTGGCGTCGTTTATCGTCAACGTAATAAAAACACCATACAATGCGTCGGTAATCGCATACGAAAGAATGTCCTTCTATGCTTACATCGGCATTCTTGAGGCTGTATTGAAACTTGCCGCTGTCTATGTGCTTCTTGTTTGCAGTTATGACAAACTTGCAGTCTATTCGGTGCTCGTTTTTCTTGCTACGGTCATTGTATTTGTGTGTTTTTCAGCATATTCACACAAAACATTGCAGGGCGTGAGGTTTGTTAAGGTAGAAGACAAGGGGCTTTACAAATATTTGCTTTCGTTTTCGGGATGGACATTGTTTGGAAGTTCCACTGTCGTCGCGGAACAGCAAGGGCTGAACATGGTTGTAAACATTTATTATGGCGTGGCAGTCAATGCAGCGGTGGGTGTCGCCAACCAGGTCAAGGGGGCGGTGTCCCAGTTCGTCAATGGATACCAACAGGCTCTTAACCCGCAGCTCGTAATGTCCCAGTCGCAAGGCGACAGACAGAGGCAGTTTGACTTGATAACAAAGTCGGCAAAATATTCATTCTTCATATTGCTTGTGATTGCCTTTCCCATCATACTGAATATCAACTATATTCTGCGTCTGTGGCTCGGCGTGGTGCCGCGCTACACTATGCAGATTTGCATATTGACCATTGTGGTGGAAATGTTCGAATGTCTTTCGTCGCCGCTTTACACAACGATATTTGCTGTCGGCGACATAAAACGATACCAAATTATCGTCGCGATGTTCAGAATTGTAAGTTTCCTGTCCGGCTTGGTTGTCAGCCTTTGCGGGGCGGAACCACATTGGATTTTTGTGCCGCCGTGTGGGGTGGCTGCCGGATTGCTCATATACAGATTGTTGTTTGTCAACAAGGCTATTGGTTTTCCATTGCGGCAATTCTGGTCGTCTATCGCCATGCCGATTTTATATGTATTGCTGGTGATGGCGGCGGTGTTAGCGGCGACAAAGTGCCTGACTGTCGGCGAACCCACATTCACTCTGTTCGCAGTAGAATCCATCGTCGCGACATCGCTTGCAATACTTGCGATAGCGACGTTGGGCATGGGACGTAGCGAGCGCAAGGCCATGGTGAACATGGTTTTGGGAAAACTTGACCGCAAAAGATAAAACACATAAAACACATATTATGATTATGACACAAGAACAGTTGGAACGTCTTGATGATTGTTATCATAAATACAATCTTGAAGACAAATGCGACGAGGAACGCATCAACGCACGTAAACTGTTGTGTGGCAGAAGGTTTGATTTGTACGCAATTCTGTTGTACATAGACCATAAGGTGAAAGGCGCAACCGATATGTCGTATGCAATTTCAGTCTATAAAGAAAGGACACGCGCAATTACAGGATTTAAGTTTTCGGAATATGGCAACAACCAGAAAAACGATTTCAATGACTTTCTTGATGTATTGGACCGCCTGATTGAAGATTTTAAAAATGGCAAATTCGACATTGACAAAACGCTTGTGCCAGTTGACAAAAATTATGTCCTTATCGACGGCGCACATAGAACCGCCTGCGCCGCTTACTTCAATGCAGACATAAAGGTTCTTCGTTTCCTTGATGTTACGATAGAGAGCAACTCGTATTCGACGCTTATCGAACGGCTTATGCCTTGGACTATAGCCGACAGCATGGCACTCGAATCCCTGAAATGGCATGACGACCTTTTTATGATGATTTTATGGCCAAAGGCTTTTTTACAAAAGGAAAATGTCGAAAAAGCGACAGATATGATTGCAACGGAATCCGATGTAATGTATGTCCGTGATTTGCCGATGCAGTATAACGACATCAGGAACCTTATGCTGCAATTATATGGACACATGGATTGGGTCGGCAGCATTGACAACGACTTCGCAAGCACTTATTCCAAGGCGGATGAAGTTTGGGACAATTGCGCCATGGTGAGGTTTGTGATGGTAAGAGCCGAAGATTGCCAGCATGTTCTAACTCTTAAGAAAAAAATCAGGGATTTGTTTGGCATCGGGCTGGCTTCAATACATAGCACCGACACAATGTTAGAAACAAGCATGGCGGCAAATGCTGTTTTCAATCCAAATTCAAGGCATTTTATCCATTATGCAAACCCGACAAAATTCAAGGAATCATACAAAAAGTTTGACAAATTTCGTTCAATTGCCATCAACAACAATATAGACAGAGAGTCCATCATTGTAGATTCAGGGATGGCATTGTCGATATACGGTGTCAGAGAAACCTCTGATTTAGACTTTTGCTCGTTGCAGGGCACTTATACCGAACCATTGCTGGAAGTGCCAGATTTTGAGGAACATGACAGCCGCCAAAAATCATTTTATCCATGCCCGGTTTCCGAGTTGATTGAAATTCCGTCAAATTATTTTACATACTATGGTATAAAGTTCGTGTCGCTCAACAGGCTTCTACAGATGAAGCAAAACCGGCTTGCCACAGACAAAGACATAAAAGACATAAAAGACATAAAAGACATAAAGCGGCTGTTGAACGACACTGGGGGCAGGTTTAGGGACGGAATTTCATTGTTGTCCGCCACAATACGCCGAAAATACCGGCTTGCCAAGCGGTCTATCCACAGCACATGCAATGCCTTCCTCAAGTCAATCGGAATGTATGATTCTTTGAAGGCGTTCAAGGACAAGGCCTTTGGAAAAAATTAGATGCAACCCTATGCGCATACTTTGGTTTACAAACTCGCCGTCATGCTACGCTGCCAGCAGAAACTGTTACAACGGTGGCGGTTGGATAGCGTCGGCTGAAAAAATGTTCCACAGTGTTGACGGATTGGACCTTGCAGTAAGTTTTGCGCTTGACGGACAGCCATTCAAAAGCGAAAGCAATGGAGTGTGCTATTATCCGATACCCAGCCCAAAGATTTCCAAAATAACAAAGTATATCAAAGATACGTTTGGCGGCGAAGAGTATGAACGCAAAAGTTGGGAATATTGGATTGGATATTTCGAGAAAATAATTGCCGATTTCAAGCCCGATTTGATACACGTTTGGGGTTCGGAAATGTATTTCGGATTAGTACATAAAATTACTAACCTGCCAATTGTGCTGCACATACAAGGCGTGTTGAATCCATATCTAAATGCATATTTGCCACCTTTCGTTTCGTGGAAACAGTATAGATGGCAGAGTTTGTCGCCCAAAAAGTTGGCAATCAACCTCAGGATGCGCAGACTTTGGCAGCGAGGTTCAATACGTGAAAAGGAGATTTTTGGCGGTATCAAAAACTTTCTTGGACGCACAAGTTGGGACGAGCGCATTGCTTACGTTCTTAATCCGAAATCAAGGTATTTCCACGTTGACGAGATACTGCGTGACAGTTTCTATCAAACTAAAAGCCGTGAAATTCCTGATAGACTGACGATTGTCACCACGATTTCGCAACCGTTGTACAAGGGTTTTGACCTCGTATTGAAAACCGCAAAATTGCTCAAGGAAAACCTGAAATTGGATTTTGAGTGGAAATGTTTTGGCAACATTAACCCTGCATTTGTAGAGAAAATAGTCGGAATCCAACATCAAGATGTCAACGTCAAGTTGATGGGTGTAGCTACACAAAATCAACTTGCGGCAGCCGAATTGGAGGCTACGTTGTATTTTCATCCGTCATACATCGACAATAGCCCCAACAGTCTTTGCGAGGCGCAGATGTTGGGTTTGCCAGTAATCGCCACAAATGTCGGCGGCATTACGACGCTTGTTGACGAAGGCGAAACTGGATTTCTCGTTCCGTCCAACGACCCATACCAAGCGGCATATTTGATTGAAAAACTGCATATTGACAAGGCTTTGAACAAAACTTTTGGTGAAAACGCCCGCACCATTGCGCTTAAACGCCACAGTCCTGAATCTGTTAAAAGCCAAATCCTCGGTGTGTACCGTGAAGTGCTGAAATAATTTCCTATACACACTCATGAACACCTTCTTCTACCGTATATAATTAACAAGATTTGATTTCTGCGGAAGAAAAATTTTGCGAATTATTTTGCGGTGCGGAATAATTTCGTTAAGTTTGCGAAAACAAGGATAGAAAATGATAGCGGAACTCAACATACAGAAGCAGGTGGATTCGTTTTGGAACTTGATTCAGTTTTCTGACGAAAGCGTCCAAAAGGGGTTGTATGCGCTGTTTGTCCGTAAATTTGGAAGTCAACCAGTCCAGACCCTAAAAATGGATATGGCTATCCCTGAAAAAATTGAGAAAAGACTGAACGCCCTCACGACCCTTCAAAAAGATTGGGATGGCTATGGTGCCCCCGAAATCAGCGTCAAGTCCATAGAAAACTGTAGAAGCGTATTGGCAACTTTGACATACGAGGTCGTTGAATCTATCGAAATACTTCCAACAGAGTATGGCGGAGTTCAGATCAAAAAGGCGACAACAAACGGTATGGTCAGCTGCAACTTCGGTGACAACAATATGTCGTATTACGTTGACCAAATTGGCAAAGATACCATTTATCGGTCGTTCGTGCCATATAGTGACGAGAACATCGCCCAACTTAAACAGTTCATTGAATCATGACAGGAAGTGATGTACTTGATACTGAGATTTTCGCAAGGTGGGTTTATAAGCCTCGTTTTATGGACGGTAACAATTTTAACGATAGATTTATATCATTGCGTTCTTGGCCTGGCAAATCACCAGAGCAAGGAGTGTCGGGGCAGTTGTTAAACCGTGCTGGACATGAACAAGTGATTGCGTGTGGACGGCGTTTTCGGCGTGCTTCAAAAGATGGCACAGCCAACGAAGAACGTTTTGTGGGATATGCGTCGGCATCTGTTGGAAAAATAAGGGACGTCAGCGATTCACCAGATGATAAAGTTGATGTCATTCTTACAGAAACACAGGACATACCTTTTCATTCAGAAATCATATTTAACATTGATAATCAATGGATTGATGGCAACCATCTTAGTGCACGTTTTTTGAAATACAAGGACAAGC
The DNA here is from genome assembly GCA_937877455.1 of uncultured Bacteroidales bacterium. GTDB lineage: Bacteria > Bacteroidota > Bacteroidia > Bacteroidales > UBA3824 > UBA3824. The sequence goes on from CALFIU010000027.1 coordinate 28,587, forward strand.
TCTCCAATTTGTTTGCCCAAAATCTTTGTACGATATAGCCAACCATCACATAAATTTCTTAGACAATACTTCGATAAAATTGACATTTTTCTAAAACTATACTTAAAGAAATTTCTAAGTGTAGCCATAGAAAGTTATGTGTACGTTGACATATTTGTTACCTTGATACACATTTATGAACACCTTCTTCTACCGTATATTTCGCATCGTCCCAAAACTCCGCACAATCTACTACCGCCACTGGAACCGCTTGTATTTCAAACTCATCGGCGTAAAGTTCGGCAAGAATATGCGGGTTTTCAACAAGGTTTACGTCGTCGGCAAAGGCAACATCAAGATTGGCGACAACTTTTTGTTTTTGTCGGGAGATGGACTAAATCCGCTTTCCAGAAATATCCGAGGAATGTTATATGTTCCGCATCCCGATTCGACGATAAAAATCGGTGACAATACTGGAATATCTTCCGCTTGTATTTGGGCGAGCGACCGTATCACAATCTGCAACAATGTCAACATCGGTGCAGATTGTCTTATTATCGACACCGACGCCCATCCGCATGACTACTTGAAACGGCGAAGAGGTTACAAATCTGACAGTTACCTTGACGAAATTCCCTCTGCGCCGATTGTCATCGAGGACGATGTTTGGGTAGGTGCGAGGTGTCAAATCTTGAAGGGTGTTACAATCGGAGCACGTTCCATCATTGCGGCAGGCAGCATCGTGACCAAGGACATTCCGGCGGACTGCGTGGCAGGCGGCGTGCCAGCGAGGGTGATAAAGAGGATGGATGGGAACTCCAAATAAAAATGGTTCATCCGACATTTCGAGTGATAAATAGATAAGATAACGAAGAAAACCGCCGAACATTTTGTATAATTCAAAGTCCATTGCCAATATTCCGCATAGAATTGAGTTGAAGATGCGGATCGTTCTTTGAAATACAAATATTTAGATTGGTCGCCCTTTGAAAAAAATACTTCTCGACACACAAAATCAGTCTGCTGAATAGACAAAACAAATCCATATATATGAATACAAACGCAAATAAAACTATCTATGTCGGCATGAGTGCCGACATGATTCACCATGGACACCTCAATATCATCAAGGAGGCCGCGAAATTGGGCAGCGTTATAGTCGGAGTATTGACTGACGAGGCAATCGCAAGTTACAAACGGTTGCCGTACCTCAATTACGAGCAACGCGCCACCATCGTATCGTCGCTGAAAGGTGTTGACAGGGTAATCCCACAAACGACTTTGGATTACGTTCCGAACTTAGAAAAAATCCATCCCGACTTCGTTGTCCACGGCGACGACTGGAAAGAGGGCGTCCAAAAGACCACGCGGCAAAGAATCATCGAATGTTTGGCCAAATGGGGCGGCAAAGTAATCGATATACCTTACACTCAAGGCATTTCGTCAACCGCAATGAACCAACGCCTCAAAGAGATTGGAACGACACCCGAAATCCGCCTCAGAAGGCTGCGCAGGCTTATCGGCGCAAAGGAAATCGTCAGAATTTTGGAATCGCACAGCGGACTCACCGGGCTTATAATCGAAAACACATTTGTGGAAGTCAACGGCATAAAGCACGAATTTGACGGCATGTGGGCAAGTTCGCTGACCGACAGCACCTCTAAGGGTAAGCCGGACATCGAGGCGGTAGACTTGACGACAAGGCTTCACAACCTCAACGACACATTGGAAGTAACCACCAAGCCTATAATTTTCGACGGCGATACGGGTGGGAAAATAGAACATTTCGTATTCACTGTAAGGACGCTCGAAAGGCTCGGAATCTCCGCTGTCATCATTGAAGACAAAGTTGGACTAAAACAAAATTCACTTTTCGGAACCGATGCAGTTCAGACACAAGATTCAATCGAAGGTTTCTGCGCCAAAATCAAAGCTGGCAAAAACGCACAAATCACCGAAGATTTTATGGTGATTGCACGAATCGAAAGCCTGATAGCGGGCAAACCAATAAGCGATGCTTTGGAACGTGCGTTTGCGTATGTAGAGGTGGGCGCAGACGGAATTATGATACATTCCAAAAACAAGACTGGTGACGACATCAAGGAGTTCTGCGCAAAATTCCGCGAAAAAAATTTTTCTACACCGATTGTGGTTGTGCCAACTACGTACAACCACGTGACGGAAACTGAACTTGCGTCTTGGGGCGTCAACGTCGTCATCTACGCCAACCATATGTTACGTAGCGCATATCCAGCAATGGTAAATTGTGCAAAGTCGATTCTGACACACGGACGCTCGCTTGAAGCCGCCAACGAATATTGTATGTCCGTTAAGGACATCCTCACCCTCATTCCAGGCACCAAAAAGAACTAAAATGATTTCACCAAAGTTTTTTATCGACACGCTCAAAGGGTTCGGAATCGGATTTTTTGCAGGTGTCCCAGATTCGCTGTTGAAAAACATCTGCGCCTATATATCTGATAATGTTGACGATAAGCACAACATCATAACTGCCAACGAAGGCGGTGCAATTGGTCTTGCCGCTGGTTATCATCTCGCAACTGGCAATATACCCGTGGTTTATATGCAAAATTCGGGTCAAGGCAACGTCATAAATCCACTTGCCTCGCTAACGGACAAGGACGTGTACAATATCCCGGTCCTGCTCATAATCGGATGGCGAGGCAAACCTGGAATCCACGACGAGCCTCAGCACGTCAAGCAGGGCAAAATCACATTGCAACTTCTTGACACAATGGGAATTAAACATGACGTTCTAAGCAAGGATGAACCCGAAGCAGCCCAGCAAATTGAATCCGCAGTCAATTACATGCGCTCCTCAAACGAAGTCTTTGCATTGGTTGTTGAAAAAGACACGTTTGACACATACAAACTTCAGAAAAACGAAGTCCGCAAAGAATATGAAATGTCCCGCGAAAATGCGATTAAAAAAGTGGCGGAAACGATTAGTGAAAAAGATGTCGTAGTATCGACGACGGGAATGATTTCGCGAGAACTTTTTGAGTACCGCACTGCCAAAAATCAAACTCATGAAAAAGATTTTCTCACAGTCGGCTCGATGGGGCACGCCTCTCAAATCGCTCTCGGCATTGCCTTGGAGAAGACAGACAGAAAAGTTTGGTGCTTTGATGGCGACGGCGCGGCAATCATGCACATGGGGTCGATGGCGATAATCGGACAGTCGAACCCCAAAAACTACGTCCATGTCGTGTTCAACAATGGTGCGCACGATTCTGTGGGCGGACAGCCGACAGTCGGACTAAAAATAAACCTTCCGCAAATCGCAAAATCATGCGGCTATGATTATGTTTTTGATGTTGAAATCGAGTCTGCTCTTGACGAGACATTGAAAAAAATAAAGACAATCAGTGGACTTGTTTTTTTGCAAATTTGTGTCCGCAAAGGCAATCGAAAAGACCTTGGACGGCCGACCACAACACCAATCCAAAACAAGACAGCGTTAATGGAATTTTTGAAAAAATGACAATCCAGCAAGCATATTTTGACGAGGAGGCGTTGTGTTTTCTCGAGGCTGAGGTCAAGCGGCTCAATCCAAAAGGTATTTTTCTCGTAACTGGCGGAAAATCATATATTTCCAGCGGTGCAAAAAATGCGGTTGACAATTGTTTGCATGGTGTCAAAATCAATTATTTCAACGATTTTGATGTCAATCCCGAGTGGTCAGACGTTCAAAAAGGCGTTCAAGAACTGCAAAAAACTAACTCCGAAATCATAATTGCGGTTGGTGGCGGCTCAGTCTTGGACATGGCAAAATTGATACGTTTTTTTAATTCTTATAACGGACAGCCAACAATCAGTAATTATATAAAAAACAATGATTTACTGTCGTTGTTTGCTATTCCGACAACTTCGGGTACAGGCGCAGAGGCAACAAAATTTGCAGTCTGTTATTTTGACGGAACAAAATATTCAGTTGAGCATGACGACATTTTGCCCGATTACGCATTGGTTTATCCGCCTTTCACGTACAACAATCCCAAATATCTGACGGCTTGCACTGCATTCGACGCATTGGCGCAAAGCATCGAATCGTTTTGGAGCGTCAACGCCACCCAAGAATCTGAAGAGTTTTCTTTGAAGGCATTCAACCTTTTGAAAAACAATATTTTAAAGGTTGTAAATAATCCAACAAAAGAAAGCAGAAACGCAATGGCAATTGGTTCGTATTGGGCTGGGCGAGCAATCAACATCGCCAAAACCACTGCGCCACACGCATTTTCATATCAGTTTACCTCAAAATGCGGCTATCCGCACGGACACGCCGTCGCATTGACATTCCCATTCTTCTTCGACCTCAACGTCAACACAAGGAAGTCCGAGTTGCAGGACGACATTGACTTTGGGCATTACAAGGCGAAAATGTCGATGTTAGAAGGGCTTGATGTCAAGAATATAATCAAAAGCATTGGACTTGGATTCAGAGGGACAGACGGCTGCGACATCGACAATTTGCTGTCGGGTGTCAACGTCCAGCGTCTCAAGAACAATCCAGTGAAAATAGATGAAAATGTAGTCGAAAGGCTGCGTAAAACTATATAGGGATGTTCTATAAATTAAAATATTAAAAATCAATAAGTTATTTGCATAATTCAAGAAAAAGTCGTACCTTTGTGGTATAAATTAGCGCAATCAATGAAGAAAACGACAGTATACCGCAGGCCAATGGGTGAAAACCTGTTCGAGGAGGAGTTCACAGTAGAAGCTCTCTCCCATATGGGTAATCCCCTTGAGCGACTTTCCCGTAGGGTGGATTTCGAGATGTTCCGCCCGATACTTGAAGATGCCCTTCTGACCAAGGAGGTCAAGAGTGCCGCGGGCCGTAAGCCCATAGATGTTGTTCTGATGTTCAAAGTCATATTTCTTCAACGTTATTATGGCTTGGGCGACCATCAGATACAGTATCAGATAATCGACCGTACAAGTTTCCGCCAGTTTCTTGGCATCCACACTGTTGCTGAGGTTCCTGACGAGAAGACCGTCTGGGCATGCAAGAACCGCCTGAGCCAGGACGGCACTTTCGACCGTCTGTTTGACAAGTTCCGCTCCTACCTTGATTCCCTTGGACTGTCTTTCAACGAGGGGAAAATCATCGATGCGACCTTTGTCGAGGCACCCCGTCAGCGCAACACCCGTGAAGAGAACAAGCAAATCAAGGAGGGCAACGGCAAGGCTCTTTGGCAGCCAGAGGATGGCGACTCTGAGAAAGAGAAGGAGCGCAAGGCTCACAAACGTGCCCACAAGGACATCGATGCCCGCTGGACGAAGAAGCGTGGCGAGAACCACTATGGCTACAAAGACTATGTGAAGGCCGACAAGAAGACGAAACTCATCGAGAAGTACCACACCACGGATGCCAGCGTCCACGACTCCAACGTCATAGCACCTCTTATAGAGGAGAAGGACAAGGGGCAGGACCTCTGGCTCGATGCCGGGTATGTAGGCAAGGAAGATGTGGTCACAGAGTGCGGCATGATCCCCATCATCTGCGAGAAGGGCTACAAGAACCACCCCCTGACGGACGAGCAGAAGAAGTGCAACCGCGAGAAATCGCATACCAGATGCCTGGTTGAGCACATCTTCGGATTTGTTGAGGGAGCCATGAACGGCTCATTCGTGCGCAGCATCGGAATCATACGGGCCAAGGCATCCACGGCCCTCAACTGTCTCGTCTACAACATCTTCAGATATGAACAGCTCTGCCGCTGCCAGCCTGCCATTATAGAGAAAGGCCTGGCCTCTGTGCAGGGATAACTGTGTCCAAATGTGTCAAATCGTCAAAAGCAACAAGTCAATGAGCGGATAAACGAACACTATCGCGAGCCTTAACTCTCCAGAGAGGGTGAAAATTCCGAAAGACTTATGTCAACGGAACGGCTTCCGCTCGAATTTATGAATTAATAGATATTGCCTATAAAACATCATGTCTATCATAAAACGTTTCTACAACAAATTCAGTGCGGACCGCAAAAAGCGAGGTTTCCTCTATGCGTCGCAAAGACTGGTGCAGAATGTCATCGGCATTAATCGCATTGAAGAACAGCTTGATACGCTGCGGTATTTTAATAGCATTTGGCACGACTGCTCCGCCATGCCGCCAACCACCGACCAAGATTTGAGGTTGATGCAGAAGTGCGACGCAGTTCAGTTGTTGATTTTCGACAAACTGTGCAAGAAACATGGTTTGACATATTGGTTGGACTACGGCACTCTGCTCGGAGCGGTTAGGCACAAAGGTTTCATTCCTTGGGACGACGACATGGACGTTGCCATGCCGAGGGCTGATTACGACAAACTATTGTCTTTGGTTGGAGATTTCTTGAAACAAAATGATTTTCACGTAACATACGACGCATCACGCATCGGCATTGGTTATCAACACAGCAAGACTGGCGTTTGGCTTGATGTTTTTCCTGTGGACGAAATTGAGAGAAATGTGCCGCTGCCGCAGTGCATTGACAGCCTGAGGGGTAATATCCGTATATGCAACAGAAGGTCAGCCAGCCACTTGTCAGATTTAGAGAAATGTGCTACTCTGCGTAAAAAATACTTAACGAGCGATAGTGCAGGTCAGTATAAGATACTTTGCCATGGCCCCGAGTTTAAATACACGCCCCAACTTGTGCACCAGCACGAGGACGTGTTTCCGCTTTCTACGATAGTTTTTGAGGGCGTGGAGTTCTGCGCACCTCATAATCCAGATGTTTATCTTCGTGGTATTTATGGCGACAATTACATGGGCTTCCCGAGTTCGGGTGTGCTGCACCACGGCGAGGCCACAGGCCGCCCACCACTAAGCCAGTGGGCAAGGTTGAATGGTGTGGATATAAACGCAGTGCTTGAAAAACTAACCGCCATCTGCGGCGAGGTGTAGGATTTAAAGAAAAAAAATACAATCATTTTTTAGGGAACTTCTAATTAAAACTATCTGATATTCAATTATATACAATTAAAATTAAA
>CALFIU010000028.1 GCA_937877455.1 uncultured Bacteroidales bacterium
ATTTTTACCGGCGGGATACTAAACCTTTTTGTCATATTTTTAAAGTTCAATTTTTAATTATTCTGATTAAATGTCTCTGAATAACAAACGAATTAGTTTCGCTTCAACTAAAAATCAGTTAGAGTATCCTGATTTTTTGGAAATACAGTTGAAGTCTTTCCATGATTTTTTCCAATTGGAAACTACTCCGGAAAAACGTAAGCAGGAAGGGCTGTTTAAAGTTTTCAACGAAAACTTTCCAATAACTGATACTCGCAACAATTTTGTGCTTGAGTTTATCGACTATTATGTTGACCCATCTCGCTATTCTATTGAAGAATGTATTGATAGGGGATTGACTTACAGCGTGCCGCTGAAAGCCAAACTTAAACTTTATTGTACCGATCCTGAACATGAGGATTTTGATACGGTTATTCAGGATGTTTATCTTGGTACCGTACCTTATATGACTCCACGTGGTACTTTTGTTATTAATGGTGCTGAACGTGTGGTAGTTTCGCAGTTGCATCGTTCGCCTGGTGTATTTTTTGGGCAAAGTATGCATGCTAATGGTACCAAATTGTATTCGGCCAGAATTATTCCTTTTAAGGGTTCGTGGATTGAATTTGCTACTGACATTAATAATGTTATGTATGCTTATATTGATCGTAAAAAGAAATTGCCAGTAACTACGCTTTTGCGTGCTATTGGTTTTGAAAGTGATAAGGACATTTTGCAGATTTTCGACTTGGCCGACGAAGTTAAAGTTAGCAAAGCTGCCTTGAAAAAAGTGGTTGGTAGGAAACTTGCCGCCAGAGTGTTGAGAACTTGGACGGAGGATTTCGTTGATGAAGACACAGGTGAAGTTGTTTCTATTGAGCGTAACGAAGTTATAGTTGATCGCGAGGTAGAACTTACTGCTGAACATATTGATTTGATTGCCGATTCTGGTGCGCAAACCATTCTTTTGCATAAAGATGTTGCCGACCACATCGACTATTCAATTATTTACAATACTTTACAAAAAGATCCTTGTAACTCCGAAAAAGAAGCGGTGTTGCACATATATCGTCAGTTGAGAAATGCAGAGCCACCAGATGATGCTACTGCTCGTGATGTCATTGACAAACTTTTCTTTTCTGATAGGCGTTATGATCTCGGTGATGTTGGACGATATAGGATTAATAAGAAACTTAATCTAAAAATAGATACTAATATAAAGGTTCTTACTAAGGAAGATATTATTGAAATTATTAAATATCTTATCGAGCTTATTAATTCTAAAGCCGATGTTGATGATATTGATCACCTTAGTAACCGTAGGGTTAGAACTGTTGGTGAGCAACTTTATGACCAGTTTGGTGTTGGTCTTGCTCGTATGGCTCGTACCATTCGTGAACGTATGAATGTTCGCGACAATGAAGTTTTTACCCCAATTGATTTAATTAATTCAAAAACTTTGTCGTCGGTTATAAACTCGTTTTTTGGTACCAACCAACTTTCGCAGTTTATGGATCAGACTAATCCATTAGCCGAGATAACACACAAACGTAGGCTTTCTGCATTAGGACCTGGTGGTCTTTCGCGTGATAGAGCTGGGTTTGAGGTGCGAGACGTTCACTATACTCATTATGGTCGTCTATGTCCTATTGAAACTCCTGAAGGACCTAATATTGGTCTTATTTCGTCGTTGTGTGTATTTGCAAAAATTAATAATCTTGGTTTTATAGAAACTCCTTACCGTAAGGTTGTGGATTCAGTGGTTGATTTTTCTGAGGATGGTATAAAATATATGACTGCCGAGGATGAAGAACATCTTTTGATTGCTCAAGCTACTGAGCCTGTTGACGAAAATGGTAAGATTAACGGACCTCGTGTTAAGGCACGTCAAGATGCAGATTTCCCTGTTATAAGTCCTGATCAAGTGCAGATGATGGATGTTGCTCCTAATCAAATTTCTTCTTTGGCTGCATCTCTTATTCCATTTTTGGAGCATGACGATGCTAACCGTGCTCTTATGGGTAGCAACATGATGCGTCAGGCTGTTCCGCTTTTAAATCCTGAAGCTCCTATTGTGGGTACTGGTATTGAAGGTCGCGTTGCAAAAGATTCGCGTATTCTTGTTGTTGCAGAAGATGATGGAGTTGTTAAGTATGTTGATGCTGACAAGATTGTTGTTCGTTACAATAAGACCGAAGAAGAACGTTTTGTTGACTTTGACGAAGAAGATGTTACATATCATCTTACTAAGTTTAAGAAAACAAACCAAAGCATGTGTATTAATATTCGTCCTATTGTTCGCAAGGGTCAGGAGATTAAAAAAGGTGAAATTCTTACCGAGGGTTATGCTACGCAAGGAGGCGAACTTGCTTTGGGTAGAAATATGAAGGTTGCATTCATGCCTTGGAAAGGTTACAACTACGAGGATGCGATTGTTATTTCTGAACGTGTGGTACGTGAGGATATATTTACTTCGATTCATATTGATGAATATATGCTTGAAGTTCGCGATACTAAACGTGGTATGGAAGAATTAACTTCAGATATTCCCAATGTTAGCGAAGATGCAACTAAAAACCTTGACGAAAATGGTCTTATTCGTATTGGTGCAGAGGTTGTTCCTGGCGATATTCTTATAGGAAAAATTACACCTAAGGGTGAGTCTGATCCTTCTCCAGAAGAAAAACTTTTGAGAGCAATCTTTGGAGAGAAGGCTGGCGATGTTAAGGATGCTTCGTTAAAGACTCCTCCATCAGTACGTGGTGTTATTGTTGATAAGCGTTTGTTTTCGCGTTCGATGAAAGATCGCAAGGTTAAAAGTGCTGACAAGCCTATTATTGCTAAACTTGAGAAAGATTTTGAAAAAATCTGTTCTGATTTACGTCAAAAACTTATTGATAAGTTGTTTATTCTTGTCAATGGAAAGACATCGCAAGGCGTTAAAGATTACTTTAACAAAGATGTTATTGCCAAAGGTGTTAAGTTTACAATGAAGGTGTTGCAAGATGTTACTGATTATATCGAAATCAACCCTAATAAGTGGACTACAGATAAGAAGAAAAACGATACTATCAAAGCTCTTCTTCACAACTATGTTGTTAAGTTTAAGGAGGAAGAAAGTGTTTACCGCCGTCAAAAGTATAATATTATGATTGGTGATGAATTGCCTATTGGTATTATTCAACTTGCTAAGGTTTATGTTGCTAAAAAACGTAAACTTCGTGTTGGAGATAAGATGGCAGGTCGCCATGGAAATAAAGGTATTGTGTCGCGTATTGTACGTGCAGAAGATATGCCATTTCTTGCTGACGGAACTCCTGTTGACATTGTTCTTAATCCTCTTGGTGTGCCTTCGCGTATGAACTTGGGTCAGATTTATGAAACTGTTCTTGGATGGGCAGGACGTGTAATGGGGTGTACTTTTGCTACTCCTATTTTTGATGGTGCAACAGCAGATCAGATTGGCGACTTGATGGAGAAAAATGGGTTGCCGCGATTTGGTAAATCGTATCTTTATGATGGAGGAACTGGTGAACGGTTCGACCAGCCTGCTACTGTTGGTGTTATTTATATGCTTAAGCTCGGACACATGGTTGACGACAAGATGCACGCTCGTTCAATAGGTCCATATTCACTTATTACGCAACAACCGTTGGGTGGTAAGGCACAGTTTGGTGGACAGAGGTTTGGAGAAATGGAGGTTTGGGCATTGGAAGCATTTGGTGCAGCCAATATCCTTCAAGAGATACTTACTGTAAAATCTGACGATGTTGTTGGACGTGCAAAAGCGTATGAATCTATTGTTAAGGGGGACCCGATGCCTACTCCTGGAATACCCGAATCGTTCAACGTGTTGTTGCACGAGCTTAGGGGCTTGGGCTTGAGTATCAACCTTTCGTAAAATAAAATAGCCGCTGGGTTTATGCCCAGTGGTTTTTGATTTTGGATTTAAATTAAGTTTTAAAAACTACATATTATAAAAATATGGCATTTCGTAAAGACCCTAAAATTAAGAATAATTTTACCAAGATTTCGATAGGCTTGGCTTCGCCGGAAGAAATTTTGGAACGTTCGAGTGGCGAAGTTCTCAAACCAGAAACTATCAACTATCGAACCTACAAACCAGAGCGAGACGGTTTGTTTTGCGAACGCATTTTCGGTCCTGTAAAAGACTATGAATGCCATTGCGGAAAATATAAGCGCATACGTTACAAAGGTATTGTGTGTGATCGTTGTGGCGTTGAGGTTACAGAGAAAAAGGTACGTCGTGAGCGTATGGGACACATACAACTTGTAGTGCCAGTTGCTCATATTTGGTATTTCAGGTCGTTGCCCAACAAGATTGGTTACCTTTTAGGTTTGCCAAGCAAAAAACTTGATTCGATTATTTATTACGAAAAATATGTTGTTATACAGCCTGGTGTAAAGGCTGCTGACGGTGTTAACAAACTTGACTTTTTAGCAGAAGAAGAATATCTTGATATTATTGATTCTCTTCCAAAAGACAATCAACTTCTTGACGATACCGATCCTAACAAGTTTATTGCCAAAATGGGTGCTGAGGCAATATATGATCTTTTAAAAGAAATTAATCTTGATGAGTTGGCATATCAACTTCGTGATAAAGCCAACAAAGAAACTTCGCAGCAGCGTAAAGCTGAGGCTTTGAAGCGTCTTCAGGTTGTTACAACATTTCGTTCTTCACCTGTTGACAATAAGCCTGAGTATATGATTATCAAGGTTGTTCCAGTTATTCCTCCTGAATTGCGTCCGTTGGTTCCTCTTGATGGTGGTAGATTTGCAACATCAGATCTTAACGACCTTTATCGTAGGGTTATAATTCGTAACAATCGTTTGAAAAGACTTATTGAGATTAAAGCTCCTGAAGTTATTTTGCGTAACGAGAAGCGTATGTTGCAAGAAGCTGTAGATTCTCTTTTTGACAATTCGAGAAAGTCTAATGCAGTAAAGAGCGATGCTAACAGACCGCTTAAATCGTTGAGCGATAGCCTTAAAGGTAAAGCAGGTAGGTTCCGTCAAAATCTTTTGGGTAAACGTGTTGACTATTCTGCTCGTTCTGTTATTGTTGTAGGTCCAGAACTTCGTATGCATGAGTGTGGATTGCCTAAGGAAATGGCTTCTGAACTTTACAAACCGTTTGTTATCCGAAAACTTATAGAACGTGGTGTTGTTAAGACTGTTAAATCAGCTAAAAAAATTGTTGATAGAAAAGATCCCGTTGTATGGGATATCCTTGAAAATGTTTTGAAGGGACATCCAATATTGTTGAACCGAGCTCCTACGCTTCACCGACTTGGTATTCAAGCATTTCAACCAAAACTTATTGAAGGTAAAGCAATTCAACTTCACCCGTTAGTTTGTACGGCGTTCAATGCAGACTTCGATGGTGACCAAATGGCTGTTCACCTTCCTCTTGGAAACGCTGCAGTCTTGGAAGCTCAAATTCTTATGCTTGCATCGCATAATATTCTTAACCCTGCAAATGGTGCGCCTATTGCTGTGCCTTCGCAGGACATGGTTCTTGGTCTATATTATATGACTAAGGAGCGTAAATTACAAGATGGAAAACCTGTAAAAGGTTCAGGGTTAACATTTTATGGTCCAGAAGAAGCTATCATTGCTTACAATGAAGGTCGTACAACGTTGCAGTCGTCTTGTCGTATAAAGGCCGATGTGCTTGAAGGCGATGTGCTTGTTAATAAAATGATTGATACTACTGTTGGACGCATTCTTTTTAATCAAGTTGCACCAAAAGAGGTAGGTTTCATAAATACGCTTATCACCAAAAAGAGTTTGCGTGGCATTATTACTAATGTTATCAAACGTTGTGGTATGGCTCGTGCGGTTGACTTTTTGGACGATATAAAGAATATGGGTTATTACCGTGCATTTAAGGGGGGACTTTCGTTCAACCTTGAAGATGTGGTTATACCGAAAGAAAAAGCTGCCATGGTTGAAGAAGGTTATGCTCAAGTGGACGAGATTCTCAACAACTATGGTATGGGTTGGATTACTTTCAATGAACGTTACAACCAGATTATTGATACTTGGACACACATCAATGCTAAACTTACTGAGAGTGTGATGAAAACATTGAGTTCTAACAATGATGGATTCAACTCTGTTTACATGATGCTTGACTCTGGAGCGCGTGGTAGTAAAGAGCAAATCCGTCAGCTTTCTGGTATGCGTGGTCTTATGGCTAAGCCACAGAAGTCTGGTGCTGAAGGTGGTCAAATTATTGAAAACCCGATTTTGGCTAACTTTAAGGAAGGTCTTTCGGTGTTGGAATATTTTATCTCTACCCACGGTGCACGTAAAGGTTTGGCCGACACCGCTTTAAAAACGGCTGACGCTGGTTATCTTACTCGTCGTCTTGTGGATGTTGCTCAAGATGTGATTATTACACAAGAAGATTGTGGAACATTGCGTGGTCTTGTAACAACAGCTTTGCGTAAGAAAGACGAAATAGTAGAATCACTTGGTGATCGTGCTTTGGGTCGTACGTCTGTTCATGATGTACAACATCCTCAAACTGGCGAAATTATTGTTCGTGCTGGTGAGGAAATAACCGAAGAAATTGCCAAAAAAATTGATGATTCGCCTATTGAGCAACTTGAAATTCGTAGTGTTTTAACTTGCGAATCACGTAAGGGTGTGTGTGCTAAATGTTATGGTCGCAACCTTGCTACAGCTCGTAAGGTTCAGATTGGCGAGGCTGTAGGTACAATTGCAGCACAGTCGATTGGTGAGCCTGGTACTCAGCTTACACTTCGTACTTTCCACGTCGGTGGTGTTGCTGGTGGTTTGGCGGCTGATTCACAGTTTAGTTCTAAATACGATGGTTATTTGCAAATTGAGGAATTGAAAGTAGTTGGTTCTACTGACGAAACTGGTAAACCTATTGATATTGTTATTTCTCGTTTGGCAGAAGCTAAGATTATTGACAATAATACAGACATTACTCTAACCACTGCTCCAATTCCATACGGTTCTCGTCTTTATTTTAAAGACGGTGATCAAGTTAAGAAAGGTGATGTAATTTGCGAATGGGATCCGTTTAATGTTACCATTATTTCTGAATTTGCAGGAACGGTTCAGTTCTCTAATATGATTGAGGGTGTTACCTATAAGGACGAAGCTGACGAACAAACTGGTTTTACCGAGAAAGTGATTATCGAAGCTAAGGATAAAACTAAAAATCCTGAAATTCATATTGTTAACGAAGATGGAGATGCGCTTGCAAACTATAATATTCCTGTAAGTGCTCACTTGATAAAAACCGAAGGCGATAAGGTTAAACCAGGAGATATTTTGGTTAAGATACCGCGTAAGGTTGGTTCGTTGGGCGACATCACTGGTGGTTTGCCGCGTGTTACAGAATTGTTTGAAGCTCGTAATCCTTCTAACCCTGCTGTTGTTTCTGAAATTGATGGTATAGTTAATCTTGGAAAGATTAAGCGTGGTAATCGTGAAATAACCATAACCTCGCGTCAAGGTGAGGAAAAGAAATATTTAGTTTCTTTGTCGAAACAAATACTTGTTCAAGACAACGACTATGTTAAGGCTGGAACTCCGCTTTCTGACGGTGCTGTTACTCCTTCGGATATTTTGGCTATAAAAGGACCTACAGAAGTTCAAGAATACATTGTAAACGAGGTTCAAGAAGTTTATCGTTTGCAAGGTGTGGCCATTAATGATAAGCATTTTGAGGTAATTGTTCGTCAGATGATGCGCAAGGTAAAAATTGAGGATCCGGGCGATACTAATTTCCTTGAGGGCGAAACCGTTGATAAGTGGGATTTTATGGAAGAAAATGATCGTATGTTTGGTAAAAAAGTTATTGAAGATGCTGGCGATAGTGAAAATCTTAAAGCTGGTCAGATTGTTACTTTGCGTAAACTACGTGATGAGAACTCTTATCTAAAACGTAAGGATTTACGTTTGGTACAAGCCAGAGATGCTGTTCCCGCAACTTCAAGTCAGATTTTGCAAGGTATTACACGTGCCGCTTTGCAGACACAAAGCTTTATGTCGGCAGCGTCGTTCCAAGAAACAACAAAGGTTCTTAACGAAGCAGCAATTGCAGGTAAGGTTGATTATCTTGAAGGTTTGAAAGAGAACGTTATTGTTGGTCATCTTATTCCTGCTGGAACTGGTATGCGTCGTTACGATCATATTGTAGTTGGCAGCAAAGAAGAACTTGATGCTTTAAAAGCAAAAAAATAATCTTTTTTTGAATTTTAAATAAAAAAACCGTTCGTAAGGACGGTTTTTTTATTTAGTTTTGAAGAAAAAAATATCATGGAAGAAAATACAAAAACAGGGCAATTGAATATAGAGCTAAAAGATGATGTTGCACAAGGAAATTATGCTAACCTTGCTGTAATTTCTCATTCGTCAAGTGAATTTGTGATTGATTTTATTGCAGTTTTACCAGGTATGCCTAAGGCACAAGTGAAGTCTCGTGTAATAATGGCTCCCGAACATGCAAAACGTCTTATGCTTGCGCTTCAAGATAATCTTGAAAAATATGAATCGCAGAATGGAAGAATAAAAAATACAGATGGTGCTGGTGGTGCATCTATACCTCTAAATTTTGGTAACAAAACAGAAGCGTAGATTTGTAACTATTCCAAATAATTTATGTCGGGGAAATTGATGTAAGAATAGTTAAAAATAGGCTAAAATTTTGTAAGTTAGATTGTAAATTCACTTATGAACTGAATCAGCGAATCTGTGTTTAGATGATATAAAGTTTGTGTTGTTACTAAAATTTGGTAGTTTTGTAGTTCTAACAAAACTTTTGATTTATTATGAATTTTTTAGATAGAAACGAATTTAATTTTGCTCCTGCGCCACAAGTGGTAGAAGCGTTTAAAAACTTTGATACACAGAAACTTGGATTTTATACCCGAATTTATGATGAAGGGAAAAAAAGCATTTTTTCTGTTTTCTTGTCTCAAGAATATGGGATTGATGAAAAGCAGATAATGCTCGGATATGGCGGTGAAGACCTTTTGAAAGAGGCCGTACATTACTTTTTAACCCTTCCCGACCACAATCGTTTGATGCTTGTGCCAAAATTTTCGTGGTGGTATTATAAGTCTATTGCCGATGAGGTTGACGGTAAGACAGTTCAGTATCCATTGGTTGAGGATGGTGATACGTATCGTTATGATATGGAGACGCTTACGAAGATGCTTCACGAGTTGAATCCGAAGATTTTGCTCCTTGCGTCACCAAATAATCCAACTGGAAATGCGCTTTCTCCGTCAGAAATAGAAAATCTATTGCAAGAGGCTCCAAAGACTACATTTATAATTATTGACGAGGCATACGCATCATACGTCAACAGAGATAATAGTTATATAAAACAACTGATAGACGAATTTCCAAATCTTTTGATTGTTAGAACTTTGAGTAAATTTTACGGATTACCGGGCTTGAGAATGGGATTTGGTTTTACGGGTAGTGGACTTGGAAAATTCAATCGTTTTGGAAACAAGTACCTCGGCTACAATCGTATTTCGGAAGAACTTGCAATTGCAGCCCTTAAAGCCACTGATTATTATCGCAATATTGCTGACGGAATGAATCAAGATAGAAAACTTTATGAAAGCGAGATTGGGGCATTAACAGGTTTCAAAGTTTATAAATCGCAGGCTAATTTCATATTGATAAAATATCCAATTGAACTAAAAGAATCGTTGCAAAATGCTTTGGTGTCAGAGGATTACAAAATCAAGTTTATGAACGAACTAGACATAAACACTCATTTGCGTATCACTCTTGGTCGTCCAGAACAGAATAGAATTGTCATTGATACCATAAAGAAAATCGCTGGAAAATGAATTCAATTTCACAACAGAGCATTAATATGCTTGAAAAATCGCTTTCTGAACTAACTCTTTCTCAAATGGTAAGGATAATGAACTTTCTGTCAAAAAAAATAACAGAAAAAACTGAAAAAATGTCTGTACAATTTGAGGAAGATGAGAAAAATGATAATTCAGAAATTGCAGAAAATCGTGGTATTACCATTCCGAA
The DNA here is from genome assembly GCA_937877455.1 of uncultured Bacteroidales bacterium. Lineage (GTDB taxonomy): Bacteria > Bacteroidota > Bacteroidia > Bacteroidales > UBA3824 > UBA3824. The sequence goes on from CALFIU010000028.1 coordinate 10,051, forward strand.
TCCAAAACCAATTTGGTGGGATTATCCAATATCGGATTTTGTGAAGTCATTGGCTCCAAAAGAAAGAACTTTTGTTGCTGATGATTACAAAGAAGATTTGTATAATGCTTTACGTGAAAAATATGAGGGTATTCATTGATACAAATGTCATAATTGATTTTTATGACAAGCGGATAGATTTTTATCTTCCTGCATCGCAGATATTTGAACTTGCAAAAAAAGATGCTTTTGAAATGGCTGTTTCAGGTATTTCCTTTGTAAATGCTTTTTATCTATTGCGAAAAAGTTATAGTAAGGAAGAGTTATATAATTTATTGAATGGTCTATCAAAACTTTGCAAGATTGCGCCAGTTGGCGAAAAGGAAATTAAAGAAGGTTTAGCACTTTTTGGTAAAGACTTTGAAGATTCTGTTCAATACAAATCGGCAATTTCGACAAATGCAGACGTAATTGTTACAAGAAACAAAAAGGATTTTGATAGTTTTAACCTTAAAGTTATGACACCAATTGAATTTTTAGATGATTTTTTTGCAAAAAAACAAACACAACAAAAATGAAAGCCGTAATACTTGCAGCGGGTATAGCCTCGCGACTCCGCCCTCTAACCGACAATACACCGAAATGCTTGTTGAAAATCAACGGCAAAACGCTCTTGCAACGCACGATAGATAATTTTGTGGAAAATGGAATCACTGAATTGTTGATTGTTACTGGTTATTTGCAGCAAATGATAATAGATTTCGTTACCAAAAACTACCCACAAATAAGTATAAAATTTATTGAGAATAGAGATTATTCCACAACCAACAATATCTATTCGTTGTTTTTGGCGGAAGATTTTGTCTGTGGTGAAGATTTTATATTGTCTGATAGCGATATTTTGTTTTCAAAAGACATTATTTTTGCATTGTTAGCGGACAAAAGCTCAAATGTGCTTGCTATGAACCGTCACGAACTCGGCGAGGAGGAAATAAAAATCATTTCTGATGAAAATCGTAATGTTCTTGAAATTAGTAAAATATGTAGTATTGAAAAAGCAATCGGCGAGTCCGTAGGTTTGGAAAAAATGTCGGCTGAATATTCTGTTGCGTTGTTCAAGGAACTGCATCAAATGATTGAAAAAGAAGGCTTGAACAATGTTTTCTATGAAAAATGTTTTGAACGTTTGATTCCGCAAGGATATTTGTTCAAATATTTGGACACAACGGACTTTTTCTCAATGGAGATTGATACCGTTGAGGATTATGAGAAGGTTAAAGACATGAAAATTTGACGATTATGGCAGAATACGAAATTCGACCGCTCCAGATGAAGATTCTCGAAATCCTTCAGGCTGTGGACAAAACTTGCAAGGAAAACAATCTTAGATATTATCTTACGGCTGGCACGATGCTCGGCGCGGTCAGGCACAAGGGTTTCATTCCGTGGGACGATGATGCGGATATTGCAATGCCAAGAAAGGATTATGACTATTTGATGCAAAATTTTTCAAAAATTCTACCTGAGCGTTTCGAGGTTAGATGTATGGAAAATGTAAATGAATTTTCAGCACCGTTTGCTAAGGTTTATGATAAGACAACTACACTTATTGAAAAAACATATATCGAATCGTTTGGTGGCGTTTATCTTGATATTTTTCCACTTGACGGTGTTCCTGATAGCAAATTTAAGCAGTGGTGGCATTTTTTTCGTTATCAGTATTACAAAAAAGTAAATTATTTGGTTTATCGCGACCCTTATAAGCATGGTCATGGACCGGCGTGTTGGATTCCGCTTTTGGCACAGAAATTATATTCAAAGCAATGGATTAAGAAAAAATTGCGTCAATTGATGATGTCATACGATTACGACAAATCTAATCTTGTTGTTGACCATGATGATGGTTGGAAGGGTGTTTTAAAAAAGGAAATCATCGGAAAGCCTATCCCTATTATGTTTGAGGGTTATGAATTTTTGGGTGTTGAACAATACGATAAGTATCTTTCTCAGAAGTATGGTGATTATATGATGATTCCACCGCATAACAAGCAGCATCAACATAATTTTTATTATCTGAATCTCAATAAATCGTATTTAGAGTTTGATGAATCGGACGTTAACCATAGCCTTTGACGGTAAACGTGCCGCCAACAATCGTACAGGACTCGGAAATTATAGCCGACATATCATTGGATTGTTGGCTAAATTTTTTCCGGAGAATAGGTATCTTGTATTCTTAACCAAAGAAAATAAAAATCAACAGTTTAAAGAAATTTTGGACCAAAATCCAAATATAGAGATAGTTTTACCAAAAAAAGGTTTGTGGAAAAAATTATCGTCATTGTGGAGAGTTTTTGGAATTAGTAAAGAAATTTCTGAATACGAAAACATTATATATCATGGACTTAGCAATGAATTACCGTTAACTATAAAAAAAACAAATGCTAAGAGCGTGGTAACAATTCACGACTTGATATTCCTGAAATTTCCAAAATACTACAAGTTTTTCGACCGCAAAATCTACACCTACAAATTTCGCAAGGCGTGCGAAAATGCTGACAAAATTATTGCCGTTAGCGAATGTACAAAAAGGGATATTGTTGAGATTTTTAAAATATCTCCCGACAAAATAAAGGTTATTTACCAAGGTTGCGACAAGGTTTTTAAAACAGAAATTTCGTCCGAAACATTGTTGAATGTTAAGCAAAAATATAATCTTCCCGACAGATTTTTGCTCAATGTAGGAAGCATAGAAGAACGCAAAAATGCACTGCTGATTGTTAAAGCGTTGCCGCATTTAAAAGAAAAACTTCCGCTTGTAATTGTCGGAAAAAGAACTAAATATACTTTAGAAATAGAAAGAGAAGCCGAAAAATTAGGTGTCAACAATTTGTTGCATATCTTTGACAAAGTGCCGTTTGAAGATCTTGCGCTGATTTATCATCTTGCCGAGGTATTCATTTATCCATCTCGTTACGAGGGATTTGGAATCCCAATTATTGAGGCAATTAATTGCGGAGTGCCAGTTGTGGCAGCCACAGGGTCGTGTCTCGAAGAAGCGGGCGGACCAGATTGCCAATACGTTAATCCTGATGATGAAAAAGCATTGTCGGCTGCAATAGAAAAATTTCTTTACGATAAAGAATTTTGTAAAAAATCAGTAGAACAAAGTAAAAAATATGTTCAACGTTTTTCGGAAGATAATCAGGCAAAACAATTGATGGAATGTTATCAGTTAATTTGACCTTTTGAAAGTGCAGTTTTTGTCAATAATTGCACTTTAGAAAGTACAAAAAATATTTTAAATTGACTTTTGAAAAGTGCAAAATAGTTATTATCTTTGTGCAAGAGTAATTAATAATATTTGTATGGAACAGACTGATTTGCAACCTATTTTTAATACTTATCGTCGCCGTCTTGCCGAGGTTAAAACGGATTTTAAACGTTATCTCTACAAGAAAATAGAATGGGGTGATCGATTAATTGGTATTTGTGGCGCACGCGGAGTTGGCAAAACAACTTTGCTTTTGCAATATATTAAGGAAAATTTTCCCGACAAAAGTAAAGCCTTGTGGGTATCACTTGATAATCTTTGGTTTAAAACTAATAGTCTGTCAGAACTTGTGGAATATCTTTATAATCAAGGGATAACAAACTTATTCTTCGACGAAGTACATAAGTTTAAAGATTGGAGTTTGTATTTGAAGAATTTTTATGATAGTTATCCTGATTTAAAGATTGTTTATACAGGTTCGTCGATTTTAGAAATCGATAATTCAAAGAGTGATTTGTCGCGTCGTCAAGTGTTGTATACGCTTGGTAATATGTCGTTTAGAGAATATCTCGAATTTTCCAAAGTGTTGAATTTTAACGCTATTGCACTCAGCGACCTTCTTGAAAATCATGTGGATATTGCTATGGAGATAACTTCTAAAACTAAAATATTGAAACATTTTGGCGATTATCTTCAATTTGGTTGCTATCCATTTGTAAAAGAAGTAAAGGGAGATTATTTTACAAGGTTAAATTCTGTTATTCAATTAGTTATTGAGAGTGATATGCCTGCATCCACAGATATTTCATACGCTACCGTAGAAAAAACAAAAAAATTGCTTATGCTTATAGTGGGTAACGTTCCATTTGAGGTTAACATTTCAAAACTTGCTGAGGCATTGGGTGCTACGCGTGATAGCACTTTAAGGATGTTATATACTTTGGATAAGGCTAATATTGTGTCGTTGTTAACCAAAGAGACAAAGACATACAAGCATCTTACTGCACCGAGTAAAGTTTATCTTTATAACACCAATTTGATGTATGCACTTTCGGGTAAGATAGAAATTGGTAATTTGCGCGAAACTTTCTTTTTTAATCAATTGCAGTTTTTATTTGATGTTTGTTATCCAAAACAAGGAGATTTTTTTGTTGATAATAAGTTTCTTTTTGAAGTTGGTGGTCAAAACAAAACTTACGACCAAATAAAAAACATTCCGCAGAGTTATCTTGCTATTGATGGTATAGAATCTGGTTTTGGTAATAGAGTTCCGCTTTGGATGTTTGGATTTTTGTATTAAATTTTAATTTGTGATGAAAGATAAAATTTCAGTAGTAATCAACACTTACAACGCCGAAAGGCATTTAGAGAAAGTCTTGCAGGCGGCAAAGAAATTCGATGAAATTGTGGTTTGCGACATGGAAAGCACCGACCATACAGTAGAAATCGCTCAACAGTATGGTTGCAAGGTTGTTACGTTTCCAAAGAAGAATTATGTCAGTGCCGAACCAGCACGAAATTTTGCCATTCATTCGGCATCAAGTTATTGGGTTTTGGTTGTTGATGCAGATGAAATCATCACCGAAGATTTGCGCAATTATTTGTATGAAAGGATAAAAGACGAAAATTGTCCTGCTGGTTTATATATTCCGCGCAAAAATTACATTATGAATAAGTTTCTTAAGCAATCGTATCCAGATCCACAACTTAGGTTTTTTAAGCGTGATGGTGCTGACTGGCCTGAGTATGTTCATACTTTTCCGAAAGTCGATGGTGTTGTAGATAAAATTCCGCCTGAAAAAATGGAACTTGCTCTTGTTCATATCAGTGATACAATTTTTGATCAAATCAACAAGATTAATAATTACACAGAAAACGAGATTATAAAGCGTAAGAATGAAAAAATTTCGCTTCTACGAATTTTTGTGAAATGTACTGCACGATTTTTTAAAGCATACGTTCTTAAAGGAGGTTTCCGTTTAGGTATTACAGGACTTGTTCAAGCAATCAATACTGCTAATTACAAATTTTACACTATGGTGAAAATTTGGGAAAGTAGAAATAAGGAAAATAAATTATTTTATATTTAATATTTTTAGATAATAGTTTATGTAATTATCAATACATTTTTCCCAAGAAAATTTGGCAGCATTTGCTTTTAGTTTTTCTGGTAGGTCATTTGACATATTTTTTATGTTCATGTTAATTGTTTCTGCCATATTTTGAGGCGAAAGGTTGTCAAAGTAAAAGGCATAATTCCCTCCAATTTCAGGAAGACTTGTAAGATTGGATAGAAAAACTGGTTTGCCAAAGTACATCGCTTCTATTGGAGGTAGCCCGAACCCCTCGCATAACGACGGAAAACAGAATGCCTTACAGTTGGCATATAACCATGCTTTTTGTTTTTCGTTAACATTATTGATGCAAATAACGTTGTTTAATCCCAAGTCTGTTATTTTTTTCTTATTGGATTTACCGTATTCACTATTCCAATTACCTGCTATAACGATTTTTTCATTTGGTAAGTATTGCATCATTTCTATTAATAGATGAATGTTTTTCTTGGGATTTAGTCCTGAAATGTGAAACAAGAAATTGTCGTTTGGGACATTTCCGTCAGTAATAGGTTTTTCGGTTGGAACATTCTGTTTGAGGTCGGTAGTTCCATTATATATAATTTTTTCTTCTGCATTTATAATAAATAACGAATGAACATCATCTTTTACAAAATTACTAATGTAGTTTATGTAATTTGCTTTTTTTGAGTTTTTGCTAAATCTTTTGGTGTATTTTTGTAGTTTTATTCCTTTTTTTTCGTATTTGAAATTTATGTCGTGTACGGTTAGCAATACATTTTTTGTTCTAAATGGTGCAGAATAGTTGCATGTCTGTCTTGTTTCGTGGAATATGTCGAAACTTGTGGGACACAAATATAGATAAGGCAATAAACTATGTGACATTGTGATATATTTGACATTATTCCCGAAATATCTGTCAAATTCTTTCTCAACAAGAAAATACAATTCAATATTGTATTTATTTTTTAGTTCAATCGCCCTTTCGGACAATCCGTGTCCGAGTTGTGTACAAAATTCACTATATCCTACGAATTGGTTTTTTATTAAAAATAATTCTACTAATATTTTTTTTGTTTTTCTTTCTATTTCCATTGACAATAATTATTGTTGCCTTATGATTCTTATACAAAGGTACATAAAATAATTCTTTCTGCAAAAGTTTTTAATCTTAATATACACTTTCCGTAAAATGTTTTTTTGCTTTATTTTTTTTGCCGATAATTATTCTCATGTCGAAATTTTTGCTTTTTTTCGACATGATAAAGGTGTCATGTCGATTGGATAAACATGATAAAATCAGTTTTGCATCTCTATACCTTTAGACAGCAACTCAAATAAGCCTGTATTTATGTAATATGTTTCTTTCCATAGTTTTACGGGAGACAATATGTTAGCCTCTGAAAGTTTCTTCAGGTAGGAGGAAATAGTTTGACGTTTAGCGATTCCTTTGTTTTCCAACACTTTAATCTTGATATATGGATGCGTGAAAAGCATTTCTGTAAGTTCTTTGTGAATGTTGTTTTGTAGAACATCTTTTACTTTCTGTTCCGTGTCGTTTTTTAGGGTTAGGATTGCCTCTATCTGTTTTAACGTATAGAATGCTGTTTCCTCAACGGCTTTTATCATGTATAAAACCCATGGAACCCAATCCTGTTTTTGTGTAACATTGTTTAGAAGTTTGTAATATGTTGATTTGTTGTTGATTATATAATGACTTAAATACAATATAGGCATATTGAGCAATCCCTCTTTTATCAAATAAAGTATGTTCAAGATTCTTCCCGTTCTGCCGTTGCCGTCGCTGAATGGATGTATTGCTTCAAACTGGTAATGTATCAAAGCCATTTTAATAAGAGAATCCAGTTCTGTTTGGTCGTCGTTGATAAATCTTTCCAGTTCAAACATTTTTTCTCGGATAATATCTTCAGTTTCTGGTGGTGTATAAACAACTTTTTTTGTTATAGGATTGGCTATTTTTGTCCCACTGATTTTTCTTATGCCTTCTTGTGTGCAACGTAGAGTTTGCATTATCTCTATCAAGATGTTTGTGGAGATAATACCTTTGCTTTCAAATAGTTGTAATCCTTTGTATATGGCTTCCTTATACAATAAAACTTCCTTTGCCGCAGGATTGTTTATCTTTTCGATGTCGTCTAATGCGGCTTTGTACAAGTCGTCTTGTGTCGTGACAATGTTCTCTATTTCGCTCGAAGATTTACTTTCCTGCAATATTATTGTATTCAAAAGTATTTCAGGGTTTGGCAACCTCAAACAGCATCCTTTTAGTTCTGCCAATGCTTTGTTAGCCTTGATACACGCTTTAAAAATTTCAGGTGTCTCAAAGTTGATGTTTGGCGGAAGTTTCTGTAAGTTGTTGTTTGGTACGTTGTTATCGTGTATCATATTGTGTAGTTTTTGTTGTGCAAAGATACCTTTTTCTTTTGAAGTAAAAAAATCTCATGTCGAAATTTTTGCTTTTTTTCGACATGATAAAGGTGTCATGTCGATTGAATAAACATGATAAAATTAGTTAGTTTCTTGGATTAATGTGTAACCTTATTATGAAAAAATAATTTCGCCCGAACTAATGTTTTTATATATTTGCGTCGGAATAATTTTTTTATGTACTGAAAGCAAATGTTATAGGGAGAAGTTTATAACATAATAAGTTATGAAAATTAGACGAATCAAAACAATCTAAATTTCTTGTTGTTTATTCTGTGTGTAAAAAATGTTTGCCAACCTTGAAAATTTTATATTTTTGTCAAAACAATTTAACACACGAGAATATGAAACTATCAAAATTTTTGGGTATATCAGCGGTAGTTGCTATGTTGTTTGGTTGTAGCAACGTTGACAATGCTGTATATGTTTTTTTTAAAAATGGTGCAATTTTATCATTGCCCGACAAATCAGGAGTAAAAGTTGAGTTTTATTTTCAAGATGCTGTACGAGTTACAAAATGGCCGTCGGGTGGAAACGACAAAAAAACAAGTTTGTGTGTAACTGCAAATCCTGATGTTCCTGAACTCGAAAAAAACGAATCACAGGATTTTTTAACAATAAAATCCGAAAAAATAATAGTTACAGTTGATAAGAAAAATGGAAACGTTAGTTTTTTTAATAGCGATTCGTTGCCATTTTTAAACGAAACCGCTTCGCCAGAATTTAAAGAAATAACTGCTTTTGACGATAAAGGTTATTCGCTTTGTCAACAGTTTGTTATGTTTGGAAATCAGGCACTTTATGGTCTTGGACAACATCAAGAAGGTTTTATGAATTACCGTGGTAAAGAACTGCTTTTGAGCCAAAGTAATGTTAATGCCGTAAATCCAGTGTTGGTTTCTTCCAATGGGTATGGAATTTTTTGGGATAATTATTCCCTTACAAAATTTAACAATACCCAAAAAGATACCCTTTCGATATGGAGCGAGATGGGTGATAATATTGATTATTATTTTCTTGGAGCTACCAACATTGATGGGGTTATTTCGGCTTATAGACGGCTTACAGGCAAGGCTCAGAACCTACCTGTTTGGGCTTTTGGCTATTGGCAAAGTAAAGAACGTTATAAAACTCAACAAGAAGTGGTTGACATTGCTAATCGTTACACCACAAAAGAAAACGTTCCAATAGATGTGATGGTTCAAGATTGGGAATGGTGGGAACCAGGAAAGTGGAGCGGTATGCAATTTGATTCCACACGTTACCCTAATCCCGAAAAAATGACCGAAACACTTCATGAAATGGGGCTTCATACAATGATTTCTGTTTGGCCATGTATAGGTGTTGAAAGCCCAATGTATTTTGATATGTTGTCGAAAGGCTATCTCTATGAGCCACTTGGATGGGGAAATTTTAGATACATAGATGTTTACAACCCTAATGCAATGAAACTATATTGCGAATATCTCAATAAAGGTGTAAAATCTAAGGGATTTGATGCTTGGTGGCTCGATAGTACAGAACCCGATGTTATGAATGCTTTGACAAAAGAGAGCCATCAATATGAGATGAAACGTATGAAACCAAACTATCTTGGTTCGTTTACGCGTTATCTCAATCCTTATGTACTTGTGATGCTTGATTATATAAATCGCGATTGGCGTAGCACTACACCCGACAAACGTACTGTTTTACTCACACGTAGTGCATTTGCAGGGCTACAACGCAATGGTGCTATTCCTTGGAGTGGAGATATTGGCGCAAGTTGGGAGATTTATAAAAAACAAATTGCTGCAGGTCTAAATCTCTGCATTTCTGGTATTCCGTTTTGGACATTTGATATTGGGTCGTTTCTTATTGGTAGTTATGAAGGCGTTTTTACATACGGAGCAAAAGATCCTGCATATCAAGAGTTTTACACAAGAATGTTTCAATTCGGAACTTTTACTCCAATATTTCGCAGTCATGGTAGTGATGCCCCCCGCGAAATGTGGGAAATGCCAGAGTATAAAGATGTTCTTGTAAAGTTTGATAAGGTTCGTTACTCGTTAATGCCATATATTTATTCTAATGCAATTCGTTGTGCTACAGAAGATTATACAATGATGCGTGCTTTGGCAATGGATTTCTCAAACGATACGATGGTTTATGATATAGACAATCAATTTATGTTTGGCGAAAATATTATGGTGTGTCCTGTAACCGATTTTATGTACAACACACCTCCGCAAATTTCTACACTTGTGCCTGCCGAGGTGTTTAGAACCAACGATAACAAACAAGGTATATCGGCAAAGTATTACAATGATAATAAATTTAAAAATTTAACTCGAGAAACTATTGATTCTCAAATTGATGCTTATTGGTACACTGGTCGTCCTGAATATACCACCGATAGCATGTATTCGATACATTGGGAAGGTAAGATTGTTGCACCAGAAACAGGTAAATATCAGTTTCAAATTAAAAGTTTTGATAGTCGTTTAATAGTATTTAATGGCGATACTTTAAAAATTGAACTTGATGGTAACGAGCCTTATTACGAGTTTGTTAATCTTGAAAAAGGCAAAGAATATCCCATTGTTTGCGAAACCGTAAATCACCAAACTGGAGCAGCAAGATTTCGCTTGTTTTGGAAAACACCGTCAGATTTTGCACGTGAAAGTAAAAAGGCACAACGTCCCAAAGTGAGACAGGTATATTTACCTAAAAATACACTTTGGATTGATTTTTTTAGCGGAAAGACTTATAAAGGTGGCAATAATGTTGCAATGGATGCGCCAATAGACCGTATTCCAGTATTGGTAAAAGCAGGTACTGTGTTGCCGATGTCGCCAGAAATAGACCGTGCAGTTAAGTGTTTGTCAACACCGTTGGAAATTAGGGTTTATCCTGGGGATGATGGTCAATACACGCTTTATGAAGATGACGGAGATGGTTATGGATATGAAAACGGAGAGTTATCAAAAATTACTTTCTCTTGGAATGATGCTGAAAAAACATTGTCGGTGTCAGACCGTTTGGGAAGTTTTAAAAACATGCAGCAGACACGTAAGTTTAATGTTGTTTTGGTGGACGAAACCATTACAGGAGAAAAACCAGCACTCGCCAACATGGTTAAGGTAATAGATTACAACGGAGAAAAATTAATTGTTAAGTTTGATAAATAGTTTTATAGTTGATTGTAAAAAAAACGGGTCAAAAAAATTATTAAAATTTTTTTGACCCGTTTTTTTTTATTTTATTGGTAGGAGATTAATTATTGTTGGCTGTTTTGGCGTATGTAAGTGGTGGTATGCCAAAAAAAGATTTAAATGATGCCGAAAAATGTGCAGGGTTGGAATAGCCAACAGCATAAGCAGTTTCGCTGATGTTTAATTTCTTTACGGTAAGCAGATATGATGCTTGTTTCATTCTTATATTTTTGATAAAATCGCGAGCCGATAGACCAGTTATTTCTTTTAGTTTTCGATGAAGGTGTACCCTTGAAATTCCAATATTATCGGCAAGCATTTCAACATTTAAATCGCGACGTGAGATGTTTTCTTTAATAATTTGCATTACTTTTTGCATTAATATTTCGTCTGCAGATTTTAGTTGTAGATTTTCTATTTGAAAATTTTCAGCGCGGTTTTCAGCCTTATCGGTTACACGTTTGCGGTTTTCGATAAGGTTTTTAATTGCTTTTTTTAGGTAGTCGGTGTTAAACGGTTTAACCATGTACATATCTGCGCCAATTTCCATGCCTTGTGTTTTGTGGGTATCGTCATCAAGTGCCGTTAATAATATTATTGGAATGTGGGCAGTTTGTGCGTTGTGCTTTACTTTTTTGCAGAAAGTTATTCCGTCCATTTCTGGCATCATTATATCTGAAATGATAAGATCTGGCATTTCGAGAATAAGTTTGCTATATGCCTCAACACCATTACAATATGCTGATGTTTTGCAGTATGACGAGAGTTCTTGCGCAATATATTCTCTTATGCCGTCTTCGTCGTCAACAAGCATTACTTTGTATTTGGTTTTGGGTTTGGGTAATTGTTGATTTATATTTTTTTCTTTGTTATCAGTTTGTTGAGGTATAGTTTGGGGTGTATTGTTGCTTGTTTGAGTTGGTATGGTTTGTCTAATTGGAGCAGTTATGATGTTTTCTGATGTTACAAGGCTATCGGGTGGTAAGTGTTTGTTGCCCAGCGGTATTTCTACAATAAATCTACTTCCTTGTGTGTCTGTTCTGTTTTCTGCATAAAGTTGTCCTTTGTGCAGTTCTGTAAGGTATTTTGCCAAATGAAGTCCTACGCCAGTACCAGTGTTGTAACGTGTTTGTGAGTTTCTCACTTGGTAAAAACGTTGAAATATTTTTTTTATATCTTCTGGTTCAAGCCCTATTCCTGTATCAGAAACTTTTATTTCTAAGGTGTTTTTTGTGTTGTTTATGCTTGTATCAACGGATATTTTACCACCTATTGGAGTAAATTTTATGGCGTTTGACAATAAATTTAGTAATATTTTTTCAAAATTTTCGGGATCTATCCATGCTTTTATGTTTTCTTGAGAATATGCCTGATTTATGGTTATTTCTTTTGTTTCGGCTGCTGGAGCTATGCTTGCTATTATATGCGACACAAAACTATTTATTTCGGTTTCTCCAAATCGCATCATTACTTGTCCTTTGTCTATTTTTCTAAGGTCAAGTAGTTGGCTTACAAGTCGGTATATACGTTCGCAGTTTAGTTGCATTATTTTGTATAGCCTTGATGTTTCATCGTCTTGTGGCTTATTTAATAGTTTTTCAAGTGGGTCTATAATTAGTGTTAATGGGGTTCGTATTTCGTGAGAGATGTTGATAAAAAACTGCATTTTCATTTCGTTGACAGCTTCGTCTTGACGGCGTTTAACTCTCTCATAGATAAAAAGTAATATTAATGTTAACACTGCTAATGCTATTACAATGTATCCAATTTTGGCGTATATTGTTTTGTACCATGGAGGAAGTATTGTAATGTTTATTCTACGTATTTCTGATTCTGTACCTTTGTATTGTGCAATTACTTCAAATATATATTTGCCGTGCGAAAGGTTTGTAAATGTTGCTTGTGGTGATTCTGCTGTGCAGTGTTTCCATTGTTTGTCGAATCCTAATAGTCGGTATTTGTATGTTGTATTTTCTTTTCGTGCAGGACACGAAGGAGCAAACCCTATTGAGAAGATGTTGTCGCTCTCGTTGATAGTTATTTTTTCTGAAAGTATTATTTCTTTTTCGGTTATAGTTTTACCGTTTGATTTGTCGCCTGCATTTATTGTGTTGCCATTTACAAGAAAATATGTTAATAAAACTTTTCCTGGGTCGGGCTTTTCATTTTTACTTTTTGTAGAAATTTTTGTAACACCTTTAGTGCCACCCAACCAAATGTTGCCAAGAGAATCTTTTACGCATGCTGTTCTACAAAACTCGTTGTTGCTTATTCCATCGGCAGTGGTGTATGTTGTTATTGCACTGGTATTTATATTTATGCAACTAAGTCCACGGCGAGTTGCAATCCACATATTTTCGTTATTGTCTTGAATTATGCTACATATAACATTGCCAGCAAGTCCACAAGTGTCGGAATAATATTGTTTTGTGTCGTTTTGGGGGTCATATACAATAATTCCAGATGTTGTTCCTATCCATATTCTACCTAATGTATCTATGGCAGTGCAGTTGACGGTGTTGGCGGGTAAAAAGCCTGTTTCGGCTGTGTACATTGTTTCTGCGCCAGAATTAGAATCTATTTTTAAAAGTCCGTCGTATGCAGCTATCCAAAGGTTGTATTTTTTGTCAACGGTTATATTGTTTGCCCATATTGGATTTTTTTTGCTGCCGTATATGTTTGGTGAAAATTTTTCGGTGTTGGCATCAAATATACCAGTATATCCACCAAAAGTTGTTATGAGAAATTTGTTATTTCCGCACGATAATATGCTACTTACTCTATCTGATTCTAATCCGTATGGATTATCTGCATAACTTCGATATATTTTTGTTATTTTTCGTGTGGATATTTCCATTTTTATTAATCCGTCGTTAAATGTTCCTATCCACATGTATTTACCGTTTTGATTGCATAGGCTTATGATGTTACCAGAAAGTAGTTCTCCGTTTTTTGGGGATAGTTTTATGTGTTGAATGTTGTTATTTGGCGTTATAATGTATATGCCGTCGCCATCAGTGCCTACCCATATTTCATCGCCGTTTATAGCCAATGCTCCTACACTGTTGCTACCTATGCTGCCATCGCCAAAAGCTCTATAACCATAGTTTTCAAATGTTTGTGATTCTTCGCCAAGTAAGTATAACCCTTTTTGAAACACAGCAAGCCAAATGTTGCCGTCAGAGTCTTCTGCAATAGAATGTATCTTGCTTTTAGAAAAGTCGAAGGGCGAACTTGCAGGTGTTCGGCTTTCAAGTCGTTGTGTTGTTGGGTTTAGTTTTTTTAGACCAAAGCCATCTGTTCCAGCCCAAAGTTGTTGTTGGTGGTCGTAAAAAAGTGATATAACGCTAAAATTTTCTACTCCGTCTTGTAGTTTTATGTGGGTAATTTTATTGTTTGGTGTAATTTTTAGTAATCCGCCTTTTGAACTTCCAATGTAAATATTGAGCGAGTCGTCTTGACAAAAGGCTGTGATGTCGTTGTCTGTTGGTAGTAACCCATCGCAATCGACTTTATGAGCATGTCCTGATAGCATGTCGTAAACAAAAACATTGCTATGGTAGCTACCTATCCAAAGTCTATTTTGTTTGTCTGCAAATACAGTGTGAAGATAGCGACTATTTATTTCTATGTTTATATTGTTGCAGTCGCTTATTTTTGTTAGGTTTTTATCGCATTTTAGAAGTCCGTATCCCGATGTAGTAATCCAAATGGTTGAATCGGTTTCTACAAAATCGGAAACAAATGGGTGTATTTTGGTGGAGTTGACTAAAATATTTAGTTTTCTAAACATTCCGTCAATGTAACTATATGCATAAAGCCCCTTGTTGGTGCCAACGAGAATTTCGCCAGATGAAATTTGTTTAACAATGGTTATCATATTTGCGTCAAGTCCATGTTTTTTGTCAGAAAACGTAACGAACCTGCTGCCATCAAACCTATTAAGGCCGTCTTCTGTTGCTGCCCATACAAATCCATTACTATCAATACATATCTTGTCTATCAAACTGCTTGATAGACCGTTTTGGTAGTCGAAGAAATTTTCGTTTTGAGCCGATGCTGGTGTTGTTAAAAAGAGTAAGGCAACAGCAATGACCAATAGTGTTTTTTTGTAAATAGTGTAACTTTTTGTAATTATGTGCATTGTTTTAACGTTAAAAATAATTTTGCCAACTTTTTTATTGCCATAATGTTTTACAAATTATTATTGTTTGTTAAATTCATTAGCAAAAAAAATTGGCTTGCGAAATATCTTCAACTTTGTTTTTAAAGGGAATTGCGCAAAATTATTTTTGTAGGTATCTGAATGTTTATGTTTTGCCCTATTAAAACAAATTCTGCCGCTTTTTTCCCCATTTCGTCAAAATCTGTTGATATTACAGTAATACCGTTTTCAACATATTTTTTCATTGGCGTTTCGTTATACGAAATAACACCTGCGTCAACACCAGGAGTAAATTTTTTTGCCGCGCATTGATCGAGAAACATAGCCAATGTTCTATCGCTAACCAAAAAGTAAAGCTCACCGCTGTTTACGTTAAGCTTTTTAGAATCCTTTAACACCTGAAAGTCAATTTTGTATGCTTTGCAAAATTTTTCAAAATATTCAACAGTTTCTTTTGGGTGGTCGGTGAATTCTGGATACAAAAATATAAATTTTTTGTATTTTTTGATGTTTTCGACATATTTTTCCAATTCTTGATAAACACTTTTTCCAAAGTTTTGATACACCCTTGATACTGAATTTTCGCGGCAATGTATATTCCAATCAATTAGAAGAAGTTTTTCTTTTGGTATTTTTTTTATTATTTTTTCTATTCTTCGGTTGTCGAAATTCATTATAACATATTTTGTATAACGTCCGATACTTTCTTTTACGGCATTTTCAAAAACATTGATGTTGTAGTGATGAAATCTTATGTCGAGCGATATATCTTGTGGTAATGCTTTGCGAAACGAGTGATAAAGCACTTCTTTGTAGGCTTTAAATGTGTCTAATAGCAAAAAAACTTTGCTTTCTGGTTTGGCTGCAAAATATCCACGAGTTGGAACAGAGTCTATAAGCCCGAGTTTTTTTAATTGTGTATATGCTTTGTAGACGGTATCGCGACTTACTCCACATTTTGAACTCATTTGATTTACCGATGGAAGAAGTTCGCCAACTTTTATGCTTCCGTCGTTGATACCTGTTGATATAGCTTCCACTATTTGGCGGTATTTGAGGTTTTGAGCCTGAGAATCAACTATTTTTTTGATAATTTCCATTGTATAACTATGCTGTGCTGTTGTGTGATGCAAATTTATTGTTTTTTTTGATAAACCTTGTTTTTTTACAAAAAAAAATTTGCAAAACAAATATAAAACATTTAATTTTAGAAATTATTTGAAAATGTTTAAGGTTCAAAAAATATAAAGTTAAAGTGTTGTAAGTCAATAGTTGTCGGAAATGATTGAGATAAACCTATCTGAAATAGGAAAGATATTAGACCTTGGTGTTGCCTTGGCAAAGGAAACTTTGCATTGCAACCGACTTGGCGCATGTATGGCATCTTCATCTATATTGTGTAACACGAGAAGTTGGCATGGTATGTTATCCATTCCAGACGATAATAATGGTGGGTTGAGAGTTTTGTTGTCGAATACCGATGATTGTTTGATTAGCAACGGCCGACAATTTTATATTTGCACTCGTAAATATCCAAATTTATACCATCCAACTGGGCATCAGTTTATTTATTCGCTTACCGACAATCCTATACCACAGGTAAATTATCAGATAGGAAATATTAGGCTAAAAAAAGAAGTGTTGCTCTGTCAAATGGAGAATACCGTTTTGATAAGATATACCCTCGATAATGCTGAGCAGCCTGTTGTATTGCAAATTAGACCATTGGTAGCATTTAGAAATGCTGACAATTTGCTTAGGTTAAGAAAAGAGCAACTCACGGGGCATCAGAATGTGCGCAATGGAATACTTTACAAACCAGCACAAAAAGGATTACAAATTTTTATGCAAACCAGTATTAAAAGCGAGTTTGTAACAGCACCAGATTGGAATTACAATGTTGAGTATATCAAAGATCAGGCGGATGGTAGGCAATATCAAGAAGACTTGTTTATGCCGGGTTTTTTTGAGGTAGTGCTTACGAAAGGTAGCCAATTGATATTTTCGGCATCAGCCAAACGTCAAAGTCCCAGTACTCTTAACGAGATGTTTGATAATGAGTTGATGGCACAAAAAAAACGTATTGGCTATGGCGATGAACTTAAATATCTTGCCAATCAGTTTGTTTGCCAACGAAAAAATCGTACTTATATTATAACTGGTTTTCCCGATACTAAAGTGTCGCCGTGTAAGGCTTTTCGTGCGGCTCCAGGGCTATTACTTTCTGTTGGTAATGTTGATGGTTTTTTGAGTGTGTTGAACACTATGCAGGCTTATTTTAGAGTGAGAAGTATTGCTTTGCAAGTGCAAAAAATGGAACCAGAAACACCTTTTTGGTTTTTATGGGCATTGCAACAATTATATTTTTCGCAGGGCAATGCCGTTAATATATTCAACTCTTTTGAATATATTATAAAACGTATAGTACAGCGTAGTTCAGAAAATACTTTACCAGGGATTTATATTGGAGAATTTGGTGCAGCAAAATTGGAAAATAATGATGAAAAAAATTATATTTCAGAACTTAATGCGTTGATATATAATGGTTTAATGTTCGCTGCTGATTTATCCCTTACAGCAGGAAAACAAGAACTATCGGTAAAGGCGCGTATGGTGGCCGATAGAATAAAAGATAGTTTTAGAAGAAATTTTGAGGATTCGGTTGGTAATACAATTGCTTGTCAAATAAAAAATGGAATAAAAGATTTTACAACTTGTCCAGCTAAATTGTTGCCGTTTGCTTTGCCTTATAGTGTTGCAAATGCGTATTTAGCATCGCCAGTACTTGCTGAGTTGGAAGATAATCTTCTTACACCATACGGATTGAGAATGCTTTCTCCTTGTCATCCCAACTATAGTCAAGAAACTGGATATGTTGTACCTCAGTACTCTGGTTTTTTAGCCGAGTTATATTTGCGTATTTATGGTGCCAATGGGATAGACAAAGCTGAGAAGTTATATCTCAATTTTGACCCTTGTAATGGCTACAATGGCAACCTTATTTGTGAAAAATACGATGGTACACCGCCTTATACTCCCGATGGGGCTGTGATAGACTCGGTGGCGGTGGCGGAGATTGTTAGAATTAAAGCATTGATAGATAAGTATAAAAAAACGGTTATCATAAAATAGAAATGAAGGTATTAATGTTCGGGTGGGAATTTCCACCCCACATATCAGGAGGATTGGGTACTGCATGTCATGGAATAGTGTCGGGATTGGGAAAATTGCCAGACACAAAGGTTATTTTTGTAGTTCCCAAGGTTTTTGGCGACGAAAAAGCCAAAAATACAGTTTTTGCGGGGGCTAACAAATTTGTAGAAAAACATACTACAATTTTAAATAGGAAGGTAAGGATAGCCGTTGAACAACCTCCAACTTTAGAAGAAAAGGTAATAATAAAACATAAAACCAAAACCTCTTGGCAAGAAGCAAAGGAAAAACTTATTTACATAGAAACCGCGTCAATGCTTCATCCTTACATGCAGGCAGAGCAGATAGAGCGAATACTTGAAAGAAAACGTATCAACCCTCAAACGGTGCATTTCGACGAAGAGGGTAGGATGGTGGCTATGGTGGAAGGTAAAGAAAAAATTATTGAGATAACATTTCAAGATTTACAGACTGTTGAAAAAACAGAAAAATTTGAGTTTACGGGTAAGTATGGAGCTAATTTATATAATGAAACAGGAATGTTTGCAAGGGTAGCATCAAAACTTTCGCAGAAGTATGATTTTGATGTAATTCATGCCCACGATTGGCTTACATACGAGGCAGGCATTGCTGCCAAAAACATTAGCGGAAAACCGTTGGTAATACATGTTCATGCAACAGAGTTTGATCGTAGCGGTGGGGCAGTAAACCACCGCGTGTTTCAAATAGAAAAACATGGTATGGAATGTGCCGATGCCATAATAACAGTTAGCAATTTAACCAAAGATATTGTTGTAGAAAAGTATGGTATTAATCCCAAAAAGGTATTCACGGTTTATAATGCTGTGGATTTTAAACCGGATAAGAAAAAATATACCAAGCCTAAAGGCGAAAAACTTATTACTTTTTTGGGTCGTATAACATATCAAAAAGGTCCAGAATATTTTATAGAAGCGGCTTTTTTGGTGTTGCAAAAACTAAAAAACGTACGATTTGTAATGGCGGGCAATGGTGATATGTTTCATAGAATGATAAGTAGGGCAGCGCAACTTGGGATTGCCGATAAGTTTCATTTTACGGATTTTTTGAAAAAAGATGAAGTTCGTCATCTTTTTGCTGTTAGCGATGTGTATGTTATGCCATCGGTTAGCGAACCATTTGGTATAGCACCGCTTGAAGCCGTAAAAAGCAATGTGCCAGTTATAATTTCTAAACAATCAGGGGTTGCGGAGGTGTTAAAACACGCAATAAAAGTTGACTTTTGGGATGTTAACGCCATGGCAGATGCTATTTATGGGCTTGTGAAATATCCAGCGTTGAGTAAGTTTTTTATTCGTACGGGTCGCGAAGAGGTTAATCGCCTTAAATGGGATAGTTGTGCTGTAAAAATAAATGAGGTTTATAAAAAAGCAGAACAATTGAGCAAAACACCACATATTGAAACAAAAACGGTGTGGCAAGAAGAATCTGAGATTGCAACGTTAGTGTAATATTCGGACGAAAAATATTAATTTTTTAATACGAGAAAATATGAAAACAATTTGCCTAAATTTTAACATACACAAGACCTATATTCAACGGAAATATAGATTTTTTGATATAGGCACAAATAATTATTATTTCGACGATTTTGCCGATACAGCTCAGTTACAACGTGCCGAGGCCAATTGCTTAAAACCTGCTTGTGAGATGTTGCTCTCGCTTATAAAACATAACAAGAAAAATTTTAAGTTTTCGGTTACGATTTCGGGTTCTATGCTTGAGCAATTGGAGAGAGATTGCCCTGTTGTTGTGGATTTGTTAAAACAAATGGCTGCAACAGGTTGTGTAGAATTTATTTGTACGCCCTACAATCATTCGCTTGCTGCTTTAAAAGATGTGGACGAATTTAAACATCAAGTAAAACAACATTCGCAAACATTGGCAAGAATGTTTGGGGTTAAGCCAAAAACATTTCAAAATACTGAACTTATTTTTAGCGATCAAATTGCTAAGGTTGTTGAGCAAATGAAATTTCAAACAATGCTTGTTGAGGGAGCAGGAAGAAGTTTGGATTTACGTGGACCAAATTTTGTTTATTTTGCGGGTGCGGCAGAAAAACTTAAGGTTTTGCCAAGAAACCAAGGTATTTCTCAACTTATGGAAAATGGGTTGAAGGATAACAAACTTTTTTCGCCGTTGTATTTTGCTAATCAACTTTTTCAACAAGACGAATACGATAACGTAATTAACATTCGTATTAACTACGAAGTGCTTAATACTGCGGTATTTAATAATCGTGATGTACTTTTGTTTTTTAAAAATCTTACAGAAAAAATAATAGGTTCTGGTGTTTATAAATTTGCTACCCCGTCGCAAGCGATTAAGGAATATCAGCCTGTGGCACCTTTTACTGCAAGTCATCCTATTTCGGGTATGAATAAGGAACACAATATGCAACCTTGGCTTGGTAATGAACTTCAACAAGAGGCTTTTGACAAATTATATGCTTTGTCGGATAAAATGAAGTTGGTAACCAACAAAGTTCTTTTGAAAATTTGGGAAAAAATACAGTGTTCCGACTATTTTTACTACATGAGTACCCAGTTTTTTGAAAATCTTGATTACAACTACAAGCCAAACCCGTATCAATCGCCATACGAAGCATTTATCAATTATATGAATATTCTTGGAGATTTTGAAAGGCGTGTAAACCAACATATTGAAAATACGCAGGCAAATACCTTGACTGATAAGCAAATAGATGAAAAAATTAAGTTTTACGAAGAAGAAATCCGTAATCTTAAAAACACTTTAAAAGAGCGTAAAAAATAATTTGTTGATATAAAGCAATTTTTTTGTTAAGCTATTAAAAATGAAAATAAAAGTAGCTTTTATTACTTGTGCAGTTGTTTTCTTGGCGTTTGTTTTGGAGAGTTGTTTTGGAGAAAAGTCTGATGTACTTAGTGGGGAGTTTTCTGTTGGGGAAAATAAAAAAGTAAGATTTTCGAGAGGCAATCTTCAATATAAAGTTGATACAAAGACGTATAAATTTGCAAATAATCAGTGGGAAGTGTTAGATATGTCTAAAAACAGTCAGAAAGAAAGCATATCTGGTTTTTGTGATAGATTTTGTTGGGGATCGGGCGACAATCCTTTTTTTCAACCTGACACTTTTGTTGATTGGGGTAATAAAATAATTGAGAAGGGTGATATTATCGGTCTTTGGCGTACTTTGTCAGCTGACGAATGGAATTATTTGATTAATAAACGCTTAAATTGTCGTCAACTTGTTGCTTTTGGGGTTGTAAATAATGTCGGTGGAA
The DNA here is from genome assembly GCA_937877455.1 of uncultured Bacteroidales bacterium. Lineage (GTDB taxonomy): Bacteria > Bacteroidota > Bacteroidia > Bacteroidales > UBA3824 > UBA3824. Next base: position 31,644 of record CALFIU010000028.1, read on the forward strand.
TGATTTTGCTGCCTGATAATTGGGTTTTGCAAAATGATTTGGAGTTATTTACTATTTCAAGTGATTCTATGTGTATTATGCCAAATATGATTGTGTTGAGAAATGACGATACTACAGACTATGTAAAAAAGAATATTTTTTCTATAGAAAAATGGAAATCATTTGAAGACGCCGGGTGTGTGTTTATGCCATTTAATCAGCTATCTTTTGGTGATGAGGTTGGTGAATATTGGACCACAACCGACGAATATCTATCTTTTGATAAGAGATGTATTTGGCCAAAACGTGGTTGTATAACTAATGCTTTAAAAATGTCTGTTAGGTTGGTCAAAGATGTTGAAAAATAAAAAACTACCCTCCAATGTTGTTGAGGAGGGCTGTAATGTGTTAATAACAATCTCCAAAAGAGATTTCAGAAATTGCAGTATCTTCGTATTTTGCGCCTGGATAAACATCAAGAATTTCAAATTTTATACTAAAACTTTGTTGTATTTCTTTCCCTAAAAGGTTTAATTTAAGGGCTTTATATTCAAATTTTTTCGATAAATTATTGTGATAAATAGATTTAGTTTGTTAGCTGTTGTTTTTGTATTGACAATCAATTGGTTGTATGCAGCCAAAAATAGGGTAGGATTGTTGGTTGCGGTAGAGATTGAAAGTGTTGTTTCAAAATATGGACATCCTGTAAATAAGGAATTTGCGGGAGGATTTGAAGTTTTGAGATATAAAAATAAGTATTACGAACTTTGTGTTGTAAATAGTGGGGTTGGAGAAATTGCGGCTGCAGCGGCAACGCAGATGTTGATAGACGTTTATGATGTAAAAATGGTTGTAAATTTTGGCGTTGTAGGTGGGTTGACAGAAGAAATGAGCCTTGCAAAAACTTGTATTGTAGAAAAGGCAGTTCATTATGATTTTGATCTTTCTCAATTGGATTCTGTTGCTATAGGACAATATCCAAATTTTATGGATATTTATCTTTATCCCGATAAAACTTTGATAGAAAAAGCGTTATCTATATGTCCATACTTAAAGAAAGTTACTTGTGCTTCTGGTGATAAATTTGTTTCTTTGCCAGAAGAAAAATCTAAACTTCATCGTGATTTTGGTGCAGATATTTGTGAAATGGAAAGTGCAGCTATTATTTTAACTTGCAATCGTAACAAAATACCTTGTTTATTGATAAAAGCAGTTTCTGATTCTTTTGTTGGAGGCGGTGGGGAGTTTTATTCCGAATTGAAAAAAACTTCTGATATTTGTTTTTTTGTTACAGACAAGCTAATCAAGGAAATGAAATTGTAATAAATATGATATGTTAATTTTTTTTGTAAAGTTCAATTGTTTTAATGGTTATTCTTAATTTACCCTTTTATATGTTCAAAAAACTCTAACACATCGTCCCAAGTTTTGTATGGTGATTGTCCAAATTGTAAAAATCCTCCCATAAATTCTTTTGCACCGTTGTAAATGCGGTCGTCAATTAGGTAATCTCCATAATTGAGGTTTTTGTGGTGTGTGAGTATCAATCGGCGAAACGCTGGTACACCTAACCATTTTTGAACCCAAAGCATTTTGTCGGTCCAAGACGAAGGATTGCCGAATGGTGCACTTGAAAGAACGTAGGTGTCGTATTTTAGAGATAAAATTCTAAATGCTTTTACTGCGCTGGGCAATGGCTCGAGTCGAGAAAAATATCCTGGAATGTCCCAAATATGACCATCGTATTGTTTCAACTCCGTTTCTGTGCATTTGTGAACACCATTTTTGAAATCGACAAGTGTATCGTCGAGGTCTATGTATAGAATTTCGCGTTGACGATTGTTTAATTTGTCGTCAATCCAGTGAATTACAGGAACAACCGAATTGTGAAGTATGCTATCGTTGAGTCGGTGTTCACCGTCAAACCAAATGGCGTTCTTGTAGTGTGCAGCAAAAATATCGTGTGTATGTACCAACGGGTCTTTGTCGCCAAAAAGCCCATACACAAGGTTGCGATGCTCCTCAACGTCGTCTTTTGCAAAACTTCCTTGCATTACTTGCTTAAATTCATCAACTGTATCTTGTGTAACCCAAAAGTCTGTTTGTCCGTCTTGCCGCGGATTAAGCCATTTTTGTTTGCCCATTCCGTGCAAGGATTTTATTGTTTCGCCAATTTGAAAAGCTGGATTAACCAAAATTCTATAAAAACCATACAACTGTTCTGCATAAAAACCACCCATTGAAGTGCCGATAATCAAATCAGGTTTTTGTGTGTCGCAAATGTTGTGCAACAATTCCATAGAGCGCAATGGGCTTAGTGGCAAGTCAGGAGCAATAATTTCGGCATTTGGAAGAAGTATTCGTAACGATTTTGCAGTGCCGCTTGCGCCCGACGATGCAAATCCATGTACGTAAAGTATTTTTTTGCCCGACATCATATCAGGATATTGTATGTAATTTTGATTTTCCATGCCTAAAATTATTATGATGCTGCAAAATTATATATAATTTTTTTAATTATTGAAGATGCTTAAAAATATATTTGTTGTTATTTTATGGATTTTGCAATATTTCTTTAATTGGTAACGTTTTATTTAGGTATTGCATTGTTTGTTTTTTGTAGAAACCTAAAAAAAACTAAAACAAATATGAAAACTATTTTATTAATAATGTTTGTGTTGTGTATTTTTGTATGCAACGCCCAAAATAACAGCGATATGATAAAAGAACCAGAAATTTGCGGAGGCTATCGTAGCAACAATCGTACAGTTAGTCCTATAGAAAATGTTAAAGGCGAAGTAGAAGAATTGTATTGTGTTTTTTATGATGGTATTAATACCTATGCTTCATTTTTGAAATATGAGTTGAATTTGGATTCTGCTAATTTTAAGGCTAATATATCGCGTGAGGGTTGTTACGAACCTTTTAAATTTAATACAGAAAATTCACCAAATCTCAAGAAAAAACTTTCTGATGCGCTAAAAAACAGCGGGTTGTTTAAATTCAACAATTGGAGTGTTCATGTTAATGGTTTGCCGCCTATTGTTGAGTTTTTTATAAGTGCAAAATTTTCAACGGGCGAAAAATTTTATATGGAGTTTAATGGAGGACGTTCGCCACGAGGATTTGAAGATGCTGTTAATGCTTTTTCTGACGAAATTTTACAATTGACAGGTTACACGCCAGAAAAATGTAATCCTTCTAAACCATACGTTAATCCTTTTCTTGGAAGACATCATTTTGTATATTCAAAAAATGGTAAGTTACAACATTTTGACTTTATTCTTGAAAATACCACTGGTATCGACAATGCAGAGGTGATATCAACTGGTGATTTTGGTGATTTTCATGCTCGTTGCAACGCATCAAAAGTGAGTGGACGATACCATTTTTCGTTGAATAGTTATTACGATGATTCTAAGATTAAAAATGTTTCTAAAAATTCGCTTACTGGAATAATTTATAGCAATGCTGGTAAACTTTATCTTGAACCGCTTCAAGCAGCACCTTCGTTGACAGACAGAACTGGTATTGCGGAAGATAAGTAACAAATTGTAAAAAATATTTGTCTTTATTACTTAAAGAAATATTTTTTTAGAATACTGTTTTTTTATGTTAATAATCTTTGTATATAGTTGGATATAAACATATTAAAACGACTAAAAATATTTTGGATTTGAGATAGTTATACGCGTTTTAGGTTGTTTTCTATCAGTTAAGACTTTTATATAAAGTCTGTTTTTATTCCTTGTAATGCCAAAATATATCAATGCTTATGTTTTTCTTGGCAACAAAGAGAATCTTTTTTTGCTAACTCTTGTTCATAATATTGAATATCACCATATTTTGTAGGGGCGGGTTTATGTGCCCGCGCGTTTTGATGTCGATTCAGATGAAATTGACGTG
>CALFIU010000029.1 GCA_937877455.1 uncultured Bacteroidales bacterium
TTTTCAACAACGCCTGTTTCAGGTCGTTGCAGAGGGTTATGGTTTCGGTGTAGTTAGTTTGCAATGCTTTCAAATTGGCAGAGAGTGCGTCGAGGCGGTCGGCGATGCGTTGCTGCTCGGTAATATTTGGTGGATAACATATTCGATATTGCTTAACAACAGGAACTGTTAACTGAGGAATGGCAGTACCATTTGACTTTATCCTAATCGTTTGAAGAGCAAAATACAAATAATCTACACTTATAAAAGTATTAGGGATAACGACAATCAACCTAACAATTGGTAAATATGCACCTTTCCTTTTTATAACAAGTCCAGTTCCACTACCTCTTGCTGCTATTGTTACGGATGGTTCATTTACACGATAATAGTTTGTGTATCCGTATAAACCATCGAATTCTGCGGCATTTGCATAGATTGGAATCCCAAAATCTATTGTTGGTTCTTTCGACATATTTTCTTTCGGTGCATCCCCCCCTGAAAAAATCTCTTTACATACTTCAACCAATTTCTTCTCCATCCATCCATCTTTCGGTGTCAACAACTCTTTTAGAGCGGCTTGAAAAAGGTCTTTTGCGGCTTGCAGTTGCTTTTCGGCATTGGCTTTAAGGGCTTCTATCTTCGCAAACTCGGCATCAAGATAGGAAACAATGCGCTGCTGGTCATCTGGATTTTCTTCAAGATTAACCTCATATTCACCATAATCCCTAAAATATATATGTGGTATGGCTGCACCTTGTTTGTAATGTGCTAAATCCAAACTTTGAAGGCAATATGAAATGTATTTTATATTGAATCCTTCTTTGGGCAGAATATATTGAAGCGTTCCTATCACCGAAGAAAATGCAGGCATAAATGTAACTCTGCCAATTCCCGAACCATCTTTGACAATGGCAATATAATCCTTGTTTTGATGATATGTGTCGATTTTACCAATCAACCCACTTGCACCAAAAACAGGATAAACACCATTTTGATTCTCAACATCTTTTTGTTTGAGACTTGAAGAACCTTTGTCGCAAATGTCTTTTATTCTCAAAGTCTTCATAGCATCTCCTTTATTTCGTTAATCAGTCTTGCGGAATCGCTGTTGAGGTCGGCGATGGTGCCGAGAATGTCGGCGGCGGTGCGGGTGTCAACCACTTCGGGTTTGTTGGGATTTTTGACAGAGAGGTCGCAATCGTCGCCAAGGTCGGCAACATTGAGAGTCCAAGAGTTTTCGCTTTCGGATTTGGTTTTCTGTAATGTAACAAAATCTTCAAGGTCGGCTTCGGAGAGCGGATTGGTTTTGCCAAGGGTGCGGCTGAGGTTGAGTTGATAATACCAAATTTTTTGTGTCGGCTCGCCTTTTGTAAAAAACAGAACCACGGTTTTTACGCCTGCGCCTTGAAAAACTCCTTGCGGAAGGTCGAGAATGGTGTGGAGGTTACATTCGTCGAGTAGTTTGCGGCGCAGGGCTGCGGCGTCGCCGTTGCTCAAAAATGTGTTTTTGATTACAATGCCGGCGCGTCCGTTTACTTTGAGCATCTTGATAAAATGTTGCATAAACATATATGCGGTTTCGCTGGTGCGAAGGTCGAAATTGTCAAGCACTTCGGCGCGTTCGCTGCCTCCAAATGGCGGATTGGCAAGGATGATGTCTTTGCGGTCGCGCTGCTGAATGGCGGCGAGGTTTTCGGTCAGTGTGTTGCCGCGAATGATGTTGGGCGCAGCCACGCCGTGAAAAATCATATTCATTGTGGCAATGATGTAGGGCAATCCTTTTTTCTCCTTGCCATAGAATGTTGACTTCTGCAAAGTGTCGGAGTCGCTTACCGAATGTATTTGCTTCTGCATATAATTGAACGCCTCGCAGAGGAAGCCCGCCGAGCCGCAAGCCGGGTCGTAAACGGTTTCGCCAATGCGGGGATTCACCACTTTTACGATGGTGCGGATGAGCGGACGAGGCGTGTAGTATTCGCCGCCGTTGCGCCCTGCATTGCCCATACGCTTGATTTTGTCTTCGTAGAGCACGGTCATTTCGTGCTTGTCGTCGGCAGACTGAAAATGCAGCGAATCTATCTTGTTGATAATTTCGCGCATATTGTATCCGCTGCTTACCTTGTTGCGCAGTTCGCTGAATATCTCGCCAATCTTGTATTCGAGCGTGTCGGGCGACACGGCTGTATCTTTGAAATGTTTGAGCGAGGGGAAGAGTTTTTGGTTTACAAACTCCACAAGGTCGTCGCCTGTCATTGCGTTGATAACGTCGAGTTCGCCCTTGGCGTTTTTTGGGGCAGCCCAAGCGTTCCAACGGTTGAAACCGGTAATAATGCGGCGGTACTGCTTGCCGTTGAGTGCGGCTTCGTCTTCGCGCTCCGTTTCAAGGTCGTCGAGGTATTTGAGAAAGAGCAACCACGAAGTCTGCTCTATGTAATCGAGTTCGTTGCTGCATCCCGCCTCGTTGCGCAGAATGCCGTCAATCGCATTAAATGTTGATTCGTATTTCATTGTTTTGTTGCAATAGTACGATGGCAAAATTATATAAAAAACCTGATATTTTCTACACCGGCAAATAAAAAGTCAAGGCTCGCACTAAATTTGCATTGTAATAATCAATCCAAATTGCAAAATTTGGGAATTTGTTTAATTCAATTAATGATAACTCAACTTTCGCAAGTGATATTTTTAAACACAGATGGCACGGAAAACACTAAACATCAATAATATAAAAAAATATTGTGAAAAATATATACATTTTCCACAATCGGAAAACACGGACCTTACCTACATAATTTAGTATCCGTGTTTTCTGTTTTATAAAAAAACAAAGTTTTTTTTAATAATTTCGTTTTAAATTTCTGTGATTACCGTGTATTCCGTACTACAAAACACTTGCGAAACTTGAGTAATTTATATTACCAAAGCCAACGTAGGGGCGGACATGCGTGTCCGTCCGTTCAAATTTTTATAATTCGATTGTATTTCAGCATGTTAGCCTATCAAAAAAACATTCATAAATGTCCACCTCGAAAAAAAAAGTGTAAAAAAAACAATAAAAAAGTTTAAAAATCGCATTTTCCTATTGTCAGTGTTTAAAAAAAGATTTATATTTGCCGAAACAATTTATTAACAAAAAAACAAGATATGTTAGAAGAATTAAAAGAAAAAGTTTTCAGAGCCAACCTCGATTTGGTGAAAAACGGACTTGTCCTCTTTACATGGGGCAATGTCAGCGGCATCGACCGCGAAAAAGGCCTTGTGGTCATCAAGCCTTCGGGCGTTGACTACGACGTAATGAAGGCCTCGGACATGGTGGTTGTTGACCTCAACACTGGCAAGACCGTGGAAGGCGACCTCAACCCATCGTCCGACACTCCCACGCACTTGGTGCTTTACCGCGCATTCAAAAACATCGGCGGCGTGGTTCACACTCACTCGCAGTACGCAACGGCTTGGGCGCAGGCTGGCAAGGACATTCCAAACATCGGCACCACTCACGCCGACTATTTCTACAAGGAAATCCCCTGCACCCGCGATATGACCGAAAAGGAAGTGAAAGGCGATTACGAACTCGAAACCGGCAACGTGATTGTTGAACGGTTCAACGGTTACAACCCCGACCACACCCCGGGCGTGTTGGTAAAGAACCACGGACCCTTCTCGTGGGGCACATCACCCGCCAACGCCGTCTATAACGCCACCGTAATGGAGTACGTTGCAAAAATGGCGTTTGTGTCGTATTCGGTAAATCCCAACACAACAATGAATCCATTACTGATTGAGAAACACTATATGCGCAAGCATGGACCGAATGCGTATTACGGACAAAAAAAGAAAGGTTAATTCACAATTCACAATTCATAATTCACAATTGGCTACGCGATGAAAACAGATAATATTGTTAAAGACAAAAGTTTATCTTTTGGAATTCGCATTGTGAGAATGGTTAGACATTTGCTCAAAACTTCTTCTTATGCAGAGCATCCCATTTTTACCCAAATTCTCAAAAGCGGAACAAGTATTGGCGCAAATATCAGGGAGGCTGAACACGCAGAAAGCACAGAAGATTTTAAGCACAAGTTGAAAATCGCTCTCAAAGAAGCCAATGAGTCATTGTATTGGTTAGAAATATTATTTCAATCAAACTATATTTCAAAATCAGAATATGAAAGTATGAATTGTGATTGCAATGAGATTAACCGAATTCTTATTTCAATAGTTAATACATTAAACAAAAAAAATAAACGTTTATTTTCTTAATTCATTAATTTTCAATTCATTGTGAATTGTGAATTTTGAATTGTGAATTAAAATTCAAAAAATATGAAAGACTTAGAAATCTGGTGGGTGACTGGTGCACAGTTGCTCTATGGTGGTGACGCAGTCGTACAGGTTG
>CALFIU010000030.1 GCA_937877455.1 uncultured Bacteroidales bacterium
AAGGTCAACCCCTTTTTTGGTGACAAACGGCAAAAGCGTTTAGCGGACAGTAATAATTATTTTTATTCAATTTATAAATACGACCTTTGTTTTCTCCTTCTGATGCCAATAAAGACAATTCTTCGGCTTTATTTAAAAGACGTTGAGCCGTTTTGTTCTCAACATTCAATATGTTAGCTGCGGTTGACTTTGAAATAGTTCCATTAACTTCCAAATATTTTATAATTTGTTCAAATCGTTTTGATTCGATATTGGACATTTTATTGGACATTTCGTTTTTATTGGACATTACAGTATCATTTGCAGTACCAGTATCAGCCGTTGGTCTCAAAATATTGAACCTAATCATATCGCCAAACTCTTTGATTTCGAGATGGTTAAACCCGGGTGTGTAGTTGTTACACAATTCGGTTATACGTTTTAGCCCAGACCCCCAACCTTCGATAACGCCGATTTTTTCCAATGTGTGCGTGCAAGAACTGGATTGCGCAGCGACGAATGACCGTTGATGGCTTCCTCTATCGTCAACGAGCCATACAAAGTACCGGGCGAGGAGACTTCTACACGGTCGTCGTAAACCGCCACTTGAATGCTCGACGGCATTTGATAGTTGCGATGCACGGCAGCATTCACAATGAGTTCGCGGACGGCGGCAACAGGTATTTCATAATGTTCTTTATGTACTATTCCGTTGATTTCCAAAGACATTTTGATATGCGACAGCACAAAGTTGTATGCTCCGTCTATCTGACTGCACAGCGGACCTTCAAACTCTTTTTTGTCGAGGAAGAATGTCCGTGTAACGCCCTTAAACTGTGCGCATTGGATACGACTTGTAAAATCGTGTTTGCCCAAAAGCAAGGCGCAGGCGTTTGTCGGAACGTCTTTGTTCTCTCCGACAAGAAGTTTGAAGTTGACCAAATCGTTGCGTGTGATTTTGCGGTCGGCACGTGCAGATAAGTCGTCGCACAGGAATTTTATGTCGTCATCGGATATTTTTAGTTCGGTGTCAACTATCGAATCGTAAAAAATCCTTTTGCCACGAAATTGTAATTCCTCCAAGGCGGTGAAGTCGGCATTGCGCGTGGTTGCGCCAAGACGGATGTAAGTGCCGTTTTTTTTGCCTTGCTTTTTTATGAAATACGGTGTTGCATTGCATGGGAAAACACGCAAGATAAGTAGTTGGGCATCATCGATTTTTTCAGCGGTGATGTCAAACATAATCTGCGGCTCACACATTTGGTCGATGGTGTCGGCAATGGAGTCTTTTAGTTCGAAAATGTCGGTTTCCTTTGGTATTCCGACAACCTCACGACTGTCAGTTACGCCAATAACAATACGTCCGCCCGCTCCGTTAGCGAATGCAACTACTGTCTTCACCCATTTCGTAGAATCTTGCGGCAGTTCAGCCTTGAACTCCAATGTGCGGCTCTCGCCATTTTGTATTTCGTCAAAAAGTGTCATGTTTGTCCTGTTTTTTGTATCTGCAAAGTTAGGAAAAAATCCTGCAAATAAAGAAACTATGTGGTAAATGATGGAATCCAATTAAGGTGGCGCGTGTCGAATGTGATGTTTGTTTGACATAATTTATTCTAATTATTAACCAATTGCACTATTACCAGTCTTCCGCCATCTTTTGCCGAAAGAAGTATTTTGCGTCCTTCGGTGAGGGGAACAAAGCCACCTACGGCGATTTGTTTTTTGTTGCCGTCGGCGAGGATTTCAAACATGTCGGGGATGCGGCGGTTGATCAAAATCCATTGACCGTTGTGAAAATGGAAGTCGCCCGCAGGTTTCTTGTCGTCTGCGGAAGTCTTTTCGTTTGCACCGATGTTGCGGTTTACGTGCCACATATAGAGGGTCTGTTTGTCATAGACCATCAGGCGGTATTTCTCCGACATAAAACTGCCGTGGCGCGGCGAATAGTAGAAGTTCAGAATTGGCAGCTGACCTTTGTATTCTGTGCCGCAGAATGGACATTTTGGTTTTGTACTGTTGTCGAAAACAAACCAATGAGCCTTGCAATTTGGGTTTTGGCAGGGCTGAACAAGGTCTGTGGTCTTTACCAAAGCGTCTTCCCATTCCTGTGCGCTCGGACGTTTGGATGGGTCGTGGAGTCCGTCGATAAAAGCGCGGTCGAAAAGCGGTTTGAGGTACGGACCACATATAGTGTAAGGCAGTTTTGACGGGTCGCCTTCGGGCAATTGACTTTGGTCCAAATCTTTGACTTTGACACGGTTTGTGCTGTCAGTGGGATGCTCGATGAACAACGCTTTTGACCCCATCGACATTTCTTCGTCTTTGGAAGGGTCGTCAACATCCCAAACCTTGCCGCCGCGCAAAGGATGGCGATAGAGCAAGTACATGTAAATCAACACCGCCAATGCGTGTAAATCGGTCAATCGGCTCGGAAGTTTGCGCTTAGGGTCGTCGAGTTTCAAACCTTTGGTTTCCAACACTTCGGGCGCAATAAAATCGGGCGTACCGACCACATCGGGCGGATATTTGCCGGGTACAACAAGTCCGTCGTCGTCGATGATGCAGGCACTGCCGCTTACGGGGTCGATGAGTACATTGTTGTACGAAAGGTCGGAATGTGCCAAACCTGCTGCGTGAATACGGCGCATAGCACGAGCAATTTTTATGCATACGTGAATATGAGTGAGCCAAGTACCCTTTTGGTCGGGTTCCAGAAACTTGTTGCGGAGTTTTGCAGAGGCAAACCATTTGCCGTTCTTCTCCTGACCTTTGAATTTGCCACCAGAGAAGAAGAATTTTTTGTCGTAAAACGGAACTACAAGTCCAATCTTGCCGTTCCATTCAACTATTTTTTCAGGCCAAGCAAAAAGGTTTTTCCAATATGCGCCATCGGAGTTTGCAATGAAAATCTTTTCTCGATAAACACCCACAATATTTTGCAGTCGGTCTTTTTCGCTTGGTTTTAGTTCTTTGAGCGTTTTGCGGTAAAATGCGACAACATATTTTTTTGACGGCGAAAAATACACGTCCTTTATTCCGCCCTGTGCCTTTATTTCATCGTAAAATTCTACGTCGCTGCCGTCTTCCGCCTTTATTTTGATTATCTGTGCCATAAGTTGTTAATATAAGATTGCGATTGTGCGGTCGTCGTGGTTGCCAGGCGACCAAAAGTCGAGCCAGCCAAGAAGTTCGTCTTTGGCGTTTTCGTTGTCGTCTTCGAGATTAACAGGGTGTTTCTTGATTTTTGCATACAAATGTATGTTGACAACTATATTTCATTATTGTACTTTTGCGTATCATTAACAATATTTTACCTATAATGAAATATAAAGACTTGATATTAGTAAAGTTTGCAGATAATATAAGACACAAACGCAATGAATTGGGTATTAGCCAAGAAGAACTTGCGTTTCGTGCCGGCGTTCATCGAACTTACATCGGTATGGTAGAACGGGCAGAACGAAATGTGTCGCTCGTATATGCCGAAAAAATAGCAATCGCATTGAATACAACAATATCCGAACTTTTAAAATAATAATCATTATGGCTGAAAATATAGATAGGAATTGGCATCCAAATTTTGAGAAATACACCGAAGAAATGGTGAAACATCCCAATTACAAAGGTCTGTTTTATGAGCGCAGCGAGGATGGCAGAGTAAAATGGGTGGTTACAGGCAAATCTGACAATGGGCAGAAACGACAGGCGTGGTGGGACAAACAATGCCGCAAAATGGGTATACCAATCGAAAAAGGATGCTACGCAAAAGCGGCAAGGTTGGTACATCCCACAAAAATCAAGGTCTGTCAGTGTTGTGGTAAAGAATTGAGCATAATGTACGAGTATCCAGACAAACGCTTATTGAAAAAAATCAACGATTTTTTTGGTTTGTCGTTGGCTCAAACAGACTACACCATAAAAGAAATAATCCGCAATCATTGCAAATCTGAAAAAAGTGCAATGTTTTGGATTGATGTTTTCAATTTGAACATCTCTCAGCGATTTATAGATAATAATACTACGGCTGACATCCGTCAAAAAATCATAGACAAGGTTTATAAAGAGTTTGTTACAAAGGAATCAAGCCCCTTATCACCCGGGGTAATGAGCAACTGTCCAGACCGCTTTGACGGTTTTCATTCTGACGGTCTTTGTTGTCGAGAAAGATCAGACAAAGGCAGGCATTCTGACAATATGAAAACCTACACTCAAGACAGACGCGCATACGAAGAATGGGCAGACGGCAATTTCAATTTGGCAAACCGACTTATGGGCGAATTTGCAAAGGGCGATAAAACATACGTTTGTCCTCAATGTGGGAAACGTAGAAAAATGACAGCCGACCACATTGGCCCAATATCGTTGGGATTCTGCCATAGCACCAATTTTGCGCCATTGTGCAAATCGTGCAACAGCGCAAAAAACAACCGTTTTACAAAATCTGACATCAATACTTTAATTGCATTGGAAAATGATGGGTATCAAGTAATAAGTTGGCATTCCAAACCTATTTGGGATGCTTTGAAAAACAAAGTCCGTTCTGATTCTGACGCAAAAAAACTTAGCATTGTAATGTTGAATTGCCATCAAAATATTTTGAAGCTTTTTACAAAGATATATATCACAACAGGGCAAGAGTATTTGAAACGATTTTTGCATCCCGAATTTGCTTACTATGATTATCGTTTTGAAAACTTTCATCCTTTACACTTAGATGAGTTGGTTGTCAAAAGTAAAGAACTTGATAGTGTGAACAAGCGTAAAAATGCAGAGAGATATATTCGTGTGGCGTTTGAAAGTTTGGAAGAGTTCAATGAAAAGAGTAACCGTAAAATAACATTTATTGTTGACCAATATGAGCCAACGATTCAAAAACTAATAAGATTTATAAAACAAAACTCTTATCAAAAAGCAGATGCATTACTCAACGATTTGATAAGAGTTATATCAATGAACATAAAGAAAGCGATGTGGAATTAAGTACCGCATTTGCAGATTTTGTAAAATTCGTCAAAATCTATTTCTTTTAGCATAAGACGGTCGTAAGCGGATTTTTCAGCAAACGAGAAATCCGCTTCTATTTCACCTTCGCCATCCAACAGCGGAGGAAAATTACCTATAGCATCCTTTACGTTTATGCATTTGGGAAGTGATGGCACTTCGTCGGAAAAAAGTGGCGTTGGTTTTGCCAATTCTACCGACGAATCAAGCGAACCTATAATAAACACCCTTCTTCGTTTCTGTGGCACACCATACTCTTCAGCTTTCAATTTTATTGGTGTGTTGATATGGTATCCTACTTCGCTGAATGCAGCTATTATTTCTTTGATAGTTTCGCCGCCTTTCATTGTCAAAATCCCCGGTACATTTTCCATAATAAAAAACTTCGGTTTTATATGACAGACGACACTTACAAATTCGCGAAATAGTTGGTTGCGTTTGTCGTTTGGATTTCGCCAGCCCGCATACGAAAAACCTTGGCACGGCGGACCTCCGACAATTACGTCTATTTGAGTGTCTTGGCAAGCATCAAACAAATGCTGCTGCACGTCTTGTTTGGTTATATCGCCCAAAATGAAATTTTCTTTTGGCGCATATTTGGAATGATTGAATTCGTTGGTCATCATAATGTTGGCATCAATTTCGTTTGCCGCTATCAAATTAAAGCCATTCATTATGAATCCTTCCGAAAGACCGCCGCATCCTGCAAATAAGTCGATGAAATTGTATGATTGCAAATGAGGTTTTATTAGTGTTGATACAAACCTCGCCAACAAAGGCGGAACTGCATTTCCAATTTGCTTGAATTGCGAAGCCTTGGAACCCTTGAAAACAAAGTCATCGGGGAAAGACTGCAGCCGAGCCGCCTCTCGGTTGGAAAGGATGCGGTTTTGTTCAGGGTGGATGTTGCAGCCGTTGGGAACGCGGTTGAAATATGTAGCAATTGTATAGCTTGGCTTGTCCCAACGCAACCTACCATAATAGGTTGTTCTACCTCCTGTAGTGCGTATGCTGTCCAGACGTTTGTCGTGTACGGTATCGGGTATGTTTTGCCAATTGCCGCCTTGTGGAATATATGTAGCAAGTTTTGCCTCGTATTCGCACAGCTTGCACGCTATATGGTTGTAAATTTTCATAGGTTACAAATATATTCGGTTTCTGCTTTGTCCAAACCATAAAGGTTGCAGACAAAAATATTGAGTTCTCGGTTGGAGTTGAAGCGCATTGATTGGTCAATATTATTCAAATCCGCAATAGGAAGTTCATCAAGTTCATAATTGTTGATATGATTGTTGGAACTTGTAAGGCGGAATCGCCAATTAAGCAATGCACTTGAAAGCAAAATATGCAGTTTTTTCAACGTATCTATATCTGAAGACAAGTAATTGCACGAATTGCCCAATATGTCGTTTGGCTCGCTAAATGCGAATCTCAGACGTTGGGGATTATCGATATTGCAAATGTTTTGACCTATAAGCCGCACTTTGCCATAATCGTAACGTTGGTAATCGCTCGACTTAATATTGATAAAATCTTCGCTCACATATTCTTGAGATGTCCTTTCAACACCTTTGTCCGTTATCATTTTACCCCTAATCAGTAAATGCGGTGTAGGTTCGGAGGTGATGAATTTGTTGTTAAGTGTCAAATCCAACTCCCCGCGCTTGTTGCGCACGTTTTTGATTGTTTTAAGGCGAGGAAATTTGCTTACTTTTTTTAGAATCAGCCAATCTTTGCCTGAAATAAGCGGTATTTCCAAATTGTTGGGAAACAATTCTTTTATAGAATCAATATTGATGTCAAACGACTTGTTGTCGGCCGTTATTGAGATATTGTCGGTGATTCCGTTTTTTTGCAAAAAGAAGATATTGGTTGCCTGAGTTACGTTGTTTTCAAACAATTCCGCTTTTTCGGGATAGTATGTTATGTGGCGGACTTTATTCTTCAGCAAAAGATATTTGCGTAAGTTTGTTGCAGATTGGTCTGCAAACAATGTTGATGGGCAAATGACACCCAATTCGCCATTAGGTTTCAGCATTTGCAACATACGTTCTATCGAAAGTTGGTAAAGGTTCAACATTCCCTCCACTGAGTGTCGATATTGCCCAGACTTTCGGAAATACTCGACTTGTTTACGCATCTGCTCCGCATGTTCGGGAGTTGTTTTGTGGCTTGGTTTCAATACCAAATACGGAGGGTTGCTTACAATTGCATCAAACAACTTTTCGTCTTTTGGGGAAACAAACAGACCACCAAATGCCATTTCACGTGGCATCAGGGCATTTTCACATCTGATGTTCTTGGCTATTGATTGCAAGTTTTTTTCTGTAATGTCATCCAAATATGTACACGCCTTCAGACGCGTTATGTTGATTGCAATAGGATTGATGTCTGTGGCCTCAATGCATTTTGAAACTGCTGTTTCTGATGGAATACCAACCGAGATTAATTTGTCGATACACTCTTTATAAAACCTTCCAGTTCCGCAAGCAAAATCAAGGATTTTTATATCTTCTGTTATTTCGATATTTTTTAGAGTATTTGATACAATGTATTTGACTATTGCATGTTGGGTATATACAGCACCGCTTGCAATCATATTCTCTTTTGAGATCCCTCTGCTAATCGCCTCACCTTTTATTTTGACATTGCTGTTTAGATATACTATTTGAAGCTGTTCGCACAAATTTGAAATTTCGTTCGCAGTGAATAACGACCTAAATTGCGGAGTATAACCATCTGTAATAAAATAGTTTTGCATCATTTGTTCGGCATCTGCGATATTCCTTTCCACAAAATAGGTAAAGATAAGGTCTAATATCAATTGACGGTGTGCCAATTCGGCGCACTGTGCAACGCTTTTATCCGGAGATTTGCGATATGTATTGAGTATCAGCTCGTTTTCTGTGTCAATTACAATCATAATGCATTGTATAATTTTCTGCAAAAATAGCAAAAATTATTTGCACTCCAAAAACTATCCGAAGATAAAAAAATTAATGCAGAAATCAGGATCGCGCAACACGGAAACCCCCGTTATATGCATACGCAACCGCACACTACGTACACGGCTGTAGAATATACATAACCCGCAGGCATTACGTGTTGCTTTGCTAATGACGAGAATTGTGAAACGACCAAATTTCTGAACGTCAAAAACAAAGCGTAGTAACGCCTTTATTTATATGTCTGTCAATCCCGCCCCCACCTTGCGGCTTTCGGTATGGATTGACAGTGCAAATTTACTTAAATTAAGATTCGAAGTGCAATTTCCATACGCAACGTAACTATACTTTAT
>CALFIU010000031.1 GCA_937877455.1 uncultured Bacteroidales bacterium
TTGCTGAATTTTACCATTATTATTTGTTATTTAGCATTTTATGCAAAGGTAATCATAAATTATTTAATCGGGCAACCGCCTATTGAAACACATATTCGTACACAAAAAAAGCCGCTCTCTCCACAGGAAGCGGCCTTTAATCAATCTCAGGCAACCGTTTACCTCTCAATCAGCACGTTGACCTTGTTACTTTTTACTTCAACTATGCCGCTTTCAATATCAAACAGAAGTTTGTGTGATTCATCTTGTTATCAAATTCCTAACCCTATCCACTTCATATTTATGAATAAATGTTCCGGCATAATCTTCTGTTTTTACAGCATACCTCAAAATACCATCATTGAAAATCAACTACACATTAACTACTTTCTTGCACCCCAATCAAAAGATACTCGAAAAAGAATTGCTGGTGGCATATCTACTACATAAAGAGCACCTAATGAAAAGTTTACTTTGTGTATTCTAAATCCACCCACTACCTCGAGATAGAGATACAAACCACCGTAGGATCCTAAGGATCCTAAACGACCTTCAACAAATGGTGAATATTTTTTATCCATATCAAAACGTGCATCAGTAAAGGCTAGAATGTCTATTACATCCTTGGGGGAAGAATAATAATATCCCCAGCCACCACCAACAAATAATTTTGGTAATATTTGACAGCCATGAATTGTTGCAGTGGCAAATGTTCCAAAACCATAATCAAGATCTATACCAACACCAAATTCACAGAATCCGCGATAGCCTCGACTAAGATTAGGTTGCGTTTTGGTTAGATTATTCCTCGTTTTGGTTAAATGTCCTATCACGTTCTTTGTTTCACCAGCTCTAACTATCTCAAGGTTTCGTATGTTCTGTTGCTTTTTTGTGTCTGAGATAACCTTCACATGAACAACATCGTCTTTATACCCATCACGCTCAATTCTGACGGTATGATTACCAACACCCACCTCATAATTTCTGCCAACAAGCCCTCTATACACCTCATCGATATAAACTATTGCATAATTAACATTTGCAGTAATATTGAGAGTCGCTGTTGCGCTTTTTGGCAAATTGCCCGTCAGATTTATATTACAATTTTCATAAACATTAATTGTCTCTACTCTCGATTCATACATATCTTTTTTTACAACGATGGTATGTTTTCCTGATTCCAAATAAAATGTTGCTGGCGTTGTTCTACCTGTTTTTTCCCCATCAACAGATATTTGAGCACCATCGGGTTTGTAACTGATATTAACGTATCCGTGCGAGCGCTCAAGCTTAACATACAAATCCTTCTTCTGTGCTTTATTTATTTCAAAAGTTCCAGTTTGCGTGGTGTATTTTTCAAGGACAACTCTATACGTATGTGTACCCGAAAGCAAGAATGGTGTTATATCGCTATCAATTTTACCATCATCAATATAAACCTCAGCATTCGGCGGATTGACATTAACTTTAAGGTAATTCCCATCTAAAACTATTTTTGATAATGAAAGTTTTAATCTGTAAGTGCATAAAGATTCAATTTTTTCAGGATAGGCGTATTGTCGTAACTCGCCTTGCACATTATGTAAAACTGTCAAGTACTTAGCTCCGTGTGGCACATACACCCAATATTCGCCTGTTTTATGTTCCGTATCAACA
This sequence comes from uncultured Bacteroidales bacterium, assembly GCA_937877455.1. Taxonomy (GTDB): domain Bacteria; phylum Bacteroidota; class Bacteroidia; order Bacteroidales; family UBA3824; genus UBA3824. The sequence continues at coordinate 1,636 of CALFIU010000031.1, forward strand.
ATTCCTAAACCATCGCCTTGAAAACTGAAACCATCGCCTGACACAACAACTTTTATAATAGCACACGGCTCGCCATTTTGGTCGTCAATCCGTTTTGTTCTCGCTGTCAAATCGTTCTCCAACTTACTAAACGACTCAACAGATATTTGTTGCCCGTAAACAGAAAAAAACAAAACCGCCAAAACTATCGTTAGTATTTCTCTCATACTCAATAGTTTAAAAACTAAACGAACTTAAACCGATAAGACCGAAATCAGGGTCTTTGTCGGGTTGCCATGCGCGAACATGAATCACGGGCTTGTCTTTGTCATTTAGGTCAACCATTAGAAATAAATAGCCTGTATCGCCGTAATTCGACGAATAATAATCTTGTTTGATTTGTATTCCGTAAATCTCACCTGTGCCTGCCTTGCGTATCTCGCTATCCGCAAAGCGTAGATTTATAAACTCATTGCTGCGAAAAACCAACCCCAAATTCTTGATATACTGTTCTTTGGTTTGTGTTGTATATCGTACGGCCTGCTTATCGGTTTTGATATTGATAGCATCTTTGGCAACCTGCTTTTCGAGTACATGTCCTACAATAATGAGCGCATCATTAGCAAAAATGCTGCTTATGTAGTCGAGCCGTTTGAGGGCATACGCTGTTTTGTAGTTTTCAAGAAAACGGATTAGTGTCAACCTTGACAATTCGTCCCACTTTTTCTTGTCAACTATATCTTTAAGTGCTGTCTGCGACAAACCAAACGACAGACCATTGATTTTTCCGCTCATGTCAAATTCAAAAACCACATCTTCAACAAATGTACGCTTGCTACCAGGAAAACTGAAAATCAACGGCATACTGCGACAGATAATTCCCTCATCGGTTTTTGCAAAACGGTAATCGGGTGTGCCATAAACCTTTGCCCGACCATAGTCAACCAATTGCTCAAACATACTCCAACCCTCATCGCTAAAGTACTGACGAGCAACATCGTACTGACACTGCGCGATGCACCGCTCAACTGCAACCATTGTTTTTTCATACTGCGGATTTTTGACAAAGCTGAAAACCGATTCTGCATTTACAGCATTTTCCATCTGAGCCTGCTTCTTTTTTCGTGCGGAGCCTGTTTCCACCAACGACAAACTGCTGCTTTTATAAGGCACTTGCTCAAGACTTTCCATAACATCTTTCAGCTCGGCATCAATAGTAGCTTCGCCAACAAACACATATTCTCCCTTCAGATCTATTTTGTCTGCATCTGCCAATGCTGGCAATTCTGCCACACCGCGCCCGTCTTTCACACTAACTATGTTCGACCAATCGCGACCATCCCAATATGTAAAATCAAAATTGCTGACTGGCTGATTTTTATATGTGAAAAATAACTCAACTTCCTGAAAATCACCATCAACTTTCACACCACATCTTTCAACTCTGATATTCGAGAAAATATTGTTGATTTGTTCTGGTATCCACGCCGCAAGTATATGTTGTTCGTTATTGTCGTCATTCATTGTTAGCATTGCTCCGTTTGGGTGGCTGCGAAGCAGGGTTTGAGCCCAGTAAAAATACCGCAGCGCATCAGCTATTTGCAACTTCTGTTCGGCTCTAACAGCCGATTCTACAAATCCTTTAATTTTGTTTTCGCGTGCTGCAAAAATCTTTTTAACCTCAATGCGGTTTATGAATCTAAAAACAGTAATTTTTGGCTCTTTTCCTATGATTATGCGTTCAGTATTGTTAAGTGTGGCCTTTGAGTAAGTCTTAATAACTGATTGGAATGTTTCGGCATAATCGTCAGGATTTTCGTTTTTAATTAATGTAAAATTGCTTTCAACTGATGTCGATATTTGTCCAATCAAGTCGGCCAAAGCGTCACGGTCCGCCACATTCAACGATTTTCCTGTCGCCTCGCCATACAAATACACGTTGCTGTTTTGTTTGATTTGGGCTATTTTCTCAAGCGGCGTTCTCTCTTACTTCTTATTGGCATTTTGCGCCAATGTTGACATAGCCACAATAATCAGAACTGCCACTATTATTTGTTTTTTAACAACAAATTCCATCGTAACAACTGTTAGCCCTTTTGTTAAAAGACTCGCCACGTCAAGGGCAAAAAAAACGTGGGAATCTTGTTACTCGCTCCCACGAACTAAGGTTTCTCGCATTACCCACCATTGTAAGATTGAGCAACGCGAAGCCCACGAAAGAATATATTGACACTCAAGCCAATACATACCAACATAGGCGTTCACCGTTGCTTTTCTCCCTGACAATGGTTCTTAAAATTTTGCGAGAATTTTAGTCCGTCAAAGGGAAACGTCAGTAAACGTCTTTCTATATGTTACTCTGCAATTTAGCCCTTGCGGGCAAAACGCGGAGCAAGACAAATGTATAAAAGTAAGTTTGAAAACGAAAATGTTTTTTGTGTGCGACCTTTTGCTGAATCTTTACACACAAAAAAATCCCCGCTCCATATAAAACACAGAGCAGGGATTAATATCTACCGCCAATCAGCTTTTCTACCTCTCAATCAGCACGTTGACCTTGTTGTTTTTAACTTCAACTATGCCGCTTTCCACTTCAAAAAGTTGTTCGTTTTTTTCTGCATTGTCCTCAACAATCCGCACTTCGCCTTTGCCAAGTGCCGATATTATTGGTGCGTGGCTGTTCAGAATCTCAAACGAGCCCATAACGCCCGGTACGCTGACAAGCGTTACTTCGCCGTTATAAACTGTCTTATCTGGTGTAACTATTTCTGCAATCATTTCTTTTCAGTTTAATCGGTGAATCGGTAGCAGTATAGGCACGATGCACCCGTTTCTACAATGCTCTTTTCAATTTTTAATTGTCAATTCTCAATTGCTTGACGGATGCGATAATCACATCCCTACCACTTTCAATTTTCAATTTTTAATTTACTTCTTCGCCTCAGCCAGCATTTTCTCGCCTTTGGCAATAGCGTCTTCAATTGTTCCTACAAGGTTGAAGGCTGCCTCGGGGTATTGGTCAACCTCGCCGTCCATAATCATATTGAAGCCTTTGATGGTGTCTTCAATCTTGACAAATACGCCTTTCAAGCCTGTAAATGCCTCCGCCACGTGGAATGGCTGCGACAGGAATCTCTGCACACGGCGGGCGCGGTGAACAACAAGTTTGTCTTCTTCCGACAACTCGTCCATACCCAAAATTGATATGATGTCTTGCAGTTCCTTGTTGCGTTGCAGCAGTTGTTTGACGCGTTGAGCCGTGTCGTAATGCGCTTTGCCCACAACTTCGGCTGTCAGTATGCGCGATGTCGATTCCAGCGGGTCAACGGCAGGATATATACCAAGTTCCGATATTTTGCGGCTCAAAACTGTTGTTGCGTCAAGGTGTGCAAAAGTGGTGGCAGGAGCGGGGTCGGTAAGGTCGTCGGCAGGCACGTAAACGGCTTGTACTGAGGTGATTGAACCATTTTTAGTTGAGGTGATACGCTCTTGCATTGCTCCCATATCGGTTCCAAGTGTCGGCTGATAACCAACCGCTGAAGGAATACGTCCGAAGATCGGAAGAGCGTCGTGTAGGGAAA
>CALFIU010000032.1 GCA_937877455.1 uncultured Bacteroidales bacterium
AGCCTATTGATAAACCACTTGGCATAGAACGCCGGAATGTCGGTGCTTCGGCTCGCCGAGATGATGACGGGAGCAGAGGCTTCGACGGTCTGGCCTGAGGAGGTGGTGAAGGTGAGTTTGTCGGTCATATCAGAAACTCATGCTTTGTGTATCCTTATCTATAACGTAAAAAGCTGTGATTTTATTGTCCCCATATTTGTTCTTTGTTACTATCATTACTAACCTCTTATGAAGTTGATTTTAGACAAGTCTATCATAAAAACTAAAGGAGGTTCTTTTGATGTGTCAGAATTATTGAAACCAGTATTATCTACTTGTTCAAATAGACCATTGCCCAATAGTTTTCTGCAATCAATATTATCTCTGTCAACCAATGCATATACCACTGAGGCATCCATAGCGGTCTTCATTTCATTTAAGACGCGAATAATTGACTGATACATTATTCCCTTATGTTCAAAGGCTTCCGCGATGTAAAAATCAATAGTCCATATGGATAGATTGATTGCATGGGAGTTGTATAGAGGAGAATTGACAATAACCATTCCTATTGGCACATTAGATCCTCGTATCACATAGGTTACGCCCAATTGTTTTTCTGCCTTGTACATAAACCCCTCTAACCGTTTCTTTGTGGTTGTTTCATCAGAGAATCCAAGTCCCGGCAAAAATCGGTTGATTTTATCAGTGTTGGCCAACAACGGTAGAACAGTAGCATCAGGATAAGTAAAGAAGGCTTCTGCGTCATAGGGGCTTAGCATTAAATCACCGCCCATAGAGCGATGTCTGATGTCTCCAAGTCTATAAAAAGACTTGCGATGATCTTCAATGATATTTGAGTGTATATCATAGTTCTCATGATCTTTCTTCTTCTTGTTGAAAAAGTTAAACATTGTAGTATGATTTGATTTGTTAAACATTAGAAAAATTCGGGTGCAGTGATATTGAGCATTTTAACCTTTCCTTGCTCATCGAAATCCACTACAAAACCTGCACCTGCATCAACAAGCAACGCTTTTGAGTGCATTCTCCCGTTGACAATCTGAAAGTCGAATGTTTTGCCTGTTTGTTTCATTGTTTGCAATTTGCCAACAAGATAGTCCATATATTCTTGTTTGGACGTCATTTCGTGAAACACCCACATTGAGGCGTAATGCATGTCTTCCGCCAAATAAGGCTCGATGATTGAGGCATCGTATTTGGTGTATGTCTCCGCTAATTTCAGTAAGAAATGTTCTTCCATGTCTTTCTATTTTAGATTATACCAATACATTAGTTTTTTTCTTATACACTCACGGAGATTTTCTGTAAAATATGGAGCTTGTTCTTCGCCTTTGGCATTTTTCCCTCGTTTTAGATTACAAAATTTTTCAATCACTTTTTTGTTGTCTTTTTCGTCAATATTATCATAAGAAGAGTATCCTCTTTGTCCTTTGGGTTTTGAAAATATGTCATTTTGGAACCAATTTAAATCTTTCTTAATCTCACGCTTTGCAGTTTGATTATCAATCAAAGGTTCTAAGTGCCACCACACATTTTTATCGCAATAAAAATAGTCTCCTATCGGATATGCTTCTTGAGGGCTGAATAAAGAAGGCTCTTTTGTGTTTGACAATTCTCCTGATTTATCTATTTCCAAAACACTTCGTAAGGCAGATATTCTTTGGAGGCCTACACCAGATACTTTTGCAACTTTGTTTATAAATTGTTCTGAAGGACCATATTTAGTCAAAAGGTCAAGTATGTTATCCCTTTTTGTTCCATTGTAATTCCACCAACTTAATGATTTCAACTTTGTTTCCCATTTTTTTGAAGTGTCTTCAGATGAGTCAAGTGTTGTTTGGTTATTTTCATTAACACTTTGTCCATCTGTAGTATCAGATTTGTGTATGGGGGATGCGATATTTTCTTTATTTTGTTCTATATGCGATTCTGTTTTCGTTTGAGTTCCTTGTCTTTGTTGTATTACACCATTTTGTTCTATCTTATTTACTAATAATGTTTTATCATACAACTGGCCATAAAACTCCTTATAAACTTCCCTTACATATTTGCCTTCGTGGTTATAAAGCAAATCCGTAAAATCCCTGAGAAGATTGGCATAACCATTCAATTCGCCATAAAAAGCAAAAGCCAAAGAGTAATCAGTCATCTCTTTACCTTGCATGAAAGCAAGGAGTTTCTCCCAATTGTCGCCAGCAACAACAACAGCCGCAACAGATGACAATAATCCATTGTTCCATTCTTGTTTGAATTCTTCACCTGCAATATGATGGCGAAGAGCGTTCAGATATGTTCTAATGCTGCTCTCTTCCCATTTATCTCCTAAAACTTTAATGGCTTCGTCAGTGATTTTATCAGCAAGTTGTTCTCTGTATGTACTTATTTTTCCATTTGTATCTTCCGCTGATAATGTCTCGTTAAACCAAGCCAAACAAAGACTCTTTTCTGTTTCATCAATGACATTTTTATTGCCCAATACAGAAACATTATTATTCAATACTACTATCTCACTTTTATCGGGATTCAACAATTGCGTGTTATTTTTGATGTTGGATTTTGCATCTTTTATTCTTACCTTAATCCATTCAATGGCAGGATTCTCTTTCTCAGCATCTTGTTGCTCTTGTTGCAACCGGTATAAGTATTCTGTTTTTCTTACAAAGTCTTGTGGCTTGACAAAATCCAAATTCAAGACCTTATCTGTTTTATCTTCATCGCAGATAATTTTCAAAAGTTGTTGATAATCTGCATTTTTACGATTTAGAAACTTAAATAATTCGTCAAGTCTTTCATTTTGGTATGGTGTTGGTTGCCTATCGAAGCTTGACAAAATTGCCGCAAAAATATTATGGACTTCTTTCAATGTGTTTAAGAACTTGATAGAATCCAAATCAGTCGAAAGCAGAGCACCGATATAGTAGCCGTGTAGCAAGCCTTTCATCTTGTTGTTTCTGAAATCCTTGCTAATTTCCGATTCGTTTAACTCGCAAGGTTCATCGGTGGCAATTGGCTTATATGTCTCAGATGGTTTTTCTATACGCTCTATTCGATTTGTGTATAGTCGAATCAACTTTGTTTCTGAACTATTTTCTGACATTGACAATGTGACAGTTCTGTCCTGTTCTGAAAAAAACAGAAATCGTGTAGTGGTAGGCGCAAGATAGATTGTATGGTCGCTGAACCAAAAGCCAACAGCCTGCTTCAATTCCGACTCTTCTAATTGTACTTCCACCATCAAAGGGTGGTCTTCAATGTCGCTTTTTGGGCGGTCGAAAAAGCAAAGATTGTCATATAAGACAATGGCATTATTATATGAGTTTTCTGGAATAGGTGTCCAACGTGTATATCCAAAACCACGTTTTTCATAGAACGCCTTTGGCGATATGCTTTCGCTCGACAGAATGTTGTTGAAATTCAATGTCGAAGTTGGTATGTAAAATGTTTTCATGTTATTTGTCCTCCACTACATCTTTTTCGGTTGTTTTATAAAGTTCTCGTGGCACTTCCGACAATGGGAATGGCAAACTTCCACTATACATAACATATAAATTACGATAAGTGCGGGTCATAGCAACGTAAAGGGCTTTTCTATCTGATTCTTTTTCTGATTTATCAACGACATTTGGCAAGAATACTGTACCAAATTGAAGTCCCTTGGCACTATGATACGTCATCACTTTAGGATTTTCTGTTGTAAAATCAAGATTGTCAATACTGGATGGGTAGTTGCTATACCTCAATTCATGGTTTATCTTTTCCATTTTCAGCAAATCAGAAACCTGCTTAACATCTTCATTATGTGGAACCAATATTCCCACATCTGAAACGGCACCATTATTAATCAATCTCGCAATTGATTTTATTTGATTATTCAAGTTATCATATTGAATAAAGCGTGGCATTGCCGTTTCTCTGCTCTTATATGTGCCTATATCAAAACCATCTAAATCAACACCAATGTATTGAACTACCTTGGCAACAGGGCGTGGTAGACGATAATTGCGAAAAAGCTCGAACATTTTTGCCCTCGTACTAAATGTGTAATTGATATCTTCAACAGGCATCGTTTCTTTTAATCCTTTATATATGGATTGAGCTGTGTCGCCAAAGAAGAAAAAATGCTTGTTTGTTGCTTGTATAAAGTCTTGTATTTCATCTTTTGAAAAATCCTGAATTTCATCTACAATGATGTAATCAGATGACGGACATTGCTTTCGATTTTTCCAATCCCAATGATAGTCAAACTGTTTATTTAAGCCAAGTTCTTTCCTACCCGCATTCATGTATTTGCATAAGGCTTTAGTAAATACTATAATTTGATAGTCGTTGCCCTTTTCACGTTGCAGTCGTTGTGCTTTTATCAATGCTAAAACAGACTTTCCACTTCCTGCACAACCAGAAACGATGCATGATTTGTCGTTTACAGCGTTTAGCACTTTGATTTGATCTTCGTCTAATTCAGACTCAATTATCATCCAATCTTTTTTCATAACATTATCCTTTTATCATCCTCCACGCCACCTTACTTTTGTCATTAGTTTTGTGAGAATGTGTTATTGTATAAGTTTGATTATATCCATCGTTTCTGCTTATTACAGAACATTTTGCGGCACACAGCCCGTTATCCATCATCTTAGGCAGCCATTCTTGCGAAGTGTTGTTATAGGTGGTTACGTCTTCAAGCAGCATTAGGCCATTGTCGGTGAGTTTTGGCAACAAAAACTTGGCAATATGCTCGTATGCGTTTTGCTGTTCAAACTGGTCTTTTGTTACAAACTCGCAAATAGCTTTGAAGGAGAGAATCAAGTCAAACTGTTTGTCCAACACTTTGTCGAGTATGTGTAGGTCGTAAAAATCGTCAATCATAATAGGTGCGGAATTGTTTTCCACTTCAAAACGGATATGACATAGTGTCTTCTTCAAGATTTTCTCATAAATCCTAAGTGCATAATGATTCCCGTCCAAAGCAACTATGCACACCTTTTCAATATGTGGTAAATGCTCGTCAAGGGCAGTCAGCAAGCCAATGATTTCGCCACCTGTACCACACCCGAAGTCGAAAATTGAGAGTTCTGATTGTGTTACAAATTCGTTTGGGTGTTGCCAAAAATATTCGCTAAAAATGCAGTACGCCTCCGCATAACTGCGTGGAAAGTATGTGCCGAGATAATTCAAGGTCTTCGCCTTGTCATCGTCAATGTTCGTCATATCCGACCGTTGAGGGCAGTAGTTTGCCTTCAACTCATCGAAGATTAATGTGTCGAGCCAATGCGGAAGTTGCATAAATCCTATCTCTCATCTCCGCCGACTCCCAATTGCGGAACAAAAACCACATAATCACAAGCGCATACAAAAAAAGCGCGGGAATCTGAACTCATCGCTCATCCCGCTTGTGAGGCCTTCGCATTGCCTTGTATCCGAGGATAAGCAATGCCGAAGCCCACGCTGTATGTATAATCGGGGCACACACCGCAAAGTGCGTCCCCTTTTTAGATATACATAACCATGGGCATTGAACATTGCCTTACCGTGCGAATACATTGAGAATTTGCGAAGTTCCACAAGCCGCAGATAAGACGTTGACTCAACGCCTTTTATAATATGTCTGCCACCCGCCCTCTTGCCCTCAAAAACGGGCTTCGGCGGTTAGCGTGTCAAATTTACAAAAAATTGGTGAAATTTTAACAATTATTGGTGGTCAATATTTTACACTGCATATATGGTGCGGATAGATGGTGTAAAACGGCAGTTGTTTCAGACAGAATCTTCAGCGAAAATCTTGAATATATCAGGAAATTTCAGAATTGTTTGAAACTGAAATAATCGTCATCACCGCTCAAAAGGAGAGATATAGGTCGTGCCGATGGAATGGTTCGCACTGTAAATCATGATAACATTTTAGGGAACGATAGTCCTAAAGTGAAGGAATGAAGACATCACCAAATCGAGAAGTCAAAATCGGAAGTAATTGTATTTTTGTGTCGTAATTGATATGGAATAATTAGAAACACCATGATTCTCAACACTGGCGGACGCACCGATACGGTACAATATTATTCGGAATGGCTTTTGAACCGTTTCCGCGAAGGATATGTGCTTTCGCGCAATCCGTTGTTTCCCAACACGATAAACCGCATTGAACTTTCGCCTGACACTATTGACGTGGTGGTGTTCTGCTCGAAAGATTACGCCCCGATTCTTGATCGTCTGCACGAAATCAGCGACCGTTTCAAGTGTTATTACCATTACACAATAACCGCATACGACACTGACATTGAGCCAAATGTGCCGTCGATAGAACAAAGCGTCGATACGCTCAAACGGCTGTCGGCACAGGTTATGACTTGCACTAACAAGCAGAGAACGCTGCTCGGTATCAATTGGCTATCTGATTTATTCTGTTTGCGTTAGTATAATAAACAGTTGTTATATGTGGCAAAAAACCTTTTTTTTATAGTTCGGGTTACAAATTCAAAAAATAGTAGTATATTTGCAACCGCTAAAATTCTAAACGATTTAGCAAGGTTCTGTAGATGTTATAAACATCTTTATTAACCGAATGGTCGGTTCATCTAAGGGTTAGGATTCAAGATTTTCATTCTTGCCATAGGGGTTCGAATCCCCTACCGACTACAAAAAAGTTTTTTTTAAAAATATTACTACATTATGGCAAATCATAAGTCGTCTGAAAAGAGAAATCGTCAAACTGAGACACGCAACGAGCACAACAAATATTATGCAAAAACAGCTCGCAATGCTGTTCGCGATTTACGTGCAACAACCGTAAAAGCAGATGCTCTTGCAATGCTCCCTAAAGTGAGCGCTATGCTTGACAAACTTGCAAAAAATAACATTATTCATAAAAATAAGGCAGCAAATCTGAAGTCGGGATTAGCCGTCTACATCAACTCGCTGGCTTAATTTTTATTGACAAAGAAAAACAGGCCCCTCGTCAGATGGCGAGGGGCTTTTGTGTTTTGTTCCAACCCATCAGCCGACAGCAGGGCATTGGTGGTACAGAAAAAAAATACAAATGCAGCGGTGTCGATGCCTTAATTTTTAGTAAGTTGATGAGGAATTGCAGAAAAACATTCTATTTTAGTGCAATTAAAAATCTGAATATCAATGATAATAAATCTTGGCGAACAGAACAGCATTTTCAATCAGTTTATGGCTGAAATACGCGATAGCGAGATTCAGCGCGACCGTATGCGTTTCAGGCTTAATATGGAACGGATTGGTCAGATTTTTGCCTACGAGATAAGCAAGCAACTACCATTCAACACCACTGACGTGCTCACTCCGCTTGGCACGGCGCACGTTCCACAATTAGCATCGCAGCCGGTGATTGCAAGCGTGCTGCGAGCAGGCCTGCCTATTCACAACGGATTTCTGAAAGTGTTCGACAAGGCCGAGAATGCATTTATTTCGGCTTGCCGCAAGTATGAGAAAGATGGCGGTACTTTTCATATCAGCTTCGACCACATTGCAGGGCCGTTGGTTGATGGCAAAATACTGATTATTGTTGACCCGATGCTTGCCAGTGGTGCATCGATGGTGCTGTCGTACCATGAACTGCTGCATCGTGGGACTCCGCTGCACACCCACATTGTGTCGGTAATATCGAGTCGCGAGGGCATCGACTACGTACAACGGCAGACTGCTGGCCAAGCGGTTACCATTTGGACAGGCGCCATCGACGATGAGATGACCGCCAAATCGTATATTGTTCCGGGTCTTGGTGACGCAGGCGATCTCTGTTTTGGAGAAAAAGAATAAAAAAAACATCGATTCGATGCTGATAAAAATATATCCGGAGAATCCCAATGTACGTGCAATAAAGCGTATTGCGCAGATTTTAGATGATGGCGGAATTGTGATTTACCCTACCGACACCATCTACGGTATAGGGTGCGACATTGCCAAGTCTAAGGCTGTTGTTCGACTGGCCAAGTTGCAAGGGTTGGATATGGAAAAGGCGTACTTCTCATTCATATTTGATAACTTGAGTCGAATCTCGGAATACACCAAACCAATGTCGAACGCTACATTCAAGATGCTCAAGCGCAACGTTCCGGGTCCGTTCACCTTTATTTTGGAAGCCAACAACAATATTCCGAAGCAGTTCAAAATGCGCCGCAAGACCATTGGCATACGTGTGCCCGACAACTCAATAGTTAGGGCTGTTGTTGAGGAACTGGGGCGGCCGCTGCTGTCGTCGTCAGTGCACGACTTAGACGATGATGTGGCGGAGTATATAACCGATCCCGAATTGATTCATGAGCGCTATGCCGACCTTGTGGACGCTGTAATTGATGGGGGGTATGGCGATAATCAGCCATCGACTGTTGTTGATTGCACCACCGATGAATTCGAGATTATCCGTCAGGAGAAAGGAGACTTGCTGCTTTGAGGCATTTTCAGGCACTCCACAAATTTTCATCGTGCTCAGGCCAGATTCTACAGGCTGTTTGAGCCTATAAAAAAGCAATTTTGCCATTTATGACATACCAATATTACCCATTGGTCTTAATTTGTCTACCTCATCCAATTCCGACTCTTTCAAAAAATCGTTGTACGAGGCATCGGTGGGCATGCGCCAGTCGCCGCGCGGGCTGAGCGATACGCTTCCCACTTTGGGGCC
>CALFIU010000033.1 GCA_937877455.1 uncultured Bacteroidales bacterium
AAGTCGGAAAATCAGTTGAAAAAATTGTACAAATGAGATATTTGATATAAATTCGTAGCGTCATTAGTTTCGTATCTTGACAAAGGACTTCGCAAGGTACGATGCAATGACACGAAAAAATAATTTTTAGAAGTCCCCTTAATTGATACCATCCCGAATTTCCCCTGTCGTGGCAACGTTTTGCTCCTTGCGCCCAAAGAAACCAGTATAGAGGAATCCAATACAGCAAGTGAATAATAGTTGCTAAATCTTGATTTATGTTTATTAGCATTGCATATATTATTGCAACTACAAATGCCACAAAATACATTATTAGATATGACAAGAAAAATTCAAGCCTTGAAATTCTTCCTTTGAATGAAAATGGCTGCAAAAACATTCCCTTTCTCCCTTTTTTAGTTTCTGTAATGGGACGTGGAATGTAAGGCGGCGGCGTTATTATCGGAGCTGACACATCAAACACAGGTGTTGCTACGGCAACAATTGGTGTTGCTACAATCGAAGGTTTCTGAATTGGAGTTTCTGTAATTGGCGGTGCTACAAATGGCTCTGTATTAATTTCTTGCTCAACGGTTTCTGCCAATGTGTTTGTTTCAATATGTTCATCATCGATAGATTTTTCATTCTTAGAATTATCCTCTATGATTTCTTTCTTTGGTTCTTGCTCTGATATTTTTTCTTCTTTCGGTTCTTCCTCTTTCGGCAGCCCTTTTAGAAACTTCTCCTTCGCCTCCTTGTTCCCTTTGCCAGCGGCGATTACATACCACTGCATGGCGACTTTGTAGTCGCGCTTTACGTAGATGCCTTTCTCGTACATCTGACCGAGTTTGTACGCCGCCTCACCGCTGCCTTTCTGCGCGGCATCGGTGTAGGAGTTGTAGGCGTTCTTGTAATCGCCAGCGGAAAAGAAGTTGTCGGCGATTTGGAGAGTGTCTTGTATGCTGATTGCCATAGTATTTTATCTTAAATCAAACGTTTTTTGATCTGCTTTATGCGAATCGATGTAATATGTGGCTATGTATCTGCCTGTTGACAATGTACCTTTTGGAAAATTCCATGTTATACAATCGCTGATTGTTTTGCCTTGGTAATAGACATCTTTTTTTACGGTATAGCCAATTCGCCCGGATTCCGAATTGAAAAGTTTGCCTGTGGACGAATCCAAGACAGAACCAGATGCATCTGTTACTCGCACATAAACAGTTACATTACGGCTGTCGGCAAGTTCGTTGTAATTAATTGCAAAGCAAAAATCCATAGTTTCAAGTTTTTTGCCGACCTTGTCTTTGCCGAGCATACCTTTTGCAAGGTCAACTCGAAGATTGGAAAGTGTGAGATTTTTAGCCCTTTCTATTTTGCCAGATTGGTCGGCGATGGTTTCGGCTTGGGAGGCAATCGCAGAATTAGCATTATCGAGTGAAGTGGTAAGATTACGGTTTGCTACTTTTAAGCCTGCAACTTCTTGGTTGAGCCTTGAAATGTCCTCTTTCATCATCGCAATCTGCTTCTCCTTATCGTCGAGATTTTTAAGGAGCATATTTACAATCTGTTCCTGACTTTTGCCTTTGAAATCTTTGGCTTTGATAGTCTCGCCGAGTTCCTTGTTTTTCGACAAGAAACGGTCAATTTGATTAATCATCGCCGCCAAAGCCTCGTTGTCGGCGGGTGTTGCGCGACGTTTGTTTTTGATTTCAGTTTTGAGGCTGTCAACCATTTTTTCGTAAAGGCGCAGACTGTCCTGCACATTGCTAAACTCCTCCAACTGCCGGTCGAACTCTGCTACAATGCGGTTGTTTTCGGTGTTTTGCTGTTCCAACTGTTCTACTTGGCTTTCAAGTTCTTCAATCCTTTGACGGTCGGAACTGCAAGCCGTCAAAATCATTATCGAAAATGCTATGATATATCGTTTCATTTTTGCTTTATTTTAATTCTGTTATCACTTGTTGTAATGCGTTTTTTATTTCTGATTTTGATGGTTTGTCGCTTTCAATCAGGCTCAAAACATTGTCGATTTTCTCCGACTGATAAAAATTTTGCGCCATCAACAGATATGATTTCGCACGTTTTGGGTCATTGACCTGTGCTAACGCTTTTTCGCAATATTCGGCACATTTTTGTTTAAGCGTTTTGTTCAACTTGTCAAAATTTCCAGACTTATTGTATTCCAATGGTATCGTTTGTCCATATTTGGAATCCAAAAGTTTTATTTTGTTGTATTTGCTTTTGGCACTCAAAAGTTTTTCTATGTCGTCATCTTTGATGGCAGTGTTCAAAAGTTGCGAACATTCTTCCACCAGCTGCCGGTATTCAGGTATCTTGTCGGTGGCGTAACTCTCCTTTTCACTATCGCCAAAAAGCATCTTACCTAACACAAATACGAGGGCTGCAACAACCACAACCACAGCAATTTTCACAATCGCCTGATTGTTGTTTGAAGTCTTGACAGATTCTTGCGATTCTATTTTAGTGTGAACTCCTGTCTCAGGCTTGCCTTTTGAAAAAATCTGCTTCGCCTTATCATAACCCTTGCCAGCCGAAATCACGTACCATTTCATCGCCTCGCTTCTGTTCATGTCAACACCAAGTCCCTTCTCGTACATCTGTCCCAACATAAAAGCCGCCTCGCCGTCGCCAGCATTTGCCTCTTTGCTGTAGATTTCAAATGCACGTTTGTAGTCTCCGCGATTGAAACACTCGTTGCCGTATTGTAGTTTGCTGCTCATAGGTGTTATTGACTTAAACTATAATGAAACACATGACCATTTTTATCAACAACACTTACACAAACTTCACGTGTTTGCGATGTCAAACGTCTTGTTATGGGTGCGCTATCTGTATTTGAGAATACAGCAAGTAAATTACCATTTGCATCCTGTACTTTTATCGTTGTACAATCATAATTACAAAATTGATGCAAGGTAAATGTGAATGTTATAGGAGCCTCATATAAATCATAACATTTTCTTTCCGTAAAGCCAGGGAATACTGAAGTTTGGTTATAATCATATCTCCAACTTTTTTTCAGCGGAATATCCCTTGCGCTTTGCGCCCCTAACTGATTGTAACTTGCATTCTTTACCTTTGTCGAATTAGTTGAATATCCTGTCTTTGATGCTACTATGCTCAAAAGTTCATCTTTGCGGAATGTTACATTAAATGCACCTGACCCGCTATTTGAGGGTTTCAAACTGCCGCTGATTGAGCCGTTTACTTTCAGATTGCAATTAGGCAAAACATTGACACCATCGGTAGTGCGGAACTGTAGCGTTACCATATCGGGTTCCATTCTAACTTTCTTATCAACTGATTCGCTGAATTTTTCTATTATACGTTTTTTGTCTTTGTAAGACAGTTGTTTCTTTGCCTCAATAATGATTTTGGAATTTTCTTTTGCCTTTACGGGGAAAATTCCATTTGGCGAGTTACTTACTTCGTCCGTTTCGGTTTTCGTTCCATTGGGGTCAATTATTGTTATATGAACTTTAGCACCGACAATTGGTTTGCCAGTAATGGAATCAACGGTTTGAAATTCAACTACAAATGGTTCGGGTTCGAGCCAAACGGTACGCACATCGTCGGGCTGTTTTATAAACTTTGTAACTGTAAAAGGACCGCCTTCGAGGTCGCCGGGTTTAAAATGAGTTTTTTCAGCGTGAATTGCGATTGTTGCGCGGATAAAAGCATTGTCGAAAAATGCCATACCCTTGCCTTCTGTGCTTGTCTTTATATTGTCGCGGCGTTCACGTTCGGAGCCGTTTGGATTGGTCAAAACAACTGAGCAAACAGCATTTGGAATCGGCTCTTTGGTTTCTTTGTTTTTGACGAAAAATGTAAATCGTTCTTTTATCGGTCTAAGACGCATTGCGCTGCTGTCGTCGGCTATGATGTTTTCGTTGCACGGTGTTTGAAGTTTCACAGTGTCGGCATAACCATAACATTTGGCAAGCAAATCTATTTTGCTGCAATAGCGCATATTTGGGATTTCAACAACGCCCGCTGCATCGGTTTTGACAGAATCGGTTATTGATAGTCCATTCTCGTTGTAAGTGTAAACAACTGTACCGTCGGGCAAAATGTCGCCCGTTTCTTTGTCGAGGAGTTTTACATGGAGATTGACACGTCGTGGAGTCATCGGCATATCAACATGCCGTGTGTAATGAAAGTTTTTAATCAACGAATCGCATGAATAACAATCGCTTATCGCAGAAAATGTGCATTTTTTCCAAAATAAGCATACATATCCGAACACGCTTGTCTTGAGCGAATCGAAGACTGCAACACCCGAAGTGTCGGTTGTCCTTGACATCACAAGTGTATCGTATGATAAGGTAACAGACTGATTTGCAACCGCAACCTTGCTTTCGTCCTCGTAACAATACACAGTGATGGTCTTGTTGCATTTGACAAGCAACAACAATGGCAGAAGGAAAAGCAACAACCACCACGGAAATTTCTTTTCCTTCATCTGCACAGAATACTCGTCGCTTTCGGCACTATATTTTACGCTATCGTTGAATTTTATCATTTTTTCTTGCGTTTTTTGCCGCTGTGAATATCATGTGTTTTTTGATATTCGTCGCTGACAGTGAACTTTACGTTGATTTTTTCCTTGTCTTCCAACCAATCTTTTGGCACTTTGCATCCGCCTTCGGAATCGGTTTTAAGTGGAATTTCGCCTTTGAGTTTGGTGGTCAAAACGATGTCCAAATCTGGCATTGGGTAGCCACCATAATCCAAAACTTTGAAACTGACATATTCAACAGGCGGTGGCGGAGGCGTGGTTTTGTCAAATTTAAAATACAATGTTTCTTCATTGTTGTTGAATGAAGGATACTGCGATTCTGTTTTTTCTCCATAAACAACTGAAACAGAAGGCAGTTCTGCTTGATTTTCATTTATTTCAATTGAAAATTGTGCAGATGCTTTGCCATTATCATCCGTAAAAACAGAACGATTTTCCCCATTGAAACTTATAGTACATTCTGCGTTTGGAATCGGTGCTTCATCTCTACAAATTTCCACTTCTACATTTATTGTTTTTGTTTCTGGCTCAGGCGGTTTGGGCGAAATGAACTCAAAATTGAACAGTAATTTTTCGTCCTTTGAGGTTGGTGTTTGCTCTTGGCTATCTTCGCGGCACAAAACCTTAACAAACGGTTGCTGTGGTTTCAGTTGAGCCTTGTTGTCGCAAACCAATGGCAACCGCAACGAAACCTTGCCGTTGGAATCTGTGGAGAGATTTTCGGTGTTTTGATTGTAATACAATTCGCAAACTTGACCTTCGAGAGGATTGCCATCCAATACTGCTGCAATTTCTACTTCAAAATATTGCGTGAGGTCGTAGATGTAATCCGCTTTTTCTTGCTCAACAACAAGTACTTCGGATATTTTTTCGGGGGTAACAACATTGTATTTTGTTCCAACTGGCACTTTGCCGCCAAGATGAAACCATCCGTCCTTTTCTGTCTTTTTGGGCAAATTGTTGAACCAAAAATCAAGGTTAGGAAACTTTTCTCCGTTCCAAACAAAGGCGATGTTGACATCTTGCATCGGGATTTTCTGCACCCAATAATCGAGTTCGCCACCCATTGGACGGTTGGAATATTTGAACCCCCAAGCGGCTATAGCAAATTCGTAATTGCTGTTTTCTTTTTCGCGATAAAAGATAAAACTTTCGTCGGGAACAACGAAAATGTCGTCTTTGAAAAACGCATTGCCCAACTCGGCTTTTATCTTATATTTTTTGTCCTCATATTGTTGAGCAACAAATGGTTTGACATTATCAGATGCGTCAGAAAACTTAATCCAATCGTCGCCATTCAAACGCCATTGGTAATATCCTGCGCCAGTGAGCATTTCTACGAAAGTAACGCCGTATTTTTGTGCCACAGGATTTACACTGCTGCAATAGAAATCAAAAGAACGCTGTTTTGAAATCTTTGGCAGCAACACTCCGAGTTTATGTTTTTCGTTAATCATCTTCAAGCAAAAATTTTGATTAAAACAAGCACCAAAATCCACAGGCAAAAGCTTACGGGAACAGCAATCTTGAATTTTCTAACATCGTTGACACTATTGAAAAGCAACATTGCCATACCCGCACCGTATGCCCCTCCGCAAATGTTGAGAGCCATGAGTGCGGTGTCGGAAATGCGTTTTTCTTGAAATTGTTCGCGGTTTTTGTCGTAAGCGAAAACTACAAAAGCAACGCAATTGATTATAAACAATAATGTAAAAACCAGCATCATAATTATCTCTGTTTTGTTGTTTTACTTAAATTATCTGACTGCAAACATAATACGTGCCTGCCGTCATAGCAATCAAACCGAGAACGATGAGAAAATTTTTCCACGAAAAATCCGAAGAGTTTTCCTCTTTTATCACAACTATTGTGGACTTGATTTCTCTTTCCTCAACTTCTTTGTTCTCTTTCTCAGTTTGAGGGTGCTCTTCTTGTTTGTTTTCGTCGATGGTTGTTGTTTCTCTCGTAGTTGGTTGTTCTTCCTCTTGTATTGTTTGTTCCTGTTTTTCGGTTTTGATGTTGTCAATAGGTTGCTCTTTTGGAGTTTCCGTAACTGTAGGCTGTGCCGATGGTTCGGATTGCTGCATTACGGGTTGTTGACTTACATCTACTGCTTCCTCTTCTTTAGGTTGTTTCTCCGAGGTCGGCAGTTCTACTATTGGCGGCTTGGGCGGAGGATTGTATTTGCCTGTTGCATCGCTGCCTTTGCTTCTTGTGGGCAGGGTGTAGCCCCACGCAGTGAGTTTTATTTTGAGGTTGCCGTTTTGGTCTATTTTGTAGAAAATGCAGTTGTCGCCCGGAGTCTGAAAAATCTTGTCAACGGTGTGCGATTCCTGCTCGCCAAACTTGCCTTTGATTGACTGTTTGTGAGTTTCCAACTGTGTTGCAACCTTTTGGACTATATCTACATCAGCCTTGTCGAGACTTTGCCAGCCTTCGCCCTGACAATCCCACACAAGCATATTGCCCCTCGTGAAACGCTCTGCGAATATGTCGCTCAAGCCTTTGAGGTTCTTGAATATCGAGTCGTAATTCTTTACGAGGCAATATATTTCGTTATAGTTGATTTTCTTTTGCATGGCTGATTAGGGGATTAGGGTCATGATTGCATCGTGTGGCGGAGTATTCTTAATGTACTTACCACTGTTAATATTGTTTTCCAATTGTTTTTTGTACTCAGCAAAAGTTTTGTCGAGCCAAGGTATGTCCTTGAAATCAGAGATGTCTTTTTGCACTTCTGCTCCATTTAGATAGGTATTAATCAACACTTTCGATTGACTATCGATATAACCATCTATTTTTGTAATATGCTTTTGGGCTGATTTTAAAAGCGACGAGTAGTTGTTGAGACAGTATGCCAAATCCGACAATTCATCCTTTTTTTCAGAATGTTCGGCTGGCGTATTGTCGCGAAGTGCCCTTATCTGCATTTTTATAGCGTCGATTTCAGATACGACATAAGGCGAATTTAAAGCCTTGATTCCTCTCTTGTATGTATTGAAGTCGTTGAGCAGATGTTCCATTTTTGGTTTTGCTGCTTTAAGTTGCGGTTCGTTTTGGTAGATTGCATACTCGTTGCATTTTATCACCAATTTTGCGGAATCGATTGTTGAAAATGGTTTGGGCAACCATTCTTTTTCCACGTCATCGTTCATTTGTTTGAAAAATTCAGTTTTGAACGCTCCAAATTTAGATATTTGAGTGTTTAACGCCGTATTTTTAGATTTTAAATCAGCCACTTGTTGTTTCAAATTGATGATTTCTGCATCCTTTTGCTTTTTGGCATCCTCAACTGCCTTGGCTTTTGCTGCTGCGGCTTTTGATTTTTCCTCTTTGAGCTTTTCGTTTTCTGCCTTCAACTTTTGCAGTTCGGCTTTGGTGTTGGCAGCTTTTGAATCGCCTTTGGCTGCTTTCAGGTCGTTTTGAGCCTTTAAGACAACACGTTTCAGGCTGTCGATAGTCTTCTTATTGGCGGCAAGTTCTTTTTTCTGCTTGGCAATCTCATCTTCGGCGGATTGCAAATCGGCTTTTGCCTGTTCGGTAAGTTCTCTTTGCTGCTGATACAACAAAGAATCCTTGTTCTGTGCAAAAATGCTTGTACAGAACAGAGTTAGAATCAATAGCAAGCAATATTTCAATTTATTAGTTTCCATCGGTTTGTTGATTTTGTATTTTTTCGTAATATCTTTGCAAGGCAGAAGCAAGATTTCTGAACGATGAGGAATATTCGCCAACCTCACCACCAAAACGCTCTACCACGCGGTTGTAATCGTCGAAACGATTGTCGGAATAGTCAAAATATTCCATTATCTGTGTTGACAAATCGTTGTAGAAGGCGGTCTTTTTGCCGTCTAATTCATTAGTGAGTTTGTCAATGTTGAGACCGTTAGCAAAACCCGGGACATGTTTCATACTTTGATAAAGTGGATTGTTGCGGTAACTTTTGGCAGTAGCGATGATATTACTTTTCTTGGATTCAAACGAAGTCCACGATGCGCCATCGAACTCTGCCTTCATTGGGTGTCCGCTTTTTACAAAGGCACTTATGCTTGTAAAGAGTTTGTGCGTGTTTTTTACTCTTGTGGCATCGTCGTCGAGAGGCTTTTGCATATCTTTTTCCACCTGCAATAGTCCTTTGTTGTTGGTTGTCAATATTTTGTACGAATTGGAATTGTAATTTGCGAGAGCAGTATCGTATGCGGTGCAAATTTTTTTCAGCATGTTTTCAAACAATGTAAGACGCAATGTAGCGCGTCCCTCAGCATCGACAGTCTTGGCGTTCATCTTTTGCCAACTGTCAATGTCTTTTAGGGTGTTTTGATAGACGGTTTCGTCGTAGCCGTCTATGTTTGCAAGGCGTTTTTTCACACGGTCGATGTATTCCTGCAAACGTATGTAGTATTCCTTGTCGTGTTTCACAGTGTCCTCTCCAGAAATGTTCATCACAACAATCACCACCGCCACCACGGCAGCGAAGATTAAACCGAGTTTTAGTGTTTTCATTTTTGATTTTTTTTCTTGCCTGCTGCACAATTAGTTGCCTCCTCTTTCTTTGGCTCTGCTTTCAATACCGAATCGATTTTGAGGCTTGCCAAATACAAATCTGCCCAGCCTGACTTCGCAGTGATTTCCCTTTTTATTTCTTCGATTTTGCCTTCCTTTTCTTTGTTGCCATTAGCGTCGTAGTCGAAGAAAACACGAACATTCCAATCCTTTCCTTTGAGGTCTTTCTCGTCGAGAAACTTTTTAGCCTCGAAATCGCAGTCTTGCTTGGTAGCGATTTTCAAGAGTTCGGCACGAGGGTCGGGTTCTGATTTCAACGGTATTGCATAGTACAGCAATGTCATGATACCACAGCCCAAAAGCAAACCAATGCCAAGACCAATTAAAGCGGATTTGAGATTAAAGACGTTTCCCTCAATTGGTTCGGAGTCTGAAATATCAGTTTGAGAATCGTCGTCATTATACCCCAACGATGCTTTTTTTGTTGATGCGCCTGCTGCTGGGAAAGAAGTTGGTTTTGGTTTCTCTTGCTTAGAGACGTTGATTCGTATTTTGAATGTCTTATCAACCTGGTCTTTTATTGGAAAAACGTTGAATTTGAAGCCATCTGTTATGCCCGGTTCAAGTGTTGGTCTATCCCACTGCAGCACTTTGGATGCTGGATATTCTTTTGTGCCGCCATTAGCCGCCAAGAATGACAAATCGTCATCGTTGAAAAACATTTTCTTTCTGCCTGATTTAAACAGATTTTTTGCGTTTTCTTGTGCGTTGCCATCATATACCACCGAAACGGTGTACATGATGTCTTTTTCTGCAAGACGGCAGTCAACACGGCTGTTTATGTAGTCGATTTTGATAGTAGAGCCGTTTTTATTCAACATTCCACCATGAGCCTCAAATAGTTCTTGCAATGAAAACTCACACTGCGTGTATTCCTTTTCTTCCGTTGCTCGTTTGGATATTGTACACTTCGCACTCGGATTGGTAAGAATTTCACCAGTCGATTTGTTGCCTTCATAAACCACAAAGCGGATTTCGCGGGGAATTTCGAGGTTTTGAAGTTCGCTGTGTACAAGTCCTGCACATTCTTTACCAATCTCAATCTGAGAATAGTTGGCGAACTCGGGATATTGAGTATCACGAAAAAACATTTCCTTTTGTTCGTCGGTAAGGCAAACAAATCCTGTGATGTTGTCGCCAGTTTTCATCTTGATATAACTGCCACGCCGGTCTTCCACTGGATATTTTTTGATAATTTCACGGAAATGTGCCGTAACAGCGTCCATGTCGTTTACAGAAGGTTTGAACCGCAATCTGCCGTCGGGAGTCTTTTCTGCGTAATGTTCGGTCAATTCGGTGTACATATCCTTCAATAGGGCGTACGGACTTACGTTGTTTGCAAGAATCTTGTTGGCTGCGATTCTTATTTCTATCGTCATGCGATTCTGACGGTTGCCGTCGGATGCCAAAAACCTTGTTTCCCTAAGCGCATACGAGATGAAGTTGGGTGTGTGTTTGATTCTGAACGACGGATTTTCTGTCAAACGCCAACTATCGAGGGCGTTGATGTCGTCCTCAGTGTAGTTGCCATATTGTGCTATCGACGAGAACCCCGATTGGTTAAGGGTTGAGCCTGCTATTATAAATTGAACTTCGAGTGCCATTTTTGTTACGATTTAGTTGATTAACCAATTGCTGCTTTGAATTTGTCCCACCAGGTGGTTTCTTTTACGCCACATGTTATCATTCTGATAGTTTCCATAATCTTGAGCGATTCGGAGTTGTCGTATTCAAATACATCCCCAAGGTAGAATTTGCCGAGTGAGAATGTAAACACGTGCGGCGAATAGTTGGTGGAGAAGTTGATGCGTTTGGTACGCCTACAATATGTTTTGAGTTGCTCAATAGAAGCCTTGTAGCGTGATAGGAGCAATTGACGAGCCTTTTCGAGGCGTTCTTCGTATGTGTCGCCCAAAAGGTCTGACTTGGTTACTACAAAATGGATAGAATCCACTTTGTTCATTATTGACTGATTCTCAGGCAAAGTGAACAACGAAACGAATTGCTGAAGAATAGTACTTTGCGAAACGAGAGCCTTGCGTGGACGGGTAAGTGTGTTGCCCTCTTCGTCTTTGTATTCTTCCTGATATTTGTAAACAATTTTGTCGTTGGAACAATCCACAATGATGAAAAAAACTTTGCGGTTGTTGTTTTTCAACAATTCTGTGGAGCCCAAACCCATAGAAGCCATATCGTTCTTTCGGTTTTTGACAAGTCCAAATGCAAACTGTTCGCCAGACATCTCCACAAGGTTGAAATTGTGAGTGATGATACTTTTCTTGTCTGGTTCATACACTTCACCGTTGATAGCTGCCACCCATTTGTTGTTTGTTGTTCCAGGAACAAATCCAACGTTTACATACTCTTGCAAAGCGGCAGCATATTCTCCAGCACCGACTTTCGTGTTGAGGGTAAAACCATTGCCATTAGCACCTATCAAGCCCATAAGGAGACATGTTTTACCAGTACCAGGGGTTCCAAAAAGATAAATGTCTGTACAATTGTCTCTCTTTGGTGGCATAAAGTTTTCGCCTTGAAACTCCTCTGGCTTAGGAAATGCGCAGCGATCCATTGTCAAGACGTCCCAACTTGCATCTGTGATGAGATTTTCGTAAATCAGTTCGTTCTTGTTGAAAATGTCAGCCGCCAAAAGTCTGTCGACACGATCTTTGGGATAACCCGATGGATTTTCTTTCATCACTTCGAGTTCCTTTTTCTTAAGCGATTCGTACTCTTGATTGACTTCATAGTAAAAAGGACTGTCGGTAGTGAGGTTGTCGTGATAGTAATCCACAACAAAAATATCTCCTTCGCTTTTTGCTTTTTCCCACTCGTTGAAAAAATTGAGCGAAACTCTTGCTTCGTCAATGTGCAAACCATTTGGCCAATCGTTGATGTAGTTTTGAATCGAACTCGGAGTTTTGGCAAGTTTTGCGTTGTCCCACATAAGGTCGTCAAGGTCGTCCTTGTGTATTGAGTTAGGATACTTCTGTTTGTAACGTTTGAGCGCACTGTAACTTCCACGTTCGAGGTTGTGCCAGTCGTTTTCTTCGGCGCGACCAGCGATTTCTACAAGTTTCTGCTGCAATAGATTGTAGTATTCCTGAGCTCGCGTCATATTCTGCGGATAGCGTCGCATATAGTCGTTGACTTCGTTGAGGGCGTTGCGAATCTCGTCGTCGGTGGTTGCTGGCATTTGCAGAATGTCGTTCCACTTGTCTTCTGCGATAGTTTTTTCGGCTTCGCTTTTAAGCGATGCGTATGTTGCTGCGGGCAATACACCGTTGAAATCATCGAGGCTTATATCGCTGAACTTTTGTAAAAAAGTTTTTATCGTGGCAACGGGAAACTGGTTGGGATTGCGCTTTATCTGTTCCAACAGCATCCGTTTCTTATCATTTCCAAATATTTCAGACATTTTCTTGAGTTTTATTTGTTACATTAGTGATTGATTTTACAACGGCAAACCTCCGATTTGTCCGTTCCGTTTTCTGATGCCGACAACGGAATTGCCTTTTGCTACAAGGTAGTTGAGCAAAATCAGCAAGTGAAGCAAGATGTAGAGGAAAATTCCAAATGCGGAGTATTTGAAATCGGAAGTCATCATCGCCTTAAACTCCGAACTTTCGGATAGCGTTTTGTCGTATGTTTTGTAACCTGTGATTTCGAAATTGTCAGATATTTCTGGAATCAGTTTGTTTTCCTCTCTGACGGTTTTGAGTCTTTCTTGCAAATCGTCGGAGGCTGTCATCATAATTTGGTCCAGCCGGTTTGCAGCCGAGGCGAGTTTCATATATTTCCAAAGGCTGATTTGGTCGCGGAGCGATTCCAACTCTGAAAAATCGGCTGGTTTTGTGAGTTCGTTGGCATCTTTGCGCCACTCGTCCACGTCGGAGGCAACACCTTGCATAAAATCGTTCATACTCTGGTGCTGTTCCCTGAACTTTTGGCTTTTCTCTCTAAAAAGCGTAATTTTTTCCTGGACGTTGTCCAACTGCTGTTCGCGCCATTGGTCATAGTCGGAATAGTAGTTGTTGAGTTTCTCGAAATCGGCGGCGGCCACGGTCTGCAATTCTGTCTTGTTGTTAGAAACGTAGAAAAACCGCATAAACGGCTGTAAGTAGTACGGTAAAAAAGCCGCCACAATATACAGCGCAAGGAAAACCCATTCTACGATTTTCCACTTGTCGGGATTGTCGGTTGCGCCTTTTGCCTTTATACACATAAAAAGCAAAAATACCAACACGCCTATTAGCACTGCAGCAATAATTCCCGCTGTTCCGATTGGTTTCATATCGAAAAGCAATCCGAAGAAGATTATCACGCCCAGACCTACGAATCCAAGTAAGGCAATGATGTTTGCTATTGATATTTTGTTTTCTGACATATTTTATGTTTTTATTTAGTTTACTTTTTCAAATTTGCATTGGTAACCGCCGCCAGCCCTACTTGTTGCGTGTACGTCCATAAGACGGTCAGCATCAGGAGTGCAGACATAATCATTTTTATATATTTTATGACCATTTGCACTAACGGCATCTGATAATTGAGTTATGCTTATCTTGTCTGTGCCCCATTTTACACGAAGTTTTGCTTTGTAGATACGTTTTGAAGCAACAGTATGACATTCCAAATAACCCTCAGTTGGCGATGTAAATATGAAATAATCCCATGATTCGTCTACTTTTTCACCTGTTTGTACGTCAGCAAGTTCCAATTCATGCGTACTTTTCCACTTGCCCACCAAAAGATTATGGTCGCGCATAAGTTCGTCGAAATTTGCTGCTTCGCCTGTTGATGTTGCCTCCAATGCATCCTTAATTTGGATTGTTGGACCGATTCGGTGATTTGGGTCGCGGTCGGTCTGCTTGGCGGTCATCAAGAGAATCTTTTTGATTTGCTCGGTGGTGAGGTTCTTGTTTTTGCTTTTGAGCAGCGCCACTGCACCTGCAACGATAGGCGATGCCATAGACGTGCCGTCCATCTCTTGAAATCCATCAGGGGACGCTTTGTAGCCAATGCTTTGCCAAATAGGTACACAGCGTTTGTCTGTACTGCTCCAAATCTTAACGCCCGGTGCAGCCACCGACGAATAGTCTAATGTGGCTTCGGGAACTTTGCTCCAATTGCTGAAATACTCTTTCAGACCGGCTTGATTGTAGCCGTAGCCTTTTTCTCCTTTGGAATCCACTGCTTCAACAGTTATGACGTTTTTGCTGCGGTTGCCAGCGTCAAGACCTTGCAAAACGTTGTCGTTGCCAGTGGCCTTCACTATCACAGATTTATGGTCGTTGGCTGTTTTGTAAATAAACTCCCACAAGTCCTCGCCACGTTTTTTGGCGTTCATAGAGTAATCCACTTGCTCAGAAATTGGCACTTGGTCGATACCCTCAGGAAATGACGAACCGAAAGAACAGTTAACAACATCGGCTCCACGGTAAACGGCGTACAAAATGCCTTCGAGACAAGCAAATGTAGTCATAGCATTTCCGCTGTGGCGGTCGCAAACTGAAATAGGAATCCACTTGCACTTGGGTGCGATACCCGAACAGCCCTTGCCGTTGTTATTTCGTCCGATGGCACAGCCTGCAACGTGAGTGCCGTGGCAATACTCGCCAATATTTCGTCTGTTGGGTGCGGCGGCTGGAGGAAAAACATCCTTAGTCTGAGACGGAATGTTAATTGGGTCGATGTAGTCGTCTTTAATTTCAGGATTTGTAAGGTCAAAATAACTATCCACAATCGCAACAATCACACTGTCAGAGCCTTGCGTTATATCCCAAGCCTCGTATGCTTGGATAAGACGAAAATACTCGTCGTTGTGGGCATCTTGAAATCCATTGTCTGACGGGACAACTGCCTCGCCCAAAATCTCGTTAGGAGCAGCGTAAAAGTCGATGCCTGTAATTTTGTTGTGGATTTCGTTCAAAACTGCACTCATCTGGTCTTGCGGAACAACGGCTATCATCGAACCGGCTTTTACGTTGTAATATTTGATTCCATAACCATCAGCAGGATAAGCCCTCTTGAATTGTTTCGCAAACGACTCGATGTCGGCTTTCAGATTCTGCGAGTTGAAAAACACGATAATCTGGTCGCAAACGATGTTTACAAGGCTGTCCTCAGGGTCGGGGACAATCCTTGTGGAGTCAAACGGAGGGATATAATTGTCGTCGGGGTCGGGTAGTTCGGCGACATCGGGAATACTGTCGCGCCAATCCTCAACGGGATTTACGTCCCTGTGTCCTCGGTATGGGTCAGGAATCGTTGAAGTGTCGATGTCGGAGCGGCGATTTTCGGGATTGTTTGGCTTGTCCACGCCTCCTTTTATCAGCGAAAAAAGGAATACGAGCAACACCATGCCGCCCAAAAACAAGGCAGCACGCCAAAAATATCCTCCCGCTCCCCACGGATTATAAAAACTCTTATCGCTCATATCTATTAGTTTTTAATCTCGTCCAATAGTGTTTTTAGTTCGTTGTTAGCCTGTTCGTCGTAGTCGGGAACAGTGATGTTTGCCACAAACGCCACGTACATGTATTCAAGCCACGTGTTGTAGTTGGCCTCGTATGCAGGCGTGAAACAATCCGACAATGACAGAATGTCGTTGAAAAGCGTTGTGGTCTGCTCTTCATCGTACGACTCTTGCCGTTCTTTTTCCATATAATTGTAGCACGGCAGGCTGCGTTTTGCAGCGATGGATTTTACATTGGCAACTTGTTCGTCTGATAAATACGAATAGCCAAAATCCATTACAAAACTACTTATCAGAGAGGAAATTACGTCTGCAATAAGATACTCGTTCATCGAGTTTGTGTCCAAAATATCTGTGTATGGCGATATTTCTTTTTCAATTCTTTGAGCAAGATTCAGGAAAATAGCCGCACCCACAAGGCACTGCGTAAGTTTGTTGAGTTTTTCGTCGTCCATTTTGCCTTGTCCTGACATCGAGTTTTTGAAAACTGGCTCGTCGAACCGTTTTTTCCAACTTTTGAATATCTCGTCGGAAATCACGGCGGAGTTTGTCCGCTTGATAAATTCGCCCTTGAATAGTTTTGTGTAATCAACACCTTTTTTGGCGAGAAAATCTTCTGCTTTTTCCTGACTTTCAAAATGATAGATTTTCAAAAGACAGTTCCACTTGTCGAGGTCTGTTTTGCAGCCCTCAAAATTCTTGCAACGTTTCCTTATCAGCTCGTAATCCGAAGAGGGATTATTGACGATAGAGGGCAGTTGCGGAATGAGGTTGTGAAGCATCTTGAAACATTCTGGCTCAGAAATCTGCAACCTTGCCAAAAGGTGTCCGAAATATTCAGGATTTTTTTGACACGTGAAATCCATCTCGGTAAAAATCTCGTCCGCCTTTTGAATATTTTGATCAAGAATTACCGACGTGTCATCGGACACATAGTAGTCGTCCATTATGTCGGTTACACGGTCGGCAACCATATTGAGTGTGTTGTCGAAATCGTTTTGACGTGCAATACCGATGTTTTTAGCCACCGTAGCGAGGTTTTCCAAGATGTACAATGCACCGTCGTTGTTGATAGATGCAGCAACGTCAAACGACAATGCGGGATTTTCGAAAAACTGACGGCAGTATTGGTTTTTGATAAATGTATTGCGCATCATATCGTAGTAATCCTTGGACATAATCATCTGAGTCTCGCGTCCAGATTCCTTAAAGCCTTCGTACAAACCGCTTTTTGGTCCCGAAAATTTGAAATCCCTAAGCATATAACTATTCTTGAAACTTGCACCGGGAGCAGTAAAATTCTTAACCCATTCCACAGTCTGAGTATGGAAACACTGATTGTTGACAACAGTGTCAAGACGCCCCGTCCAACGCTGGTTTACTGCAATTTCAGAAATTTCAGCGCCTACGCCAATTTGCATATCCAGGTTGAACATCGTTCCGATATAAAACAGAGGAGGCACTTCCGTTGTTTGGATTTTTTTACGACGCTCATCGGGCGTTTTGCCCACGTAGTTGTTTACCCATTCTTCCAGAAGTTTGTACAAGCCGGTAACATCGTTGTCTTTGTTGTGATGGCAATAGAGTAGAATGTTTATAGACATCTCCTCGTTGTATTTGTTGAAAAGATACGCCACCTTGCCACGTAAAAAACAGTTGAGAAGGTTGCCGTCCTCTTTTAGTTTTTCGATTTTTTCCTGCTCACGCGACCTCGCACCGGGAAAATCAAGAAGGTCGTTGTTTTCGAGCATTGTCATCTTGATTTCGTCGGAATTGAGTTTGTTTTTTACCTCATCGCCAACGCCACTCAAATCGTAACGTCCAGAACTTTGAAGAAAACTTTCCTCTATCTTGAAAACCACTTCGGAACATACTGCGCAAATCTCGCTTTTGGGTATCGACGAGGCTCGTTTTTCGTATTTGCCAGCAACCTTGAGGTAAACATCGGTCAAATAATCAGATTGTGCGTTAAACAACTGCTTCAGGCACTGAACACTCATAATCGTATTTTCCCTAACGCCTTGATGTACAACCGCTTCTATTGGTAAATAAACATAACGTGCAAAATCAAACTTATTGAGAATGTCAAACAATCGTTTGTAAAGACGGTTGATGTTGGCATCATTGTTCCAAATATTGGCAAAGATGTTTAAATATTCATTTTTTGGCACTTTTTCGATTATCAAAGCCAACTTGTCGAAAAATGCTGCGTTAGAAAAAGTCTGAGCATGGTTGATGTTCTTCTTGAAGTAGTCCTTCATATAGAGTACATCGTCAGCGCAAATTACAGGATAGTCGAATGTAGTTTTCGACGAATATTGCGTCGTAAAACCATCAGTCAACTGTTCAATATCTGTTTGCGACAACGACTTGTAGTCTAAATCGTTGAAATAGGTGTCGGATAGAATCAAAATAATGTCGGTGAGCGAAAAAGTCTTAACCAAAACTGGCAAATCTCGGTTGTAATCGTCGGGACGGCGTTTGAACGACGAAAACCTGCTTACAACGCCAGTCGATTCTCTTCCGCCGCCTTCCTCGCTCGGGGGATTAATCTGAAAAACAAAGTCGTATGCCTTGTCGCCCGAATATACCAAAAAAGGCTTGCCATTGTCTTGCAAAAGGCAACTGATTAGGTACGATTTACCTACCTGAGATTTTCCAAATGCAGCAATTCCCGGATTGTTTTCCTCCGCCTCGGCAATGCGGCGAAGAATCTTGCGGTTGTTTACCAACTGCAAAAACCTTTGCGGATAGTCTTCGGGCTTAAAGTCCTTGACCCATTTGAGGCTGTTGTTGATGTTCTCTATCTGTTTTAATGTCTTTGATTCCATCTCGATTTAGTTAAGTGTTTGAATATTAAGAGTAAATGCACCGTTGTCCATCCAAAATTCGCCGTCGCCGGCTATTGTCTGAAGGCGGAGTTCTATGTCTTTTGGGTTGACATCCTCTCCCTCATAATCGGTAACGTCCTCTATTGTAATGCGTTCGCGGTCTTCAAAATAGTTGCGTTGAAGCATTATGTTGAGTTGAGATGCATTGCTGTAGTTGTAGATTGCGTACAACGGTCGCGCCTGATACTTTGGCGAATTGAATTGTTTGCAGCCGATATAACATGGGAAAACCGAAACGCCTTTGAGATTAGCCGCCGATTTTTCGGGTGTCAAAAATGGTGCTGATATTTCTTTCAAATCCGCATCATAGAAACCAATGTATTTTGCTGTTGATTTCATGGTCTTGGCAAGTGTGGAGAAATCCAAAACCAAACCCTTGAATCCTTCGGTGCTTGCAAGGTGTCCTACCTGCGCTCCAATTGCCACCACCGCCTTTTGGTTTTCGAGAAAATAGCCTTCGGGCGTGGAAAGCG
This sequence comes from uncultured Bacteroidales bacterium, assembly GCA_937877455.1. GTDB lineage: Bacteria > Bacteroidota > Bacteroidia > Bacteroidales > UBA3824 > UBA3824. The sequence goes on from CALFIU010000033.1 coordinate 18,925, forward strand.
GAAACCACTTGCCAACATGATACTGGTTGAGAAGTATCATCTTGTGTGGTGCTACAGGAATATATTTTAACAGCAACTCCGTAAGCGGTTTTAGGCTCGTTGGTCGTCCCGAAAAAACAAGCGCATCGCAGTTATGTGCATAAATCACCACCGATAAAGCCTTAATAAGCGGCTCCATCGTATCCGCCACAATCTGTCCCAAAACTTCGGGGTCAAACTTCCAATTCAATTCCTCGAATCTGAATCCGAAATGGTATTCAAAATGATCCAAAAGGTAGTGCGCTGGCTTTTCCTTCGGGAAAATCTCGTTGAAAGCGTAATTCTTTGGAGGACGGTTTTCTTTCAACATTTCCAAGAAAAACTGCGCCATCGGAATGCTTATTTGCGTTGAAAAATCCAAACGGATTCGGCGGTCTTTTTGGCTCATGTTCGCCGAATCATCCCCGAAAAAGTGGTGAATCAAATCATGTATCAATTCATTTTTTATATGAGAAATCTCGTCAGCATCGATTGCCGAGCGTATTTGACTTACATAATCGGTGTAGAGTTTAGTATCTTTTACCCTCTCTATTTTCATCAAATCGTCAGCCGACATGTTTTTGATTCGCGCTTTGAGGGCGTTGTCGATACTTCCAAAAGACGAATCGCCATTATCGCTGCGTCCTTCGAGAATAATGTCGCGGATGATATTGCGAATGATGTCGTCTCCAGCCGAATAAAAACTATCATAATACAAAGGCACAGGGATAAGTTTTCCACGCCCTTTCTGACCGTAGGCTGTAATCATTACATCTGTAGTACCTGCTCCGATGTCAATTGTGCCGATAGTAAGCGAGTTGCCTTCAAAACCGTTTTCTTCCATCTCTTTGCGGAAATGACCTTTGAGGTTGAAAAAGTCGCTGACCTTGCCGCCATATTTTTCTACCAATTCGGCGTATAGATACACCAACTGATTGGCAAATGCTTCATCGTAGAGCCAGCCACGTTTTTGAAGTTCGTCGGGGTCGTCGGTGGTTTTGAGTTTTTCAGGATCGGGGACAATCTTGATGTCGGGCAATTCTGGGTTAAATTTTTTCAAAAGCAACGATGCCGTCTGAGCCGAAGTCCTCAACACTCGCTGTTCCTCCAACGGCATAGCCGTAGGACACGTTATAATAATAGAACGCAAATAGCGGCGGCAGTCCACATCGCCCCATTTTACACGGTAGCGGTCGGAATTCATATAACTGTAAGCCTGCCAAAGCATTTCAATCATTACAAAATTCATCAGCGAACTGCGGCTGTATCGACACGAATCATCTTCGAGCGACAGGCTTCTTGTCTGTTCGGGTACAAAATTGCCGTCAGAATCAAACAAATCCGTAAAACCCTCTATATATATTTGTGGGGCAACTTTCAACGAAGTGGAATCGTCGTCAACAACGAGAAACTCCCATTTTTCGTCGTAACGTTTGTTGTCCCAAAGATAACGTTTCGGTGAAGAATAGTTGGTTGTTTTTCCGCTTTCGCCGTTGTTTTCGAGTGAGCGGTATATCAGATGTTTGGCTTCTTCTCCGACACGTACCAGCGACGGATATTGAAACAATGTTTTGTCCTGCGTGAGGTCGCCGCCAAAATCAGCACGGCGGAATACGATGCGCATATCAAAGGCATTTTCATAACTACGCCACGGTTCTGTCATATCACGAAGCCTCAACATTCCAGCCTTGGTGAAATCGCCTTTCTCGAACAATACTGCACACGTGCGGCTGTTGCCTATGTCAACCGACATATCCACAGGGATTTGCTTGTCGGTTTTGTTGTAAAGGACAATATCGGGCGCACCGCCTGAAAGCCTTATGTAATTGATAAGGAAGATGTAATACGCCAAAAATTTGTATTTGTGTCCTTCGATTTTGTCTAAATCCAAACCCAAAATCGAAAGTAAATAATCGCTTACAGGAGCGTCGTTGCTTCCATCGGGAATAGTCAAGAACCCACCCAAGAGTATGTCGGCACGGTTGCAAAGTGCGAATTTTTTGCTTTCGGGACTGCCTTCTTCAAAAAACGGTCGCAACATCTGCAAATCGTATTCTGACAACGTTTTTGTGTCGAAAGCCCACGTAAGGCGGAAACGTTGGTAGCCGTTTTTCTGTTTTTCGCCATCAGCATCAATTCTAACCCTTGCCCAACCGTTTGGAAATCCAGTGGGCTGACCGCTGATGTCGGTTTCATACATTGGCATTGGAAGCCATCTGTTTAACAATAATTCAAAAGCTGTTTTGGAATCCGTTCCTTGTTTTATCCTTAGTGATGCAAGCGAGTTGACATTCATCAGTTCGGGACTGCCTGCCGGATAGTTTTCCACCGAATTGAGTATAGTGTTCTTGTCCATCCGTGGAACCCCGCTGTCGTCAGTTATTATAGTTCCATTAGAACAATCAATCAAATCGTTGGTTTTAAGATAGTTGACGGGTACATAACATCCATCTTTGGAAGTGCAGACATCAACCCTTATTCGGCAGTCGTTGAGGAAATCAACAGCCTCCAAAAAGGTGTATTTCAAGGTTTTGCCGTTTGACATTACAAGCGGCTCCTCTACGTTTATATTTATATGGGTTGTAGTGAAGTGCAACCCTGTGTTTGCTATTAGACTATACGACATTTTTTATGATGTGTTTACGTTTATATTTCTCTTGTCGAGAGAGTGAAAATATAAAAATATATACTGTAAATCAGATAGTTAGTAATCGTAAAAAAATATCTAAAAAAAAAATGTGCAAAATTTAGTCTATGAAATAAAAATTTAATATATTTGTAGCGTTATTTTCACTCTCTCGACAAGAGATTTATCAATTTTTTGTTGGCTTTGTCAACCTCATTGTTGTCGATTTCGCTGAGGTAAATCTCCGTAATAGATTGGTTTCGATGTCCCAAGCCTTTGCTGATAACTGCGAGCGGAATGTTTGAAGCGTTTGCAATGCTTGCCCACGAGTGTCGGGCTACATACATTGTAAGAGGTGTGGAGATGTGGAGATTTTTTCCGATTTCTTTCAACGCAATGTTGATAGTGTGATACGTTGAAAGGTATTGGCGTCGGAAGTTGGAGTTTTCGTCTTTGATTATTGGCAAAAGGTATTTGTTTTGCGACGGATTTCGATTGAGGATTTTTTTGATTGCAGGCTCAATCTTAATTGAAATTGTGCCACCCGTTTTGCTGCGATGATAAGTGAGTATGCCGTTTTTGATGTCGGATTTTTTGAGGGCGGCAATGTCCACAAAAGACATTCCTCGGCACAAGAAACTCAGCACAAAAATATCCCGAGCAAATTGTTTTAGGCAGTCGCTGTTGTCGGGCTGATATTCTGACACTTTTTTGATTTCAGTGATTTTTATTGAACGTTTTACTGTGGTGTCGATGCCAGTGAAAACGTTGTCAAAAAGTCTGTTGTCTTCTGTCAATCCTTGCTTAACCGCCTTGTTGAATACCGCAAGCAACGCACGCATATAAAAGCCGATGGTGTTTTGTGTCAAGTCCGATTCCGACAAATGGAGTTCATAGCCTTTTATCAACTTGGGTGTCAAGTCGGAGAAGGTGATGTCGTTACCAGTGAACTTTTGGAAACTCCGCATTGCCGAGGCGTAGATTTCTGCGGTGCGGAATTTGCCGTTTTCTTTTTGACGTGAAATCTCAGAGCGAAAAAAATCCGACAGCGATTGTTGGCGGCGTTGAGCGTAAAAGGCAGAGGAAGACGGATTTTGACAAAGAAATCCTATGTCGTTCTTAATCCGTTTGATTGTTTCCAACGGCAGTGACAACAGTTTTTCTGCTGTTAATTTGCCCTTGAAGGCGATGCCAGAAAAGATTTTTGTCCCCTCATCAAGAAGATAGACGATTTCCGAATTAATGGTTTTTGTTTTGAGTGTGGCCATTTTTTTGAGATTTTTGCCTATAACAATAGCAGAATTCAACTTAAAAATGCAACATTGTTTCCAAAATCATGATACATTTCCAGAAAGGCCTCGAATGGCGTTTTGTACCCTAATCTTTTCCGTGGTCTGTTGTTCAGTATAGTTTGTATTTTTGCGACCTGTTCCTCTGTTATTTCGTCAAAGTGTTTGTCGTCATATACGTATTTGTGTATCGTTTCATGGCTCACGATTGCGACTCCTTCTTTTTTCATCCTGCCGCTTATTTGTTCGGGACTAAAAACCATTTCCAAATGCTTGTCAACCAACTCTTTCATCGAATCATCCATCTTCCTGAAATGGTTGCGTCCACACATCCGCGCATCTCGTTTGCGTTGCGCAAGTTCCGGGTTGTACTTGCCGTTGCGCATATCCTTGTTGCGGTTCAACTCTCTTGTTATCATGCTGCGGTCGACCGCTACGCATTCTATTCCGTCGCCATTTATCACGAGCATGTGGGTTGCGACAAAGTCGTGGAGCAAACTCTTAAATATCTGGCTATCAACCTTTTGCAAAATCCTGTACAGTGTCGGCTCTGACGGCACGCCGTCCATGAGCATGCCCATTCTTTGCAGTTTGGGCAGGTGGCTTTTCCCGAACTCTATTATGTCCTTGCGTGTCACGCACTGGTTCATGCGGGCCATCAGCTCAAGGAGCAGGATGTCCTTCAATACGTACACGATGTGTCCTCCCTTTGTCCGGTGCGGGTCCGGAATGGCCTCCACGAACTCTACAAGTTCCTTCGGCAAGTCCTTATGAACGCTATGGGCATGTTCCTCGTCGGACACGGACGACGTCAGTCCCCTTGTTTGTATTATAAGTTTGTCTAAAATAAAAGAAACTTTACATAAACTTTGCACTGTCCCCTTCCCAAAGCCAAGATAAATAATTATCTTTATGTAAGTTACAAACAAAAATGGCGGCAACACGGGAAGTCCGCATCAGCCGCTTTTTTAATAATTTCTAAATATGAAAAATAAAAAAGAGGGACATTATGCAGCGGCTTCTCCCGCTGCATAATGTCCCAATAAGAAATAAAAAAAATGCAAAGTTAAAAAGTTGCTCTGATATTTTCAAATGAAATTAACGTGAAAGCGTAATTGTTTTTTGACACTACCGTTTCTTTCTTTCAAAAATATTTCATAACTTTGTCGTCAACCCAAAACAACGAAAATTATGACAGAAGAAAAACATCTCGACTACAAGGCGCACGCAATATTTGCCGCCGCATACCTTGCCAAACGACTTCACTCAGGGCAGAAGGACAAGGGCGGCAACGACTACTATTGGTGAGGGTACAACTTATTATTTTTTTATTAACTTTGCAAAAAATTACTTCGATATGGGCATAACATTTTTTGATGGAACAAATAGGTTTGTGTTTGATTTTGAACACGATGGCGCAACTGATATTATCACGCTTACAGGTAGCGGATATAAAGTTGAGGCGTTTGGACATTGCTTTTACTATGGCTATGAGTTCCGCGATGATGTATCGGGCAGTGTGCGGTCGGAATTTATTAAATATCTGAAATTTACTGGTGATTTAAAAAACAATTCCAATCTTACCGATTTTATAAAGCGTGCGGTTGATGCCCTCCACAAAAAAATCAACCTTTACGACTACGACCTTGTTGTTATGCCAGAATCGTCGAGCGAGGTTAACAAATATATGCTTCGTTACATTTACCGCTTTGCTCAGCCGCATTTGCAAAAGATGGAATTGATTAAGGCTTTGCCATCTAACATTGATTTTGATATGGACAGTTATCGAGAGCAGTATTTGAATGATGTTTTAGAAAACGGACGTCCGCGTTACACTGAGAAACAGAAAGAAGAGGTGAAAAAATCAATTCAGTCGATGCTCGACGACATTCACCGGAAGGATTATTTTACAATTGCCAAAGATGTTAAAAAAAGTCGTTTCCGTCCTTATATAATGCGTTTTCTTACGTTTAAGACTGATGCCGATGCCGAACTGTGCAGACAAATTCGCAAACAAAATGTGCTTATTATCGACGATGTAACCACGAGTGGCTCCACTTTGGGCGAGATTTTGAGAACCTTGCGCATTATTAACGAGGGTAATAAGATAACAATTTTTAGCCTTATTGGCAGAAAAGACTTGATGGCTGATTCTTTTGTATAATTAAGAAATATTTATCGAAATCTTGTCTATAACTCGATTTTTTTCGGGGTTGTGGCCAAGATTTTGAATTGAAACACACTTTGTCAGGTGCCAAAAATGTGTAAAACTACCTTACGCGATTTTTTTTTCTTTCACATAATCGTCATATTCTTCGTCTTTAAGAACATCATCGTATTTGCTTTTTACTTTTTGGAGGGCGATGTCTTCTTTGAGGTCGGAAATGAAGGCTCGAAAATCGGGAGAATCTTCTGCCAAGCGGTCGAGCGTGTCCCAATCAAGAATGTCGTTGAAACGAGCGGTGCAAATGATTTCGGATTCGTCGATGTTTTCTGCATTGAGTTTAATGATTCCAATGCCAAATGAATTGGCGAGCCGCTGAATTTCGTTACGGAAATCTGAATCTTCGTCTATTTTGAGTGCAACCAAATATCCTTCGTTTGCCCAACTTGAATTAGAAACCGCTTGAAAGTAACACTCTCTTAGGTTGGTGTAGTTGAGTTCTTTTTTCATTTCAAACGAAAACAACTTTATTGAATTGATGCTCAGTGCCTTTTGAAGTTCGGTTGTTGCTTTGTTGTAATCTCCGAATGGGAAATACACTCCAACCAAGTCGGGATGCAACCATTCGTTTGCGCCTTTGTTTTTTTTGGTTGATTTTTCGTGATAGATTGTTTTCACATAACTCTTGAAGTGCGGACTTTGGTATGCGTATTTTACGAGCAATGGATGGAGGTCGCGTTCGTTGAATTTTGATACTTGTTTTGCCGTTGTTGCATCTGCCTTTTGAACGGCGGATTCTATTTCAGTTTTGTTGAAATCCTGACTTTTGAGAATGAATCTTGCCGGACGTTTAGACACTTGTATAAACTTGCTATTATCTCCGTTGTCGCGGATGTCCACATAAAGTCTTGCTCCGATTGATGCTGTCGGTGTTTTGCCCGTGGAGCCGAGTTTTTGGTCAATACCTGTTTCTTTTGCCTTCTGCCATATTTCGTCGGGCGACATCGGTTGTTTTTCAAGTGCGAGAATCTCCTCGCAAAGGCTGACGAATGTGTATTTGTTTGACATAGTTTTTACCTTTAAATAATTTTCCGCAAGATACGAAAAAAATCATATCTTGCGGAAAAAAGTTAATTATTCTGCAATCAAATTTTCCACACCGTCCAATGCGCCTTTCTTGATGCCGGAGATTAGGATGCCGAGGGTGTCGCTATTTTTGGATTTTTCAAAATGAATCAATATCCATCATGCTGTTTTTTTCAAATATTGCATGTTCAAAATTTTCTCTAAATTAGTATCAGTGAATGTGTTCCAAATCGCCAATTGAATAGGCAAATAGTCAGGAAATAGTTGTTTGACAAATTCGATTTCAAACACCAACCGTAAATCGTTTGGGTCGGCTTCGGGGTGAACTTCGTGTTTGGATCCTACACGTGCAACTTTTATATAATACAAATCCCTTATCCCTTTACCCTTACGGTAAGGCATAAAGTAGTAAAGATGATTGAGATGCACTGTTGAAGGAAACTTTTTACCTGTGTAATAGACGTTTGTCGTTCCGTCAAGCAACAGTTCGATGGTATCATTCTTCACCAATGATACAAGTAAATTTTTTGAAGAATCCAAACCTTCCGCATTGATAGTGTCGTGGTTTTCAATAATTTCGGCTGGAAATTCTTTTGCGATAGCCAAAAAATCAATAGGAACGATTTTATTTTGAGTCGAATACTTGCTGAGTGTCGCCTTGTCGCCGAACATGTATTTGGCGAAAATCTTAACGGTCTCGACATTTACAGCGTTGCCCAATTGTTTATACGCTTGTGCTTCCACGACATCGGGTTGAAATGAGTCAGGGAAACTTTGAAGTCTTGCACATTCGCGCAGAGTAAGGAAACGCTTGCGGACACCGACAATTGATGTCTGAGTAATTGCTACCAATGCAGGGAAATATGTGCCTGGTTTGATTCGGATGCCTGATGGTCGGAATTGCAAAATGTTTTCCCAAATATTTGGCTTGTCGGTTTGTCCGGCTTGCCATTCCAATTTTGCTTTCGCGCCGAAAAACAATGGATGTTTGCGTGCACGTGGTAGCCATTCGTCCAAAAAATCTTGGTTTCGTAGGTACAACAGGTTGTTTTTCTGAATGAAATTGATTTTCCATTTAGGATATTCCGACATATCCTCCGTTGGGTCGATTGGTTTTAGATACTCGCTCCAGACGGGGAATCCGGGCAATTTGTCCTCATGGATATTTTGTATGAACTCGTTCCAAAGGTCAATCAAAGTTATTTTATCCTCTTCCAATTTGTAACATTCCAAATCAGTTATTTCGTTGTCATTTTGGAGGATGTCACTAATTTTGCAAGTCGGCACTTTGTTTTTGTCGAACACAAATTCGGGCAGGTCGCCGATGTCTTTACGTATGCACATAATGTACACGCGCTCGCGATGCTGTGGTATTCCTATATAGTGAGGACTGAAAATTACCGGATCTTTCAAAACATTGTAGCCGATGGACACAAGATGTTGATGTATCACACGCCAAGTGTTGCCTCCGTCGTGAGATGCGAGGTTGCGGACGTTTTCAAGAAGGGCATATTTTGGCTGAGTCTGTTGCATAATACGCTCAACGTCAAAAAACAATGTACCCTTGGTTTCGTCATTGAATCCAAGTCTTTTGCCGGCCTTTGAGAATGCTTGGCATGGAAATCCCGCGCACAAAACGTCATATTGAGGTATTGTATTTGCATCAACTTTGGTGATGTCCCTGTCGGGTCGGATGCCGTAATTGTTTTCATATGTTTTGCGGCAATCATCGTCAATGTCGCAAGCATAAACACATTGTCCTCCCAATTGTGACATTGCCTGGTGAAATCCCCCTATTCCGCAAAAAAGATCTATGAATTTAAACTTTTTCATTTTCCAGTTGATATACGTATCTGAAAACAACGAAATTGTCGTTGTCCAATATTTTTTTGTTGATGTTGAATTTTGGTTTTCTTGCCGAGCCATCAGGCTGGTGACCTTGATGAAACGGTTTTAATATTTCATTGTAGTTTATTCGGTTTAATTCCACAATCGACATTTTTACAAACTTAACGCTGTGTTTCATACGTTCGTGGTATGACATTTCATCTTTCGTATATGATGAGTCTTGTTGTTTGATATATTTGTTACGGGCAATTGTGGCTTCGTAATTAGTTATTTGACTGTCCTTAATAGTTTCGTGTTCGTAAATAACATACCAAAACTTGTCATATCTGTAAATACAGTCAATCAAAGTTTGCTGGTCGTTGCCTGGTGTTTCATTTTTGGATATGTCGCTTGCCTTCAAATCCCCAAAGAAATCATCATCTTCAAATTTGATGTCAAAATCAAATTCTCCGTTACTTTTGTTTTCGCTTCCAACATACCGCATTTGTTTTTCTGTATGGTTAGCAATTGTGAAATCGTTGAATTTATATTCCAAAAACCAACCTGCCCATTCAGCCTGCCGCCACTGCCGCCAATTCTTCTCGTGCATTTCTTTGATTATGTCAAAAGCGTAAAGCCATTGTCCGAATGGATAGCCACAATTGAATTTTTTGAACAAATCAAATAGATTCTCTGATACTATGATAGTATCATCCAAATAGGCTTTGAATTTGTCGTAGCGAACAACCACTAAATTATTACCTAATTTATCGGTCTTCTCAAATTTCCCAAATGTCATTCCTTGATACAAATCATTGACATAAACATGTGCGGATGAATTGTGGAGACCGTGTTGTAGATATGTATCTTTTTGAAAATCAACGAAAACTATATTGCCTTCATAATGATAAACACCTAAAAATCGAATATCAAAATCCTTATGATTCAATGCAAAACCTTGGTACCAATCTGGCAGTTGGATGCGTTTTTTAAAAATGGGATGAGGGTTGCCGAGATATGTTACTGCCTTTGTTAACAATATATGTGTCTTGTCGTTACAAGTATATTTGATGACTTTTCTGCCGTCTATTTTAATCTGCACACAAGAATCCCCACCCAAACATTGCTGCAAACAAGATAGAATCTCTTTTGAAGCCAATGGTTGGTCGAATGCGGTATGAAGGCTTTTGTCCGCCGATAATTGTTCGCTCTGTCTGTTCATTTGGTACATTTAATTTTGTTGCAAAGGTAGTTTTTGTTTCGTTAATTTCAAAAATATTTCGAATGAAAATTCTTGGCCTTGCCAAGTTATCATGAACGAGCAACACCAAAGCCCACGCTATATGTACACATCAAACCTTTCGGCCTGAGATAATACATAACCGCAGACATTACTGTGTTGCTTTGAATTTGACAGGAATAAAACGACCAAGTTTTAGAAAGCCAAAACAAAGCGTCTTGTAACGCCTCTATTGTATATATGCCGTCGGCGCGGTTTTTACGCCGCACCGACACGGCAAATATATGCATTATTTTTGAATTGTGTACATGATAGCGCGGGAAATTTTTATTTCTTTTTCAGATAGACCACAATTGCATCAATTTGCAGGCGGTTTACTGATAATTCCATCGATACAATCATCGACGCTGTGTTTGGGTCGGCGGAATCGATGAAGTAGCAATTGTTCTCTTTCATGTCGATGGGCTGGTAACGCTCAATGAGAAAGTCTGTCAGCACCGACGACTGGGCATACGAGATGTTGGGCATACCGTATGTTGCGCTTTTGAGCTTCGAGGTCTGTTGGTCGAAGGTGTAGTACATCAGGTACGTCTTTTTGTCGGAATAAACCAGCACGGAGTCGCGGTCTTCTTCGAGCGGACGTGTTTCCTGAGCCTTAATTGCATCCTTGGTGAGGTCAAAGTCGAGGATTGGCTCTTTGTAGAGGTTGATTGTTGGTTTCACCGTTACTTCGCACACCTTTGACTGTCCGCCTGCCGTGGCTGTTACTATGGTCTGTCCAACGTGCTTAGCCTCAATCTTTCCGTCGGAAGTTACAGTCGCCACAAAAGGGTCGGCGGTGGTGAATGTTGACTTCTGGTTGGCGGTGATTGAGAGAGTGTCGCCGTGAGCCATCGTGAGGGTGGTCTGCGAAATGGTGAGCGGTGTCTCGTCGTCGTCCTTGCTGCAAGACGATAGTGCGATCGAAACAATCATTGCGAGGCTCATAAGAGCAAATGTTACTTTTTTCATTTCTTTAATGTTTTAAATGGTTGATGAATCAAATTGTCGGCTGCAAAGTAAAGATGAGGTTGTACCATTTGGCGGTACAGGTTTGGATTTTTTTATATATTTGCAAAAAAAATTGCATTATGGCTACACCATCACTATTCAGACAGTACATTTGGCTCGTCAATACCATCAACAATGCCGGGAAAATTACCTTTGCAGAAATCAACCGACTTTGGGTGGGTGAAGAAATGAGCGGCGGCGTGGAAATGGCGCGTACAACGTTCAACCGCCACAAGGACGCGATTTTGGATATTTTTGGCATCATCATCGACTGCGACCGTCGCGACGGCTACAAGTATTACATAGACAATCAGGAAGTTCTGCGCGACAATTCAATTCAAAATTGGATGTTTTCTACAATCAGTGTAGGCAATGTTCTCAGCGAGGGTTTGAGCGTTCAAAACCGCATACTTTTGGAAAACGTTCCGTCGGGCGGGGCGCATTTGCAGACCGTCATCAAAGCCATGAAAGAGAGTTTGATGATAAGTGCCGAATATCGACGTTATGGAGCGTCGGAACCGAAGAAATTTTTGATGATGCCATATTGCGTGAAACTTTTCCGCCAACGGTGGTATGCGCTTTGCCGACATAGAAACGGATTTTTCGGCGTGTTTTCGTTGGATAGATTTGAGCGTGTGGAGGTTTCTGACCTACATTTTGACATTGACCCCGATTTCGATGCGGCGGAATATTTCAGCGAATGTTTCGGCATTGTCAGCGAGGTGAATGCACCGGCGGAAAGGATTGTTTTGAGGGCTTACGACAGCGAGCGTTATTTCTTGCGCGACCTTCCGCTTCATCATACTCAAAGGGAAATTGCTACCGAGGAAGATTATTCTGATTTTGAGATTGTTATGCGTCCTACCTTCGACTTTTCCTCTCACTTGCTTTCGCGTGGCATTATGCTCAAAGTAATTGAAACTCAATGGCTCGCTGACGAAATTTATGAAATGCACTTGCAGGCGGCGGAGATGTATGAGGAATGATATTTTTAATTATCTTGATTTATAAGATTAACGACAACTTTTACCATTGTGTCTTTCTCCTCGGTGCGACTTTCGGCAATCATTAGCGTGAGGGCAACGAGTGTGTTGTCGGCGATTCGCTTGGAGCCGTCGGGATTGTAAAGAATATGGTTGTTGTCCATAAACCACAGGAAAAGTGTTGCGGCAATACGTTTGTTGCCGTCGCTAAAAGAATGGTTTTTGGTAACAAGATAGAGCAACATAGCCGCTTTTTCCTCCACCGAGGGATAAAGTTCTACGCCGCCAAAAGTTTGATAAATCTGTCCGATGGAACTTTTGAACGACTCGTCTTTTTCGCGTCCGAACAGCGCACTCCCGCCGAATTTGGCTTTTAATGCGTTGATAGCTGCCATTGCGTTTTCGTATGTGGCGTGGAAAGGTTCGGTTTTGGTTGTCTTGTCAATCTTCAACCGCTCGTAGTCGTAATTATCCAACGTGTCGAGTGCATAGTTGTAGTTTAAAACAACGTCGATAAGAGCCGCTGCATCATCGGAAGTGAGTTTTTCCTGTGTCTTTATCGTGCGACCAAGAACGTTTACAAGGTTGCTCAAATCATCGTATTTCTGTTTTGAAAGGTTGTTGTTTACGGCGTAACCTTTGATGAGGTAATCTTTCAAGACTTTGTTTGCCCAAATACGAAACTGAGTGCCGCGTTGACTTTTTACGCGGTAGCCAACGGAGATAATAACGTCAAGGTTGTAAAAAGGAACAGGTTTCTTTACATTATTAACGTGCAAAAAATGCACGTTATTATCTTTTGAAAGTTCACCTTCCTTAAAAACATTGATAATATGGCGTCGAATATTAGACTCCTCTTTATCAAATAGTTTTGCCATTTGGTTGGCACTAAGCCATACAGTTTCATTCTCCATACGGACATCGATTTGCATCTGTCCATCGGCGGTTTGGTAGATTACTATCGGGGCGTTATTGGTCATAGATGTAACGTTTTAGTTCGTTTGCAAACTTACAAAAAATCAAACTATTACAAACTGACGAGAAAATTTTTTTTCTCTCACCAAACTATTTCCCCGACTTCTTTCTGTTGCAATCGCGGCAGAGCATCTGACAATTTTCCTTTACGGTGTGTCCGCCCTGACACCAAGGAGTTATGTGGTCGGCTTCCATTTGTTCTATCTCAAAATGCTTTTTGCAATGCGGACAGATTCCTTTTTGGGTTTCATATACTTCGCGCTTGGTGTTGTCGTCAAAGGCGCGGATGTCCAAATGCCTTTCGTCGCCGTCGAGAACGTATGGATAAATGCCTGGTTTCTTTACTACATCGCTGTCTTTCATCAATTCTGAGATACGATTTTCAAGTTCTGCGGCATCGAGTTTGGCATCCTTGTATTGATTGTAGAGAAAACCCCACTGAACGGATTTCATCTCCTTGCGCCTTTTGGTGAATTTAGATTTTACCCATTGGATAACAGAATTGTAATATAGCCAAAGCTCGTCGGCATTGGTGTCGTGCTGATGGTCGGCCATATATTTTGAAATTTGGTCGTTTGAAATCCAACGGATTGCCGTTTCAAGATAATCTTGACGAATAGGATTGCCGCTCATATAATCGCTGCCCAATTTGTAGGCGACGCAACCAGTCTTTGAGAATTTTCTTTTTGCCTCGGTTACCCATTGTCCGCTGTAAACAGCGTTTAGAATCTCTTGGTTTGTGAGTTTCTCGCCAGCAATGTTGATTACTTTGAACCATTCTATTTTCTCCTCGTCGGTGCCTTCGCTGCAAATGTACACCATCAACTCATAGTCATTGATTTGCTGTTGTTCGGTTGGAGTAAGATTGACCCAACCTTTGAGATTGTCGTTCCAATCGAGCATAAACTCGCCACCAAGAAACGAACAAATACTGATTGTACGCTGTTGTCCGTCGAGAAGTTCGTAAGTTCCATCCTCATTTTCAACCCAATACATTACATTGAGAGGAAAATTTTTCCTGATAGTCTCTATAACGGCGTTGCGCTGTTCGTTTTTATAGACAAATTCGCGCTGATATTTTGGGCGGATGTTCAGTTTGCCGTGATAACCGAACACACCCTCCTCTTCGCTGTTGACAAAACCGTCGAAAAGGTCGCTGATTTTGATTGGTTGAAGTCTTATTTTCATAGTATTTATTGTTTTTTACGAATAAAAATACGTTTGTATGCTGCCTTACCATTAACCAAACAAGACTTAGAGCCACCTTGCCACACGCCTCCCGAATGTCCATTGCCATTATCCTCACCCATTCCAACTAATTCGAATTGTTCTGGATTGTACTTGTCCAAAAACGTGATTGGGACACCCATAACACCGTCGTAACCAAGCGGAATATCGGCAACCTTACTGACTTCGATTGCGTCATAATTGTCGTATTTTGGATATTCGTCTTGATTGTAAATTTTGTACAAGTCAAGTATTTCGTGACGTTTGGAATGGTCAAGATTGGTAAACCAACAGATATTGCCCAAACTTCTCCATTTCTGACCGCTATCGTCAATCCAAAAACGTGTCTGGCGTTCTTCGTAATAGTCAGGCACGCAGAAAGACATATCACCTGCCTTGTATCCAAGCCACAACTTGTTCGATTTTATCAATGGGAATATCTCTTTGTAAGTAATTGCATTTTGAGAGCCAATTATGAGAAATTTCTTTTCATACTGAATTAATTGTGCAATGTATTCACGGAAAAGTGAAAACGGCGGATTTGTTACCACGATGTCGGCTTCTTTGAGAAGTTCGATACATTCTTTGCTACGAAAATCTCCATTACCTTTCAGAGTGGTAAGAACGTTTTTGTCATTTTTGATGAGATACTCCACATCTGCGAGGTCAACAGCACCGTCGCCGTTAACATCTGTTACTTCTGTAATAACAATTTTGTGTGGCACACGTGTTTTTACACTCTCGATGTCAGTGTGAGTTGAGCCGTCAGGTTCAAAAATAGTCAGCGACAACTGCGTATCAGCCACGGGTGAGCCGTCGTAACAGGTTGCAATCAGTTTTTTCAGTTCTAACTGATTGAAATTGAGGGCAAAATATTTAAAAAAATTGCTCTCGTAAGGGTCGTCGCAGTTGCACAAAACGGTTTTGCCTTTGAAATGCTGACTATAATGGTGCAACTCGGCGGCAATATCGTCAATTTGAGTATAAAACTCATCTTCTTTTGCGTTCTTAGCCCTGTGCAGACTTTTGTTTGCCATTTTGATTGATAGTTTTATTGCATTTACTATCAATCACTTCGGGCTGAAAAATCGACCAATAAAAAAGGCGTGAACCTTTTCTACTCGCGTTCAACGGGAAACCTGAGATGAAACCCGCCCTTACACCATAGAATAGTTCACACCCTTGAAGGGTGCTTTATGGTGTAAGCGTATTCAACAACTTCCCTATTACGCACGGTCTAAAATTCGGCTAATTGAAAAAATAGTTTCTCAGGCTTTTTTTCTTTGAACGCGAATAATAGTCAATGCTTTGTATGTTAATATTTTACTTTATTTCTGTTTCGTATGTTTTGTATTTGTTGTTAACGAAAGCAAATGTAATAACTTTTTTCGATATGCGGCATATTTATTTTCTTAAATTCAACTTAAAAATGCAACAATTTTTTTCAAGAGAAAGAGGCCGAAGCCCCTTTCCGCTTGATGGAAAATTTTGTACCTTTGTAGCCCCTAAGTTCCCCAACAAAAAAGTTACAAAATGGCACAAATAACCGCAGGACAAAGGT